>CACEXV010000001.1 GCA_902563575.1 uncultured Pelagibacteraceae bacterium
TTCTTGGCATGAATTGAAAATTGCCAAAAGCACCTGCCCATGATCCAAATAAAATCTTTTTATCAATAATATTTCTATCAACTAATCTAAGTAAAATTAAAAGTTCATCAGTAAAAAATTGACTTCTTCTTTTGTCATAACTTAAAGTAGCTAGAGAGGACACAATATCCATTTTACCAAGATACAAACCAAAATTGGTTTCAATGCCCATTAATGCTAACAATAATTCTTTTTCTACAAAAAATTTTTTTTCAATTTCGTCAATTATTGCTTTTTCCTTTTTGTAAAGTTTGCTACCTTTTTTTACTTTCGATTTTCCAGATCGTTTTTTTATGTAAGTAAAAGTATCCTCGTAAAATTCAGGCTGATATCTGTCATACTCTATGACTTTTGGTAAAAATTTTGCATTTCCCATAACATCATCCACAACAGTTTGGGAAATACCGTTTTGCACAGCTCTTGTCTTAAATCCCTCAAGCCAAATATTGAAATTTTCCTGATTGGCATTAAGATTTGATGAAGCAAAAGTAAATATAATAATTAAATTTAATTTAATTAATATTTTTAGCATCTATTTTAATAACATATATCAAAATTAGGAACTAGAGCCTGATAAAGATTTATCCATATTGTTATTTGTTCATATTAATAGTATTAAAGCATTCTAGTTTGGAGAGGTGGCTGAGCGGTTGAAAGCACTGGTCTTGAAAACCAGCAACGGGGCAACTCGTTCGTGGGTTCGAATCCCACCCTCTCCGCCATTATATTTTAAAATTTTTAAATATTTTAGAAATTGGATTGTTAGAAATTTCTTCAGTAGTTTTGTTATTTAAATAAAAATTCGATAATTCATCATCACTTATATCTAAAAATTCGTTTAGTTTTTTTAAGTCATCTACTGATAAACTGTTTATATATTTGTTAACAAAGCGACTTAAAAGTATATCCATTTCTTTAGTTCCGCGGTAATTTGATCTGTAAAGAACTTTTTTTTTTAAGTTTTCTAACTCAGTCATCTGATAGTTTTATTATATATTAGAATCGAAAAAAATGAAAAAAAAAGATTATATCTTTGAAAATATCAAAATTTTAAAAGGAGTTGGTAAAAATACTGCCAGGTATTTAAGAAATAAGAAAATTGAAACAATTAGAGATTTACTTTTAGATTTTCCATATGGGTACACGGACAGAACCAATCTTATAACATTAGATAAATTGGAGGCAGGTAAGATTTCAACAATTAAACTGAAAGTTATAAAATATAATTTTCCAAGAGTTAGAAATTTGCCTAATAAAGTTATTTGTGAAGATGAGCACAGTAAAATTGATATAGTATTCTTCAATAGCAGAGAGGGTTACATTCGAAAAGTTTTACCAATACAATCTAATGTATTTATAAGTGGTAAAGTTCAAACTTATAAGGGAAAATTTCAAATTAATAATCCTGAATACATATCAAAATTAGACGAATTAAACAAAGTTAACAAAATGATACCCAAATACAATCTTACAGATGGAATTACGGAAAAAATATACAACAGGATAATAAGTCAAGTTTTAGAAAATATTCCTAATATCGAAGAATGGTATGATAAAAAATTAATATCAAATTTAAACTTAATAGATTGGAATACATCAATAGCTAAACTACACGACCCTAATACAAATAAAAAAAATAAGGAAAAATATATAGAAAGATTAGCCTTTGATGAAATTTTCACAAATTTACTTTTAATGTCTAGTAATAGACAAAAGATCAACAGAATTAAAAAAAAACAAAAAGTTTTTGATGACACCATTTCTAAAAAGATTATTGAAAATTTTGGATTTAATTTAACAAATGATCAATTAAAGGTAATAGATGAAATTAAAAGAGATTTATCATCAAGAAAAAAAATGTTTCGTATTTTACAAGGTGACGTGGGATCAGGAAAAACTATTTGTGCCTTTATATCGATTTCAAATACAATTGAGTCTGGTTATCAATGTGCATTTATGGCACCTACCGATATTTTAGCGAAACAACATTTTATTTCAGCGAATAAAACTTTTAAAAATACAAATATAAAAATTGCTTTTTTGTCTGGTAAAACTTTACCTAAAGATAGAAAAGTAATCCTTAACGATTTAAAAAATGGGCGTATAGATCTAATAATAGGCACACATGCTTTATTTCAAAAAAAAATATTATTTAAAAAGCTAGGTTTAGCAATTATTGATGAACAACATAAATTCGGTGTTAGACAAAGAATGAATCTATCGAAGAAAGGAGGCAACAATTGTGATTTATTAGTTATGTCAGCCACTCCTATTCCAAGAACAATGTTACTTGCAATATATGGTGACATGGATGTTTCCAGAATTAATGAAAAACCGAAAAATAGAAAAGAAATTCTAACCTATTCTAAGTCTGAAAAGAAAATTAATGAAATAATAGAAATTGTAAAAAAACAAATAAAATTAGGAAATCAAGTTTTCTGGATTTGTCCGTTAATTAAAGAATCAAGTTTTATTAATCATTCTTCAGTAGAAAAAAGATATCATGATTTAAAAAAAATATTTAAAGATGAAATGGAAATACTTCATGGAGGTATTGATGGTAATTTAAAAGAAAAAATATTAAATCAGTTTTTAGAGGGCAAAACTAAGATTATTATTTCAACTACTGTAATAGAAGTCGGTATAGATTTTCCAAATGCAAATTTAATAATAATTGAGAATGCGGATAAATTTGGACTTGCACAGCTCCATCAGTTGCGAGGTAGAGTTGGGAGAGGTAGTAAACAAGGCATATGCATATTGCTATTTAAAGAAAGTCTTTCTCAAAAAAGTATTAAGAGAATAAGAATATTAAAAGAAAACAATGATGGTTTCAAAATTGCAGAAGAGGACTTAAAGCTTAGAGGATTTGGCGATTTAATTGGCTTTCAACAAAGTGGTGACAAATATTTTAAATTTGTAGATCCAAACAAACATAATAATTTATTTGAAGTAGCTGAAAGTTATATTAAACAAATTAATTATCAAGGTGGTAATATTAAAAATTATGAATTTTTGTTAAAACTTTATGATAAAGCTGAAGTTTTAAATTTTAATGAATAGTTAATCTATGTTTGATGTACCTGCAGATACTATAAATTTCGAGGCTTGCTCAAATGAGATATCGAGATAAATAAGCTTATGTTTAGGAACCATTAAAAGGAAACCGCTCGTAGGATTTGGCGTTGTCGGAACAAATACATTAACTAGTTCTTCATTGACCTTTTCACTCATAATTGTTTTATTTGTTTTTGTTGCAAATCCTATAGCCCATACATTTTCTTTAGGATACTCAAGTAGTACTACACTCTTTTGTTTGTTATCAGTTTTTGTAAAACTCTCAGTCATTTGACCGATTGCTGAATATATTGTTCTAAGTATAGGAATTTTTTTTAAAATTAAATTGATAATTTCAATAATTTTTTTTCCAAGAAAAGATAAAGATAGCCAACCAATAAATGTTATTATAATTACAGCAATGATTATTTCTATACCTGGTATATCAACTGGCAAATAATAGTTGGGATTTAACTCTTTAGGAATTATTTTAGATGATATCTTTATAATAAAAATTGTTAGGTATAGTGTTATACCTATTGGAATTAAAACAACGGCACCGGCGAAAAAGTAATTCCTTATTTTTACTAGTAATGATTTTTTTTTCTGTTCCTGAGACATTAGTAATAACTTGAGTAAATTATGAATAATATAATCAAGATAAAAATTGCAATTAATAATTTATTATCTAAAATCATGAATCTATATGAAATATATCATAAATAGAAGAAAATTTCTTGGTTTATTTGGATGTGGTTGCTGTTCGCTTATATTGCCATCTTGCACTACTGTTCCAATAACTGAAAGAAAACAATTATCTCTATTTTCTGAGACCAAAATGAATGCACAAGCGGCAAAAGTTTATGAAGAATTTAAAAGTAAAACTAAATTAATCACCAAAGGTGATGATCTAGACAATATAAGAAAAGTAGGTAAACGTATTGAAAGATCTGTGAGCGCTTATTTTACAGAAATCAAAAAACAAGATGACCCTACTAATAATTTTGAATGGGATTATGTTTTAGTAGACAATGACAAAGTTTTAAACGCATGGTGTATGCCTGGTGGTAAAATAGCTGTTTACACTGGTATTCTAAAAGTAACTAAAAACATAAACGGTCTTTCAGTTTTGCTTGGTCATGAAATAGCCCATGCAGTAGCTAAACATTCCATGGAAAGGCAGAGCCAGGCTATGACATTACAGATAGGATCTCAAGTGGCAGATATTTTTTTAAAAGGTGCTATTGGTAGAGCAAGACAAACAGTTGGTCAAAACACCGGGCTTGATATATTTAGATTAGGTATAATGAATCCGTTTGGTAGAAAACAAGAAACGGAAGCTGATTATCTTGGTCTAATATTTTCATCACTTGCCGGATATGATGTAAGAGAGTCTGTAAAATTGTGGGAGCGAATGTCATCAATTAAAAAAGGTAAAGAAGTGCCGTTATTTTTAAGTACACATCCATCTAGCAAAAAAAGAATAGAAAATTTAAGTGGCTGGATAAATGAAGTTATATTGGATTACCCACCAATAAAACTCAGTTAATTAATAAAATTACTATGCCAATCAATAAAACAATAAGAATTCCCAGTAGGAGTTTGACCAAATTAAAACCGAATTTTTCGTTTAAATAATTATCAATATTTGTCCAAAACAAAACTAACAAAAACAATATAAAAATTGGAATTAGGATTTTTAGCATTTTTTTGTGGTGAGCCCTGATGGACTCGAACCATCGACACCCTCCTTAAAAGGGAGGTGCTCTACCAACTGAGCTAAGGGCCCCTTAAAGAAGAATTATTTATATTTAAATTAAGAAAAGTTCAAATGAAATATTTAAAATAAATCAATATATTTGTCATAGAATTTGGAAAAATTGCCACGTTTAATTTCTTCTCTCATTTTTAGCATAAATTGTTGATAAAAATTAATATTATTCAGTGAAATAAGCATTGAAGCTAACAGTTCATTGGTTTTTATAAGGTGATTTAGATAACTTTTGGAATATTTATTTAAATTTCTCAATTTGCAATTTTCGTCTAAAGGTGATGTGTCTTTTTGATATTTTGAATTTTTAAGATTAATTGAGCCTGACCACGTAAAAGCAAGTCCTGTCCTGCCAGATCTAGTTGGCAGAACACAATCAAACATGTCTATGCCTTTAGACACCGCCCCTAATATATCTGAAGGTGTTCCGACGCCCATCAGATATCTTGGTTTGTTTTTTGGAAGATATCCAACGGTCTCCTCAAGTATCTTGAACATTTCTTTTTGGGACTCGCCGACAGCTAGTCCACCCATTGCATAACCATCAAAATCATTTAAAATTAATTTTTCTAAACATTTTAATCTTAAATCTTTATACAATCCCCCTTGAACAATACCAAATAAACCTTTGGTTTTGTTGTTGCCATTTTCAATTTTACATCTTTTCGCCCAATCAAGAGATATATCAATTGCATTATTTAGGATTTTCCTGTCTTGAGTATATTTCGGACATTCGTCAAGGACCATCATAATATCAGAGTTGATATTCTTTTGAATTTGAATGCTTTTTTCAGGGCTAAGAATTATTTTTTTACCATCGGTGTGAGACTTAAAAATTGCTCCTAAATCTTTATCTATTTTGTTTAATTTAGATAAAGACATTATTTGAAATCCACCGGAGTCTGTCAATATTGGTTTTTGCCAATTCATAAAATCATGCAGACCATTAAATTTCTTAATTACTTCCATACCTGGTCTGATCATAAGATGGTAGGTATTTCCAAGAATAATTTGTGATTTTGTAAGATTTAAATCTTCAACAAATATTCCCTTAACAGTTCCAAGTGTTCCCACGGGCATAAAGGCTGGTGTATCTATTATACCTCTTGGAGTAAAAATTTTTCCCAATCTAGATTTTTGATCCTCAGCAACCAATTCAAAACGAAATTCGTTTTGTTGCATATTTTTAATTTATTTTAATTTAAGACTTACAATGTGATCTGGATCAGACACCATTCCATTTGGCCCATCACCTTTTTTTATTTGATCAATATATTCCATGCCTTTTGTAACTTTTCCGAAAGCACTGTATTGACGGTCTAGATGTGGCGCCGAGTCCAAACATATGAAAAATTGACTATTAAAACTATTTGGATCTGATGATCGCGCAGCAGACAATACTCCTCTAACATGAGCCGTATCTGAAAATTCTGCATTGACATTAGGAAGATCAGATCCACCTGTGCCAGCTAATTGCAAATTGTAATCTTTATTATTTTTGTTACCGAATTTCACATCTCCTGTTTGAGCCATAAAACCATCTATGACTCGATGAAATACAACACCGTTGTATAGACCTTTCTCTGCAAGATCTTTGAATCTTTTTACGTGATTTGGAGCTATTTTATCAAATAGTTCGATCTCGACGTTTCCATGTTCTAATTTTAAAATCATCTTAATATCTTCGGCTTTAATTTCATTACTTAATAAACCAAAAATTACTATAAATAAATAGATATATTTATTCATTAATTTTTCTTTTTAGAGTTTTTACAGCTGATTTAGTTAAAAAATTATCTACTTTACCGCCAAGCTTAGCTATTTCTTTTACAAAATTTGACGAGATAATTTGATTTTCTATATCAGACATTAAAAAAACAGTTTCTATTTCATTACTTAGTTTTTTATTCATGCCCGCTAATTGAAATTCATACTCAAAATCTGATACAGCTCTTAAACCTCTAATTATAATTTTTGCTTTATATTTTTTACAGAGGTTTATAGTAAGCGTATCAAAAGATATAATTTCAATCTTTTTCTTATTTAATTTTAAATCATTAAAAAGAGACTTCTTAATAATCTCAATACGCTCATCTATTGTAAAGAAATATTCTTTATTGATATTATAAGTGGTTGCTACTATGACTTTATCTACTAACTTTAAAGATTTTTTAATTACATCAATATGTCCTAAAGTAATTGGATCAAATGTGCCTGGATAAATTCCTATTCTCATTAAGAAATATTATCTTCTATTTTTATAACAGAAACAACTTTTTCTTCACCTTTTACTTTTTTAATTCTTACGCCTTGAGTATTTCTTCCTGCTATTCTTATATCCTTTACTGCACATCTCATAATACTTCCCTTATCAGTAGATATAATTATTTCATCTTGTTCACCTACAACTAAACTTGATGCTATATCTCCATTTCTAGATGAATTAACAATACCAATAATACCCTTACCTCCTCTATTTGTAACCCGGAAATCTAAATACGATGTTCTTTTCCCATAGCCATTAACCGACACAGATAAAATAAATTTATTTAGCCCGTTTTTTATTTTTTCATTTTTTGAAACTTCTTTTTTATCAATTTTAAGCTTATCCAATACAGACATTGAGATAACTTTGTCATTTTCTGAGAGATTAATACCTCTGATGCCCTTAGAAGATCTTCCTTTAAAAAGTCTTAATTTAGATGACATAAATCTTATACACTTTCCATATTTTGTGCTTAAGAGTATATCTTGTTCATTTTTGCAAATTTTTACTGCAACTATTTTATCATTTTCTTGAAGTTTCATAGCTATTTTGCCACTTACATTAATATTAATAAAATCTTCTAAAGAATTTTTTCTCACAAAACCATTTGCTGTAACAAAAATTACTAAAAGCTTTTTCCATTCAGACTCATCCTCTGGTAAGGGCATTATTGAACTTATTGAATGATGACTTCTTAAAGGAAGCAAGTTAAATATAGATTTACCTTTTGAAGCTGCAGTGCCCTCCGGAATTTTATGTGCTTTAATTTTATATACAAGTCCTTGAGTTGAAAAAAATAGTACTGGTGTTAAAGTATTAGCTGTAAATATTTGAACAACAAAATCCTCGTCTCTTGTTGTCATCCCAGTTTTACCTTTGCCTCCTCTTTTTTGAGCTTTCAATGAAGTTAAGGGGCTCCTTTTAATATAGCCTTGATTTGTAATATTAATAACAACTGACTCTTTTTTTATTGTTTCCTCAATATTATAATTCAAGACAGCGTCAATTATTTTTGTTCTTCTCGGTTGAGCATATTTATCTTTTATTTTTGATAGCTCTTCAGTGATAAGTCTGTTTAATTCTTTTTTTGAATTTAAAATCTTATTGTAATAAACAATCAATTCTGAGAGTTTTTTTATTTCAGTTTCAATTTCATTAATCCCAAAAGCTGTCAATTTTTGTAATCTTAAATCTAGAATTGAAGAAACTTGAGACTCTGATAATGAATATGAAGTTAAATTTTTCTTTTTTTCTACGAGATGTATTAATTTCGAACTTTTTTTTATTTTCCATTTTTTCGATAATAAGTTTTTTTTTGCTATGGCGGTATCTTTAGAGTTTTTTATAATCTTAATTACTTCATCGATATTTTCTACCGAGGTTGCAAGTCCAATTAAAATATGTGCCCTATGTTCTGCTTTTTTCAGATCAAATCTTATTTTCTTTATAACAGTGTCTTCTCGGAATCTTAAAAATTCCGATATAAATTCTTTAAGATTTAATATTTTGGGTTTATTGTTTACTAGTGCTAGTGTGTTAAAACCGAACGAACTCTCTACGCTTGTGAATTTGTAGAGCTGCCTTCTAATAGTTTCTGGTTCTACACCTTTTCTTAATTCTAACACAACACGTATACCCTCTCTATTAGACTCGTCTCTTATGTCGCTTATACCTTCAATCTTTTTATCTTTAGCCAATTGAGCAATTTTTTCTATTAGTGTTGATTTATTAATTTGGTAAGGAATCGATTTTATCAACAAAATGGATCTTCCATTTTTTTTTTCCTCAAAATCAATTTCTCCACGTATTTTAAATGATCCTCTACCCTTATTGTAACCTTGTTTAATAATATCTTTTCCAATTATAACGCCACCAGTTGGGAAGTCTGGCCCAGGTAAAAATTTCATAATTTGTGATATAGTAATGTCTTTGTTTTCAATCATTGCAATAGTTGCGTCTATAACCTCGCCTAAGTTATGCGGTGGAATACTAGTAGCCATACCTACTGCTATACCTCCTGCCCCATTAACTAAAAGGTTTGGAAACTGAGATGGAAGTACTGTTGGCTCTTTTTCAGTTTCATCATAGTTGTTTCTGTACTCAACAGTATTTTTTTCTAAATCCTCAGTTAAATGTTGTGAAATTTTTCCCAATTTAGTTTCAGTGTACCTCATAGCAGCTGGTGGATCACCATCAATGGAACCGAAATTACCTTGTCCTTCAATTAAGGGAAGGCTCATGGAAAAATCTTGTACTAATCTAACTAAAGCATCATAGACTGCCTGATCACCGTGAGGGTGATATTTACCAATAACATCACCAACAATTCTTGCAGACTTTCTAAAAGATTTTGACCAATCGTAACCACCTTTATACATTGCATAAATAATCCTTCTATGAACCGGCTTAAGACCATCTCTTACGTCCGGTAATGCCCGACTTACAATCACACTCATAGCGTAAGATAAATATGAAGAACTCATTTCATCTTGTACGAAGATAGGTTTGTATGAATTTTTAACCGCTAAATTGTTCTTTTCCATGTTAATTTTTAAAATGGAATCTCATCATCCAATTCGGAAATATCTTGATTTAGGTTATCATTAGGTAAGCTGCTTTTATTTTCCGAAACTAAATTATTTGACTGATCGCTTTTATTTCTATTATCTAGCATTGTCAGATTAGAATTATATCCTTGTAATATTACCTCGGTAGAATATTTATCCTGACCAGATGCCTCGTCTTTCCATTTTCTTGTACTTAATTGTCCTTCAACGTAAATGTTTGCTCCTTTTTTTAAATACTGTTGAACGACATTAACTAATCCTTCGTTAAAAATTACAATTCTGTGCCACTCAGTTTTTTCTTTTTTTTCACCACTATTTTTGTCTTTCCAAGATTGGCTTGTGGCAATACTAAGTCTTGCGACGTTTTTACCGTTTACCATTTGTTTGATTTCAGGATCAGCACCTAATCTGCCAATTAATTGTACTTTATTTAGACTTCCAGCCATAGTAATTTAATTATATAGAAAGTTATTAAATTTTGTTATTAAATATATCATAAATTGTCATTAATTATAAGCTGATTAATTAAATTGATTTAAAATATATGTTGAAAAACATCGTAATAAAGGGAGCAAAAGAGCATAATTTAAAAAATATTTCTCTTGAAGTTCCTAAAGAAAAATTAGTGGTTATTACTGGATTATCTGGATCTGGAAAATCCTCTTTAGCATTTGATACTATTTATGCTGAGGGACAAAGAAGATATGTTGAAAGTTTATCTGCATACGCAAGACAATTTTTAGATAAAATGAAGAAGCCTAATGTCGATATGATAGAAGGTTTAAGTCCAGCTATATCAATTGAACAAAAGAATACTTCTAAAAATCCAAGGTCAACAGTTGCAACTGTTACAGAAATTTATGATTATATGAGAGTATTATATGCTAGAGTTGGAGTCCCATATTCACCATTTACTGGCAAGCCAATAGTATCCCAATCAGTTTCAGAAATGGTCGATAAGGTTAGAAGTTTGCCAAAATCTAGCACGATATACCTTCTTGCGCCAATAGTAAGAGGAAGAAAAGGCGAGTATAAAAAAGAAATTGCCAATTACAAAAAAAGGGGTTTCCAGAAGGTTAAGGTCGACGGAAAATATATTAACATTTCAGATTTTCCGGATTTAAATAAGAAAATTAAACATGATATTTCAATAGTTGTTGATAGAATAGTGTTGAATTCATCAATAGGAAACAGATTGGCAGATAGTATAGAAACAGCATTAAATCTATCAAATGGATTGCTTCTTGCTGAATATGAAAATGAAACTTTACCAAAAAAATACAGAAAAATGGAAAGTATATTATTTTCTTCAAAATTCTCATGTCCAGAAAGTGGGTTTACCATTGAGGAAATCGAACCAAGGCTTTTTTCTTTTAATTCTCCTTATGGTGCATGTGAAGAATGTGAAGGAATAGGTAGTAATCTAAATGTTGATCCTAAACTTGTCGTTCAAGATGATAGCAAAAGTTTGCAAGATGGTGCAATAGTTCCTTGGTCTAAATCAACCTCATTATATTATGCGCAAACTCTGTCATCTTTATCCAAACATTACAAATTTTCATTAAATATACCGTGGAAAAAATTACCAAAAAAAATACAAGATATAATTCTCTTTGGTTCAGATGATGAAGAAATTAAATTTTCTTATGATGATGGGTATGAAACTTATACAACAAGAAAAAGCTTCGAAGGTGTAGTAAATAATTTAGAAAGAAGATATTTAGAAACTGAAAGTGAGTGGAAAAGAGAGGAAATCGCTCAATACCAAAGTGAGTCAAATTGTGAAAAATGTAAAGGTTTCAGACTTAAAGATGAGGCCTTGTGTGTCAAAATTAATTCAAAAAATATTAGCGAAATAACAAAAAAATCAATAGACGAAGCTAAAGAATGGTTTGATAATTTACCAAATAAACTTAATGACAAAGAAAATAAGATTGCGCATCATATTCTTAAAGAAATTAATGAAAGATTAAATTTTTTAATTAATGTGGGTTTAAATTATTTAACTTTATCACGGGAGTCTGGTACATTGTCTGGTGGAGAAGCCCAACGTATTAGATTAGCGTCTCAAATTGGCTCTGGGCTAACCGGTGTTCTTTATGTTCTAGATGAACCTTCTATTGGATTACATCAGAGAGATAATAAAAAGCTTATAAAAGCTTTAAAGAAATTAAGAGACTTAGGAAACACTGTTATTGTTGTTGAGCATGACATTGAAACTATGGAAAATGCAGATCATATTATTGATATTGGACCTGAAGCTGGATCAAATGGTGGTCAAGTTGTTGTCCAAGGAGATGTCAAAGATATTATTAACGAGGTAAATAGCATTACTGGAAATTATTTATCTGGAAAAAAACAAATTTTTATTCCTAAAAAAAGAAGATTAGCAAGGAATGGTAGGTATTTAGAAATAAGTGGCGCTAGTGGTAATAATTTAAAAAGTGTCAATCTTAAGATTCCAATAGGAACGTTTACATGCGTAACTGGTGTATCTGGTAGTGGTAAATCGACTTTAATATTACATACATTGTATAATGCATTAAATTTAATGCTCAATAAAAACAAATCTAGAAAAATTCCTAAACCATTTAAAGGATTTAAGGGAATGGAATTAATTGATAAGGTAATTGATATTGATCAATCTCCAATAGGTCGAACACCTCGATCTAATCCAGCAACATATACTGGAGCATTCGGTCCAATTAGGGATTGGTTTGCTAATTTACCAGAGTCAAAAGCGAGAGGTTATAAAGTTGGAAGGTTTTCTTTCAATGTTAAAGGAGGCAGATGTGAAACTTGTGAAGGAGACGGAGTTTTGACTTACGAAATGCATTTTCTTCCAGATGTATTTATTCCATGTGATACTTGCAAAGGAGCTCGTTACAACAGAGAAACTTTAGAAATTAAGTTTAAAGAAAAAAATATCGCTGATATTTTAGATATGACGGTTGATGAAGGGTGTGATTTTTTTGAAAATATACAAACAATAAGATCAAAATTAATAACTTTAAGACACGTAGGTCTAGGATATATGAGAATAGGTCAACAGGCTACAACGTTATCAGGTGGTGAAGCACAAAGAATTAAACTTGCAAAAGAACTTTCAAAAAGATCGACGGGAAGAACGTTGTATATTCTTGATGAACCTACTACCGGTTTACACTCACATGATATAAAAAAATTATTAGATATTTTACAGGCTTTTACAAACACAGGTAATACGGTTCTAGTTATAGAACATAATTTAGATGTAATTAAAACTGCAGACCATATTATTGATATGGGTCCTGAGGGAGGTATTGCTGGAGGAAATATCATTGCTGAGGGATCACCAGAGAAAGTTGCTAAAGAAAAAAATAGCTATACAGGCCAATTTTTAAATCAAATACTAAATGCAAGTAGCAAAATGAAAAAAACTGCTTAATTACTGTCATTATGCTATAATCATCATCAATGTTTAACATTCTACAATCGCTACCAAGAACAATTAATTTATCGGCCATATTAGCTCTACTTTTATTTCTTGGTTTATATTTAGCTAGTGATGGATTTACTTTTGATAGGTATTTTTTTAGCTGGTTGTTTAGATATTTTCATGTTTTGTCTGGTGTTATGTGGATTGGATTATTATGGTATTTGAATTTTGTTCAAATTCCAAGTATGCCTAAAATATCCGATGAACAAAAACCCGCGATTACAAAAGTCATAGCTCCAAAAGTATTATTTTGGTTTAGATGGGCGGCCATAGCTACTATATTAACTGGCTTATTAGTAGCATACCTTAACGGTTATTTGTACCAATCAATAATTTTAGGAATCGGAAGTGATTACGGAAAAAATACCGCAATCGGTATTGGTATGTGGTTAGGGATTATTATGGCTTATAATGTATGGTTTATTATCTGGCCAAATCAGAAAAAGGCTCTGGGTATTGTTGATTGTAATCCTGAAGAAAAGCAATTAGCTGCGAGAAAAGCATTGATAACTTCAAGAATAAACACCTTATTGTCTCTCCCGATGTTACTTACGATGGTAGCGGCGCAAAATCTGTACTAAGGAACTATATTTTCCTCTTTTTTCTCTAATGTTTTTGAAGTTACTTTCAGATATTTTAAAACTGGGGATGCTATAAATATTGATGAGTATGTTCCAATAAAAACTCCTACAATCATAGCAAATGAAAATCCCTTTAAAATTTCTCCGCCTAAAATAAATATTGAAAATAATGCAAGCAATGTTGTTACTGATGTGATCAATGTTCTTGAAAGTGTCTCGTTAATCGAAATATCGGAAACTTCAGTTATATTGATTCTATTATACTTGGATAAATTTTCACGTATTCTATCATATATAACCACAGTATCATTCATAGAGTAACCCACTATAGTTAATACAGCCGCTACAATCGATAAATTAATTTCAATAGAAAATAAAGAAAATATACCAAGTGTGATAACTACGTCATGAAACAAAGCTACTATAGATCCTAAACTAAATTGCCATTCAAATCTTATCCATATATAAAATAGCATTGCAAAAAGAGCCAAGCATATGGAGATGATACCTGATTTAAGTAATTCTGAACTAACTTTAGGACCTACCTTTTCGACTCTTCTAAAGTTTATTTCATTTGATAAATTTTCCAGCAAAGTTTTTTTTATTAGAGGTATAGATTCTTTATTATTCGATTGCTCTACTTTTATTAAAAAATTACCTTTATCGCCAAAATTTTTAACATTAACATCTCCTAACTGAAGATTTTTCAAAGTATCTCTAATGTTTAAAGTAGATATATCTTTATTTGTTTTGATTTCAAAAAGAGTTCCTCCTTTAAAATCTATTCCATAATTTAAACCTTTAAAAAAAATAAATAATATACTAATTGTGAAAATTAAAGCTGATAAAATATTGCTTATCTTAAAATAATTTGAAAAATTTATCTTCATAATTTAATATTTTGACCTTTATTTCTTAACACAATCCAAGAGCTTAAATGCCTTGCTATATAGTATGCAGAAAACAAAGTTGTTATGATTCCAATACCTAACGTAACGGCGAAGCCTTTTACAGGTCCTGATCCAAAAAAGAACAATATTGTGGCTGCAATAAGTGTAGTAATATTGGCATCTAACACTGTAATTTTAGCTTTGTTGTAACCTGAATCAAAAGCGTGAATGCTCGATTTCTCAGTTTTTAATTCTTCCCGAATTCTTTCAAAAATTAGAACATTTGCATCAACAGCCATACCGACTGTTAATATAATCCCGGCTATTCCTGGTAGTGTAAGTGTTGCTTCTAGCAAAGTTAAAATACCTATCAGCATAATCAAATTTGCAACCAAGGAAAAATTAGCGATTAATCCGAAGATCCTATATTTGTAAAACATATAAAAGATCACTAAAATAAAACCTACAATTAGTGAAATTTTTCCAGAATTAATCGAGTCTTCTCCCAAATCAGGGCCAACAGTTCTTTCTTCAACAATATTGATAGGTGCTGGCAAAGCACCTGATCTAAGCAATAACGCTAAATCTGTTGCATCCTGAAACGAAAAGTCTCCTGAAATAGAACCACTACCGCCTGTGATTGGTTCTCTTACATTAGGCGCACTAATTACTTTATCATCTAAAACAATAGCTATCCTAGCCCCAACATTTTCAGTAGTTGTCTTTCCAAATTTTTGTGCACCTACTCTATCTAAAGAAAAATATACAGTTGGCTGATTAGATTGACTGTCGTATCTTGGTTGTGCATCAATTAAATTGTCTCCACTAATAATTATTCTTTTGCTAATTTTTAATTCTTCACCTAAGTCACTCTTCAAAATTTCTACTCCAAATTCATTTTCTTCGCTTGAGACTAATCTGAAGTTTAATTGAGCTGTTTTTCCTAATAATTTTTTAATTCTCTCAGGATCCTTTAAACCTGGTAATTCAACTAAAATCCTTTTGTCTCCTCTTTGAAGGATGGTGGGCTCTTTTGTTCCAACGTCATCTATTCTTCTTCTAACTATCTCTATAGATTGGTTCAATGCTGAATTATTTATTGTTAGTTTTCCGTATTTTGAAAAAGAAATTTGCAAAGAATTATTATTTATTAAATACTTTAATTCATGAGTATTATATCTTTGTATATACGGATTGATATTGTTTTTTTCTTTTTTATTAAACAATGATTCAAATTTGGATAATTTATCATCTTTGATGTCAAATGATATAATCTCTTCTTTAATATTAAAGTTTGAATATTCAATGTTATTGTCTGTAAGAAATTTTTTTAAAGGAATAATTTTTTCTTGTAACCTTTCTTTTAATAATGGTTTAGTATCAATTTCGAGCAATAAATAAGAACCGCCTTGTAAATCAAGGCCAAGATTCACTTTTTTTTCGATAATTGAAAAGTTTTCATTTTGTAAATTAAGTAGTGAAAATGATGAAAGTATCAATAGAATTAAATATATAGTAAAGATTTTTATTTTAGAGAAATTTAACACGAGTTAAAATTATTTTTTTACTTCTTCTTTTTTTAGTAAACTCGTAATAGTAGATTTAATTACTTGTACTTTTATATCGCTATTTATTAGCACTTCTATTCTGTCGTCTTCTAAAACACGATCAACTGTACCAATAATGCCGCCTGATGTAATTACCTCATCACCTCTTTTTAAACTTTCAACCATGGCCTTATGATCTTTAACTCTTTTTTGTTGAGGTCTAATCAAGAAGAAATAAAAAATTACAAATATTAAAATTAATGGGATAAATTGTGCAAATCCTTGAGCTTCCATAACAAATAACTATAATAAATGAGTTATTTAAACAAGCTAATAATAATTAGATTTTGTCTAAATTATTCATGTATTTTTTTAAAACATCAGGAATTATAACTTTTCCATCTAAGTTTTGATAATTTTCAATGAGCGCAATCATAAGACGACCAACTGCCAAACCTGAGCCATTAAGAGTGCCTAGAAATTTTTTATTATTTCCATCTTTATATTTGGCCATCATTCTTTTAGCCTGAAAAGTGCCACATGATGAACAGCTGGATATTTCTCTATATTGTTTTTCAAATGGGATCCATACTTCAATATCATATGTTTTTTCTGCACTAAATCCCATGTCACCTGTGCATAGCAATACAATACGATATGGCAATTCCAATAGTTTCAATACTTCTTCTGCACAATTAAGCATTCTTTCTAATTCTTTATTTGTTTGCTCGGGTTCAACAATTGAGACCAATTCAACTTTATAAAATTGATGCTGTCTCATCATTCCAATAGTGTCTTTGCCATAACTACCTGCTTCTTTTCTAAAACAAGGTGTCGATGCAACATATCTAAGCGGTAAATCCTCTTTTTTGGCAAACGATTCCCTCACAAGATTAGTTAGTACTACTTCAGCGGTAGGAATTAAATATTTTTTTACATTAGAGTCCTCAATATTTAATTCGAATTGATCATCTTTAAATTTAGGAAGTTGTCCTGTGCCATACATGACTTCTTCATTAACAATTAACGGGGGAGATATCTCTTTGTAGCCAAACTTAATTGTGTGTAAATCAAGCATAAAGTTTATTAATGCTCTTTCTAATAGTGCATACTTTTCTTGTAATACCACAAATCGAGAACCGGATAATTTAGCTGATGTTTCAAAGTCTAAATTGTTATTCTTTTTTCCTAATTCTATGTGTGATTTTATCTTAAAATCAAATTTTTTTATATCTCCGTGCTTTTTAATTATCTCGTTATTTTTTTCATCTTGACCTTTTGGTACATCCTCTAAGGCAATATTGGGAATAGTTTCTAAAATGCTATTAATGTTTTTTTGTAATTTTATCTGTTCCTGTTCAATTATTAAGATATCTTTAGATATTTTTTTTGATAATTCAAAATTTTTAGGGTCTTTATTTTTAGAAATTTTTTTCTTTTCTTGTTCGAGGGACTCTTTTTTTGTAATAAGCTCTCTATTTTTTTTATCAAGCTTGATTAAACTATCAAGATCTAAATTATAATTTCGCTCCATGAGCTTATCTTTATAAAAATCGGGATTTTGTCTTATGTCTTTAATATTATGCATCTTGTTTTTTTTCTATTAATTTTACTGTAACTATAGATATTTCGTATAACAATAATAACGGTAAAGCTAAACCAATTTGTGTAATTGGGTCTGGAGGCGTAAGCAGTGCAGCAAATGCAAACATTATAACAATTACATATTTTCTTCTCTTTTTTAAATAAATTGAGTCAATTAAACCAACACGTGCAAGCAAACTTAAGACAACAGGCAATTGAAAACTTATACCAAACGCAAAAATAAGTCTCATTATAAGTGATAGATATTCATTTACTTTAGCCTCAAGTTCTATAGCTATTTGATTTTGACTTGCTACGGTCTCAAATCCTAAAAAAAATTTGATAGCTAACGGCATAATTAAATAATATACAAGAAGCGCTCCAATAATAAATAATATCGGAGTTGAAATTAAGTATGGTAAAAAAGCTTTTTTTTCATTTTGGTAAAGACCTGGAGCAATAAATTTCCAAATTTGTGTTAATAGTATTGGACTACTAATTAGCAGTGAACTAAAAAACGCAACTTTAAGGTATGTTAAGAAAGCTTCATGTAATGCAGTAAAGATAAGTCTTCTCTCTAGTCCACTTTGAATAACGGCTTCTGAATAAGGTTTCACCAAAAAACCATATATATATTCAGCGAAATAATAACTAATTAAAAAAAAAATAATAAAAAAAACAAAAGTTTTAATTAATCTGGATCTAAGTTCTGTTAAATGAGAGGTAAAAGTATTTTCAGTATCAATTTTTTTATTTCTGATCATCTGATTT
This sequence comes from uncultured Pelagibacteraceae bacterium, assembly GCA_902563575.1. GTDB lineage: Bacteria > Pseudomonadota > Alphaproteobacteria > Pelagibacterales > Pelagibacteraceae > Pelagilacustribacter. The sequence goes on from CACEXV010000001.1 coordinate 18,552, forward strand.
CTTATCTTTTTTTGTATTATCTTCTAATGATGTAATTTCATTCATGTTTTTTTGAACATCAGTGAAATATCTCTTTATAGATCCAATCCAAGATCCTAATTTATTTAGGACAACTGGAAATTCTTTAGGACCAATAACTAATATGGCAACAATTATTATGATTAATATTTCAAACCATCCAATTTGAGGCATTAGAATTAATTACTATTTGGATTGTTTTTATCTTCTGAGTCTTTTTGAGAATCTTCTGGATTATCAGACATTCCTTTCTTGAAACTTTTAATACCTTTGGCCACATCACCCATAAGATCTGAGATTTTTCCTCTTCCAAATAAAAGGACTACTAAAACTACTACTATTGCAATTTGCCAAAATCCTATACTCATAAGTTAATTATATACAATATTTAACTTTAAATAAATGAAATTATTCATCAGATTTCTTTGTTTGCTCTAAAGTTTGATCAATCTCAGTGTAAATATTATCATTTTTTAAATTTGCTTGTTCTTTAAAGAATTTTCCTGTCCCAAATATGGAAGAGTCTATAGATGAAGTGTCTATCATCCCAGCTGAGCTTAATTCATCAATTGTTGGAAGATCGGAGAGTTTTTGAATATTGAAATGATTTAGAAAGTTCTCAGTCGTAACATATTGAATGGGTTTTCCTGGAACGTCTTTCCTGCCTGCTGGTCGTACCCAGTCAAGTTCTAATAATATTTCAATCGTGTTTGTTGCAAAAGCTACGCCCCTTATTTCCTCAATTTCAGATCTAGTAACCGGCTGATGGTAGACAATAATAGCTAAAGTTTCAATAGTTGCTTTGGAAAGTTTTCTAAAAGTTGATTTTTGTAGCGCCATTGTTTTAGATAAATCTTCCGAAGTTCTAAAAGACCATTTGTCTCTTTTCCGAACTAAGTTTATACCTCTGTTTTTATAGTCTATTTGCAGTTTTTCCAAAATTTTTATTAAGTTTGTTTTAGTATTAAGTCTTTTTTCGATAGTTTCTATATCAAGTGGTTCGGAAGCAGAAAAAAGTATTGCCTCAACTTTTCTTTCTATCTTTGAAGTATTATTTGGAAAATTTATAATATTATTTTTTTTTGTATCTTTTTTCATAATTAATTATTTTTTTTAACAAATATTTTTTCAAATGATTTCTCCTGCATTACTTTTAAAATGCCTTCTTTTGTCAATTCTAGTGTAGCCGCAAATATACCTGCTAATCCTGATCTTTTCATTTTATGGTTATTTAATATATCCTCTGGTATTAATTTGTTAAAATCTGTCCAATCATTTAATTTGTGTAAATTTTCTTTTATTTCTTTAATTCCAGCTTCTGTTGTTAGAACTGGTAATTTTGGAATGTTCATAACTTTAAACGATTTTTGGATATTGATTTCAGCGTAACATTTTAATAAATCATATAATGATACATCATACGTAGGTGTATAAATTGATCGTATGCCGCCTTTCATTCCTCGATAAAAAATGTCACGTCCAATTCTTTTTTTCTTAAGAAGCTGGTCGGATAATAAACGTATTAACTCAAGTTTTTTAAGTTGAACTTTAAGTTTTTCTGCTACTTCATGTGCTTTAAAATCATCATCTTCATCTTCAGGTAAAAGTAATTTAGATTTTAAGTAAGCTAACCATGTAGCCATCAATAAATATTCGGATGCCTCCTCTAAGTTTAAATCACGATTATCCTTGATGTATTGTAAAAATTGGTCTGCTAGCTTTGTTATTGAAATGCTAGCTAAATCAACTTTTTGAGTTTTAGCTAAATCTAAAAGAACTTCTAAAGGTCCTTGATAATTTGGTATCTCTATTGAAAGAGATTTTTTCTTTGCTGATTCCATAAATAATATTAACTTAAAAACTTATAAAATTGCGAAGTTTTTTTTTCAGTAAAATGATCAATATTAGGTACGTTTTTAAGTATCTTAATAGTTTCCTTTGAGTCGCCTTTACAGTATAAAACAAGATTACAGCCTGCGTCTAAGGATCTTTTAGCGTTAGCAACTAAATCATGGCTTAAAGCTTTCATGGATAGATCATCTGACATCAATATTCCCTTGAAACCAATTTGCTTTCGAATTGTTTCTGAAATTATCTTTTTTGAGAAAGTGGCACAATTTTTTTTATCAATTTTCTGATACTTAACGTGTGCTGTCATGGCAAAAAAACTTTTTGAATGCTTAAAACAGTTAAAATCATTCTTTTTTAATTTTTCATTTTTTAATAAGACTGAAGGTAATATTTTATGACTATCTAGATTTGCATATCCATGACCAGGAATATGCTTAATGACGGTTCCCATCTTAAGTTTTTTATATGTACTAACGCAAATATCTCCAAGCGTTTTAATTGTTTTTACATTGTTAGAGTAGCATCTATTAATCAAAAATTTGTGAGTATTTTTGTATATTTTATCTAACACCGGAACTGTATTAATATTTATGCCTAAGCGCTTTATATTTTCTATTAAACTACTCAAGTAATTTATGTAAAGTTTTTTTCCTATATTTAAATTTTTTTCGTAAATTTTACCAAAAAATATCTGTGAATATGGATTTTCAATTATATTGGCTAGTCTAGTGACTGTTCCTCCCTCCTCATCAACCATAATAGGATATTTCCTATCTGACATTAATGTTCTAATCTCTTTAGTTAATCTTCTCAATTGATCGCTGCTTTTAATATTTCTGCTAAATAGAATAATACCCCACGGTTTGTACTTTTTAAGAATTTTCTTTTCAATTATACTTAACCTAGTTTTCGAAATACTCACTATTGCAGATTTTCTAATCATTTATCAAACAATCTCCAAAAAAATCTTTTTTTTTCAAATTTTTCCTCCTCAAAACCAGAATTAAATTGGATAACGTCATATGTGTCATTTTTTAGTAAAGGTAGATCTACGTCAATAATATAACTCATATTGTTAAAATTTTTTCTCTTATCTTTAATGTTTGCGATATTTTTGTCTGATTTATAAAAATCAATAGTATTGTAAAAAAAAATGATACTTATAATTAATAAAATTGATTTGATTAAATAATTTATCATTACATTTTTTCTGGTAAGCTAACACCTAAGATCTGCATTCCATTTCTGATTACAGAAGATAAAAGTTGTAAGATTAATAAAGATTCTGATCTATTTAATTTACCATCTATTATTATCCTATATTTTTCTTCTTCATTTCCTTTGCTCCAAAAAGAATGAAATAAAGTTGACAACTCATATAAGTAAAAAGTTATTCTGTGAGGCTCAAGCTTATTAGATGAATTTTCAACAATTTTTGGCCATTCGAAACTTTTTCTTAAAATTTTTTTTTCAATTTCATTGAAATTAATAGTACCATCTGAAAGTTGAATCTTTTTATCTTTGTTTTTTTTTAATGATCTAAATATTGAATTAATTCTTGCATTAGCATACTGAACATAAAATATTGGGTTTTCTTTTGTTTTTTCAATTACCTTTGCAAAATCAAATTCTAATTCAACGTCGCTACTTCTATTCAACATCATAAATCTTATTGCGTCTTTATCAACCTCGTTCAAAAATTCATTCAGCGTTACGAAGTCGCCAGCTCTTTTTGACATCTTAAATGGTTTTCCATCTTTAAAAAGTTTTACTAATTGACTAACCTTACAATTTAATTTTGTTTTACCATTTGATATTGCCTCTACCGCAGCTGTAATTCTTTTGATATATCCGGTGTGATCCGCGCCTAAAATATTTATTAGAAGATCGTATTTTTTTGAAATCTTAAAATTATGATAGCCGACATCATTTGCAAAATATGTCCAGGAACCATCATTCTTTTGCAAAGCTCTATCATTATCATCACCAAATTTTGTAGATTTAAAGATTAATCTCTTAATTTTTTTCCAATTCTTATTTTCTGTGCCTTTTGGTGGTTGTAAAAAACCTTCTTCAATATGACTCCCTTTTTTAAGCAAATTAATTGTTTTGCTTACAAAATCCTCATTAACAAGATAAGTTTCTGAAACAAAATTATTATGTACGATTCCTAAACTTTTCAAATCTTTTTTAATGCTATCCAATGATAATTTTAAAGATTTATTTTTTAACTCATTAAAACAGTTTTCATAATTATCTACATTTAGTTTTGGATGACTTTTTAAAATATTTTTAGCAATATCAATTATATAATCTCCTGGATATAAATCAGGACTATTTTGAAAACTCTCTTTATATTTAATTTCTCTTATTCTTAAATAAACAGATTTGACAAAATTATTAATTTGCACACCATAATCATTTACATAATATTCTTTGATTACCTTATTCCCATTGAATAAAAATAGATTGCTAATTACATCGCCTAAAACTGCCCCCCTGCAATGACCAACATGCATTGGACCTGTAGGATTTGCTGAAACAAATTCAATATTTATTTTTTTGTTTTGCTTTAGTGAACCGTACTTATCCTTATTCTTTAAAATTTGTTCAATTATTTTAAGTAAAGATTTTTCTTTTAAGGTTATATTGAGAAATCCCGAACCAGCAATTTCAATATTTTGAAAATCTTTTATTTGTTTAATCAATAAATTTTTTAAATCATGAGCAAATGTTTGAAGATCTTTTTTGTATCGTTTTGTAAGTAGCATTACAATATTAGTTGAAATATCGCAATTAAACTTTTCTGGAGCGAGCTCAACTTGCATTCCATTAAAATTAACTTCACTAATTTTAAGAGATCTTTTATTTTTTTTTATAGTTTCAATAATTTTTTTTTGATAAAAATTGAATATATTCATGTTAATTTTTTATATAATCTTAAAGCATACCTATCAGTCATACCTGCAATAAAATCACTGACCTGACGATAAATATTTTGTTTTTTATTTATTTTTATTTCTTTAATTTTGTTTGGTGACTTTATTATCTTTTTAAATAGCAAAGCAATAACTTTTTTACCTTTATTTGTTCGCCTCAAGACTTCTGGTGAATAGTACATTTTTCTTTGTAAAAAGTTTTTAATTTGAGAGTCTAATACCTTTACTTCAGAAGAAAAATTAACCACATTAATATTTGAATTATATATGGAATTTAAATTTTTAATTTTATGTTTTTTGAGAGTGCTTTTTGTATTTTTAATAACATCTATAACTAAGTAATTTATAAGCTCTCTTGAAATAATTCTTTTAATCAATTCATCAGTAATCATTTTGGATTTATATTTTTTTATAAATAATTTAATAATATCAATTTCTTGTAAATCTTTAACTTTAAATAATCCAGCTTTCAATCCATCCTCTAAATCGTGAGAATTGTAAGCTATATCATCAGAAATAGCTGCAAGCTGTGCTTCAAATGATGGACGATTTTGAAAAATTATCTTTTTTTTAAAATATTTTAACCCAATCATATTTTCTAATTTTTTAGTATTTCTTAATGGTCCATTATGTTTTAACAAACCATCAAGTGTTTCAACGGTAAGATTTAACCCTTTAAATTTTAAATATTTGTTTTCTAATAAAGTTACTACTCTTATAGTTTGTAAATTATGATCAAAACCACCATGATGAATCATGCATTCATTTAAAGTTTCTTCACCAGCATGGCCAAAAGGAGTATGGCCAAGATCATGCGCCAGACTCAGTGTTTCACAAAGATCTTCGTTTAAGTTAAAATGTTTGGCTAATGTTCTGGCTATTTGAGAAACTTCTAGTGAGTGAGTAATTCTAGTTCGATAATGATCATCTGTAGTGTTAACAAATACTTGGGTTTTGTGCTTTAGCCTTCTAAAGGCTGTTGAATGTATGACGCGATCTCTATCTCTTTGAAATTCAGTTCTTAAATCATGAGAAGCCTCTTTAGTTAAGCGACCAGAAGATTTGATAGGTGTGGCTAAATTTGAATAGTGATCTTTGATTTTTTTTTGCATATAACGTATTAAAATTGTATACTATATTTTTTGGAATTATGATTGAAAAAGTTACTTTTACAAACAATGCTGAGAATCAAATAAATAAGATTACTGGTGATACAAAAAACAAAAGCTTTTTTAGAATATCGGTTAAAGGTGGTGGCTGTTCTGGTTTCAAATACAACTTTTCAATAGATAATAAAATCAATGAAAATGATGTTAAATTTAATAATGCTGTAATTGATAAAGACTCTTTAAAATTATTAAACGGCTCGATTGTTGATTTCAAATCGCAAATGATCGGTGAAAGTTTTGTAATAGAAAATCCTAAAGCAAAATCTTCTTGTGGCTGTGGTTTATCTTTTTCTGCTTAATGCGTATCTCTTCATGGAATGTTAACTCAGTAAGAGCTAGGATTGAAAATATTTTAGACTACTTAACGAAAGAGAAGCCAGATATTTTAATGTTACAGGAGATTAAAACACAAGAAATAAATTTTCCTAAAGAAAGTTTTGAAAAGATTGGATACAAAACTTATGTGTTTGGTCAAAAAAGCTACAACGGAGTTGCTTTTTTATCGAAGATCGATATTTCAAATGTAAATACAAAATTCATTAGTGATCCTTTAAGTCAAGCAAGAATTATTTGCGGTAGTATATCTTTAAAAGAAAAGGAAATTCTACTCATAAATATTTATGTTCCAAATGGCAACCCTGTAGAAAGCGAAAAATATGACTATAAAAAAAAATGGTTAAATTTATTTACAAATAAAATTGCAGAAACTTTAAAGAAAAATAAAAATTTAATTATTTCCGGAGATTTTAATATAATCCCTGATGAAATTGATGTTTATGATTATAAAAGATATGAAAATGACGCTCTATTTAAAATAGAGATTAGAAAGAAATTTAGAGAATTAATAAATTTGGGTTTGACAGATGTTTATAGATATTTTTTTAAGAATAAAATTGAATATACCTTTTGGGATTATTTTGCTGGATCTTGGCAAAAAAATTATGGGATGAGAATTGATCATTTTCTTGCTTCAAATAACGTGCTTAAAAACATTAAATCTATAAAAATTAATAAAACCCCAAGAGGAAAATTAAAGCCCTCTGATCACACACCTATCGAAATTAATATTACTTAACACGACCATAAACATCCTGATATCTTACAATATCTGATTCTTTTAGTATTCTACCTATTTGAGCCTCAATAATTTTAACAGGCTTTTTAAACGGATTGTGTATTCTATGTTTAGCGCCCCTAGGAATATAAATCGATTCATTTGGTTTTTTTACAAAAGATCTTTTATTTAATGTTATCATTGGTTTGCCATCAATTATTAGCCAATGCTCAGATCTATGAAAATGTTTTTGTAAACTTAAAATACCTTTTGGTTTAATAATCAATTCTTTTATTAAAAATTTATTCCCTTTAAATAAATTAATATATTTACCCCAAGGTTTATAAAAAATGTTCTTACTTTTAAAATATCTATTTTTATTTTTATTAAACATTAGGCAAATTTCTTTCCAGCTACCAAGATCTGACCAAGGAATATTTAGTTTTATAGCATTTACCTTTTTAGATTTTTCCAAAATTGCTTGATCAAAAGGAATTGATTTATTCTTTTTAAATTCTTTTGTATCTAAATATAAAATATTATTCTTGTACTTTGCTTTATCGACTGCTTTTTTACAATTTAGATATATTTGCTTTTCATATCTTTTAAAATTATTTATCAATGAATCTTTTCTTAATAAGAAAATCCCAGAATTCCAAAATCCATTTTGTTTTATTATCTTTTTAGCAATTGATATTTTTGGTTTTTCAATAAATTTGTAAACTGTGTTAATATTTTTTTTTTTCCTCGTCAAAAAATATCCAAATTGATCTGTTGCATTTTTTGGTTTAATCCCAAAAACAAATATATTTTTCTTATCAAGATTAGGAATGGATTTCTTGATAGATTTGTTAAATAAAGCTGTCTTATCTATTAAATGATCTGATGACAAAAATACTATTGCTTGTTCGTTTGGTATTTCTTTTATTAGAGATGTGGCTAACATAGCGGGTCCTGTATTTTTTCTCACTGGCTCAACAATTATTTTGAATTTACCTATTTTATGTTTTTTAAGGTATTTTCTTACGAGTTTTATATATTTTTTATTGGTACTTATGATTGGCGAGTCAAATACTTGATTATTAACTCTGTCTAGGGTTTTTCCGAATAAAGTCCAATTCCCAAAATCAATAAATTGCTTAATTGGATTTTTTTTGGGATCTTCCCACAATCTTGTTCCAGCTCCACCGCATAAAATAACTGGTTTAATTTTCATTAAATTTTAGAATATTCTTTAACTTCTTTTTTTTTACCCGGGTGTGTTGGTGCACCTAAATAAGCTGGACCCACAGTTTGTGCATATTTCCAGAGTGTGCCGGAACCAAAATCTGTTTTTCTCGCTTTCCACTTTTTCTTTCTTGATGCCAATTGTGATTTAGTTAATCTTACATTTATAGAACCCTTTTTTGCATCAATATCAATTAAATCTCCATTTTTTAATAACGCTATAGGTCCACCAAGTGCTGCTTCAGGTCCAACATGTCCTACACAAAATCCTCTTGTGGCTCCAGAGAACCTTCCATCTGTTATCAGGGCAACCTTTTCTCCTTTTCCCTGACCGTATATCGCTCCAGTTGTTGATAGCATTTCTCTCATTCCAGGACCTCCTCTAGGACCCTCGTACCTTATTATAATAACATCTCCATCTTTATATTTCTTTTTTTGAACAGCTTTCATTGCATCTTCTTCATTATCAAAACACCTAGCTTTACCAGTAAATTGTAATTTTTTTAAACCTGCAATTTTAACTATCGCTCCGTCTGGAGCTAAATTTCCTTTCAATCCAACTACACCGCCGTCAGGTGACAATGGATTATTATACTCTCGTAAAACTTTTTGATTAGGATTAAATTTTATATCCTTTAAATTTTCCTTCATTGTTTTACCTGTAACAGTCATACATTCACCATGAATAAAGCCGCCTTCATATAAAGTTTTAAGTAGCATAGGAACGCCTCCTGCTTCCCACATATCTTTTGCAACATATTTCCCACCTGGTTTTAAGTCTGCCAAGTAAGGTGTTTTCTTAAAAATCTTAGCTACGTCCATTAAATCAAACTTTACTCCTATTTCGTTAGCAAGAGCTGGTAGGTGTAAAGCAGCATTGGTTGAACCACCTGTCGCAGCAACAATAGTAGCCGCATTTTCTAAAGATTTTTTTGTAACTATGTCCCTAGGTTTAATATTTTTTTCTAATAAAAACATAACAGTTTTACCGCTCTCCTGTGCATATTTATCTCGTTCTTCATAGGGAGCTGGAGTACCCGCAGAATACGGTAATGCAAGTCCTATAGCTTCTGAAACACAGGCCATAGTATTAGCAGTGAATTGACCACCGCAAGCACCAGCGCTTGGACAAGCGACTAATTCTAATTCTCTAAGTTCTTCAGCGGTCATTGAACCTGATGAGTGTTTTCCAACTGCTTCGAATACGTCAACTACTGTAACATCTTTGCCTTTGTATTTTCCTGGAAGAATTGAACCACCATAAATAAAAACACTTGGTACGTTTAATCTTAGCATTGACATCATCAATCCAGGTAAAGATTTGTCACAACCAGCAATACCTACTAAAGCATCATAGCAATGACCTCGTACGGTTAATTCAGCCGAGTCAGCAATAATCTCTCTCGAAATTAATGATGATTTCATACCTTCATGACCCATTGCTATGCCATCTGTCACAGTTATTGTGCAGAATTCTCTCGGTGTACCCCCAGTTTCTTTAACACCTTTCTTTACCGACTGTGCCTGTCTCATAAGAGCTGTATTACATGGTGCGGCTTCGTTCCAAGTTGATACTACTCCTACAAAAGGTTTAGCAACGTCTTGTTCTGTTTCGCCCATTGCATAGTAAAAAGATCTATGAGGTGCTCTATCTGCACCTAAAGATGTATGACGACTAGGTAGTTTTTTTTTATCTATTTTAGACATATTTAATTAATACTGGATACAATACTTCTTAATTTTTCATCTTCAACTATTAAATCTTTTACTAATTTTTTATCATTTTGTACAATTTCTTTAGGAGCATTCTTTAAATAAGCCTTATTTTTAAGCTTATTATTTAATTGGTTAATTTGACTATTTAAATTCTCAATCTTTTTGGAAATTCGCTCCTTTTGTGAAATTAAATCCACATCTTCAGAAAATTCCAAGGATATTTTTTCCTTTAAGACTAATATTTCTAATGAGTTTTTATTATTTCTTATTTTTTGAATAACATTATTTACTCTTCCGACTTGCTTAAATAAATTAAGGTTATTCTCAGTCAATTTCTTAATTTTAGAAGATTTTTCATCAAATAGAATATTGCAGAAGAGTTTAGGAGTTATTTTTAATTCAGCTTTTGCTGACCTAATACCCGAAATTAATTCTATCAAATTATTTATATCATTTTGTTTTTTTTTATATTTGTTTAATCTTTGATAATTTGGCCAGTCTGATGTGATTAAATCTTTTTTAAAAAAAGATTTATAATTATTCTTATTCCAAACAGCTTCTGTAAAAAAAGGAATGAATGGGTGCAATAATCTAAGAATATTAGCCATCATAAAAGAAGCAAAAAGTTTAGACTCATTAATCTGTGCTTTGTTTTTTGAATTAAATATTGGTTTTAAAAATTCCAAATACCAATCACAATATAAATGCCAAACAAATTGATAGACCTGTTTTGCTGCTTCATCAAAGCGAAAAGACTCAATATTTTTTGATACATTGTTTTGAGTTTCAATATATTCATTAAATATCCATTGATTTATTGGTGTCTTAATTAATTTGATATTTATCTTTTTATTTAATTTACAACTATTTAATTTAAGAAAATTATTTGCACTCCAAATCTTTGTAATAAAATTCCTATTTCCTGTTACCCTATTTTTGGATAATTTTACGTCTCTACCTGGTGATGCCATTGAAATTAGGGTAAATCTCAAACTATCGGCTCCAAATTCTTTAATTAATTCTAATGGATCAATAACATTACCTTTTGATTTGGACATTTTTTGTCCCTTTTCATCTCTTACTAAAGCATGAACATAAACTTTTTTAAAAGGTGTGTTCTTATTAAAGAAATTTCCCATCATTAACATTCTGGCTACCCAAAAAAATATTATATCAAAGCCCGTAACCAATACTGAAGTAGGATAAAATTTTTTAAGCTCTGCAGTCTTACTTGGCCAACCTAAAGTAGCAAATGGCCACAAAGCAGATGAGAACCATGTATCTAAAACATCTGTTTCTTGTCTTAGCTTAAATTGTTTTTTCTTATTTTTTTTCTTAGCTAGTGCTAGTGCATTTTTTTCATTTTCAGCTACAAAAATATTTCCTTTTTCATCATACCAAGCAGGTATTCTGTGACCCCACCAAATTTGTCGTGATATACACCAAGGTTCGATATTATTCATCCATTGGAAAAATGTTTTTGACCAGGTGCTTGGAAAAAAGGAAGTTTTTCCCTCTCTAACTATCTTAATTGGTTTTTTTGATAAACTTTTTGCATCAACAAACCATTGCTCAGTTAAAAGAGGTTCTATTACAGTGTTTGATCTGTCTCCATATGGAACTTTATTTTTAATATTTTCAATTTTTAAAAGAGACCCTTTTTCCTTTAATTTTTCTAACAATAGCTTTCTTGCTGCAAATCTATCTAAACCATGAAATTCCTTAATTCCGTTTTTGTTTATTGTTCCATTTTTTTCGAAGATATTAATTATTTCTAGTTTATTTCTCACACCGACTTGGTAGTCGTTAAAATCATGTGCTGGTGTAATTTTGACAGCTCCTGATCCTTGTTCTGGATCAGCGTAATGATCAGAAATAATTTTTATTGATCTATTTACTATAGGTATTAGTACGTTTTTTCCAATTAAACTTTTATATCTCGAGTCCTTAGGATTTACTGCAATTGCGGTGTCTCCCATCATAGTTTCAGGCCTGGTTGTAGCAATGGTGATTTCTTGGTTAGAATTTTCTATTGAATAGTTAATATAATATAATTGAGATTGGACATCTTTTTGAATAACTTCTAAGTCAGAAATAGCGGTTTGAAGTTTAGTATCCCAATTAACTAATTTTTTATCTTTGTAAATTAAATTATTATTATAAAGATCAACAAAAACTTTAATTACTGCTTCGGACAAATCTTTATCCATAGTAAACCTGGTTCTCGACCAATCACATGAGCAACCTAGTTTTTTAAGTTGATCTAAAATTATACCACCAGACTCTTCTTTCCAATCCCAAACTTTTTTTATAAATTTTTCTCTACCCAAGTCATTTTTTTTTAATCCTTCTTTATGTAAATTATTTTCAACTACAGCTTGGGTTGCGATTCCAGCATGATCAGTTCCTGGCTGCCATAGAGTTTCCAAGCCTTTCATTCTATTAAATCTCACTAGAACATCTTGCAGGCTATTATTTAATGCATGTCCCATATGTAATCTCCCAGTAACATTAGGGGGTGGAATTACAACAGAAAATTTTTTGTTTGAGTTATTTTTTCTTGGTTTAAACAATCCTTTTTTAATCCAGAAATCTGAGATTTTTTTTTCTTCTTTGGTATGGTTGTATTTTTTAAATTCCATTTTTTTTGATATCTAGAGATATATATCAGATTTCAAGATCAATTAAGTATAAAATCTAAATATAAAGCAGCAGACCAAGAAAAATTTTTTGCACCCATTCCTTGACCTGACTTACAGCTATAATATTCACGAAATTTTTTTTTTTCGACCAAATTAATGGTTCTTTTTCTTACCATTTCTGCGAACTTTTTATCTTTATTTTTAAGACCCTGGTAAATAATCCAATTACAATTGATCCAAACCGGCCCTCTCCAATACCTTTTTTCCTCAAATGATTTGTGATCTGGGCTTATAGAGGGAAATAGATATTTTTCTTTTTTGCAATATTTTTTTAAACTTTTTATCAAATTTCTATTCACTGTTTTGTTTTTTAAATCGGAATATAACATAAAAAAATTCGTAATTGACGGTATTTTTGTAAAAGTATTATTTTTGAGATCTTTATTTTTAAAGATCATTTTTTTTGTGTTAAATAATTTGATAAGGTTTTTTTCATTCAAGGCAATATATCTTTTTATAAATGAACTACTTTCATCAATACAATCAAGTAAAAAATCTAAATCTTTTAAAGCTTTTAAAAAAATTGAATTAAATCCAACATCAACAACATTAAATTTAGATTTGTAATATAGTTTTTTTGGATCATAATTCATTTCTCTTAAATGATTTTTGATTGTTACATATCTATCATAGTCTATTTTCAAAGGCCTTTGACTTGAATCTACAATTTTGTTGTCTTTTCTCTTATATTTAAGTTTCATATCTATTTTGATGTTACTCATCGGCTTGTCCCATAATGGTGAATTATCATAACCACTTTCCCATGGATGTAATATGGAAATCAATCCAGTTTTTTTAGGATCTCTATATTTAATAAACCATTCTAAACATTTTTTAATTTTAAAAATAAAAGAGTAATATTTTTTTATCTTTTTCTTAGAAAGTTTTTGTCTCTCAATTATTAGTCGCAAAACACTTGCTAATATTGGGGGTTGTGTAATTCCAGAGGAGGATACTTTTTTACCACAATTCCAAGCTTTGAAATTAGGTGTATAGTTTAAGTCTTTAATATGAAAAAGAATATGAGGTATCATGCCATCTTCCCATTGACCTGAAAGCAAAGTTTCAATTTCTTTAAAAGAATAATTTAAATTGAAATTAGAATAGCCTAATGCGATAAATGCAGAGTCCCAATTCCATTGTGCGGGATAAAGTTTTGTATTTGTAGGTAATGTATATTTTGATCTTCTATTATTGAATAAAGTTTTTTTTGCGAGTTTAATTGTATTCTTCATTAACCTTTGACACTTCCGGCTGTCAAACCGCTTACTAAATATTTCTCAAAATATACAAAGATTAAAAGTATTGGTAAAGTAACTATCACTGATCCAGCCATAAGATATTGCCTTGGTGTCTCTGCATCGCCAGTTAAATGATTTATAGCTCTAGATAGAGTAAATACTTTTGGATTATCTAAAAACATTAATGAAAATAAAAACTCATTCCAGGCTATCATAAACACATATAATGAAACTGACGCAATTGCAGGTAAACTCAGGGGAATGATTATTTTAATGATTATACCAAACCAGTTTTGTCCATCTATCAAACCTGCTTCCTCAATTTCTCTAGGTATGCTTTTAAAATATCCCTGTAACATGTAAATAGCCACTGGCAATGTAGTAGCTGTATAAACAATTAACAATCCCTCAATAGAGTTTCTCAATCCCAACTGACTAAAAACAGTATAAAGTGGTATGACCAACACTATAGCTGGAAACATATAAATAATAAGTATTGATGTTGATAAAAAAGTTTTCCCAAAGAAATTTAATCTTGCGACAGCATACGCTGCTGGAATAGCAAACAATAAAGTTATCAAAACTGTACCAACTGATACATAAGAGCTTGTAAGAATATATCTACCAAAATCATAAGTTTTGAAAACAATTAAGTATGATTTAAATATTTCAAGAATATTTTTTGAAAAATCGATACTTAGATCAAGAGGATTCATTAATAAGGCGGTTTGAGTTTTAAAACTTGTTACAAACATTATATAAAACGGAAATAATATAACTAATGCAAAAAAAACAATTGCAAATAAAGACAAAAACTCAAATATAATTTTTTCTGATATAAAATCTTGTTTTAGATATATTATGTCATATTTATTAAATTTATTAGTAAAAAATAAAATTATTAAAAATATACCAATAGAAAACCACAGGGGAGAGCTCTCATTTAAAAAAGTGTATATGATAGTAAATAATATAGATAATATTGAAATTTTATAAATAGGCTTAAATTTATTACCAAGTATAATAGAGACAGTAATCAATCCCAGTGCTAATAAAAAATTAAGATTAAAATTAAGAGTTGTAAAACTTAAACCTTGTAAAGTTGCCATTATTTTCCATACACAAGTTATTATTGATAAAAAAATTGAAGATAGAAGTAATGTTATTATTAAAGATCTATATTTCACTTGCCCTCTTTCCTATTAATCTAAAATAAATAAGCATAAATATAATTAATAATAACACTATTACTATTGAAATTGCTGATCCCATACCAATATTTGATATGGCAAATCCTTGTTGATAAACGCTTATAGGTAAAGTTAGAGTACCTGAGGCACCCCCAGTAAGTAAAAAAATATCCTCAAATTTATTAAAATTCCAAATAAATCTAATCATAAACAGAATTGATATTATTGCCGTAATTTGTGGAAGTGTTATAGCAATAAATTTTCTAAAAGGCCCAGCTCCATCAACATCTGCAGCCTCATAAAGGTCTTTGGGGATAGCTTGTAATCTTGCTAAGATGAATAAAAAAGCCAAAGGAAAATATCGCCATATCTCAAAAAATATAACTGTTGTTAATGCTAATCTAAGTTTTAATTCAAAACCTAAGATACTTATTATTAAATACTTTTGGCCAAGGAGGTTTATAGGTTTATCAATTATTCCAAAACTTACTAGAAGTGAATTTAAAGTACCGCTATTTGGATCTAAGAGCAAAGTCCATGTATAAGCCAAAGCCACCACAGGCCCAACATACGGAAATAGTAATATACTTCTCATAAATGATCGTCCATAAAATTTTTGATTTACCAATTGCGCAGCAAATATACCCAACAAAATAGCGCCTAGGGTACCAAAAAAAGTAAAATAAAAAGTCGTCATTAAAAGCTCAAAAAAATTGTTGTTTAAGAAAACTTTTTCAAAATTTTTTAAAGTAAAATCTGTGGTTAATAAAATATTATCTGATTTTCCGCTCAACTTTGGCTTAAAATATTCTAAATCTTTTTTATTAATATCTTTGATATTTAGAACCTTGATCAAAATTTCAAAATTTTCGCGGTATCCAGCCTCCCATATTCCAAATGAACATTTGATTTTTTGTGATTTAAATTCACATCTTTTATCTAAATTAATAGGTTCAAAATTTTTTGGAAATTTGTCTGAAAATTTAACTTCCCTTATCTCTTGAATTAAAGAGCTATTTCTAAATTTATAAACTATTTTCAATTCAGAATTATTATCTTTAGAGTATTTAACGATTTTTTTTGCTCTGGGCTCTGGAATTCTTATATCTTTTAGGCCTACTTCTTTAAAACTAATCCATACATTTGCTAAAATAGGAAATAATACAATTGCAAATACCAAACATACTGCTGGTAACAGAAGCGTGTATGCTGTTCTTTTTTCTATTTTAGATAATGTTGTGCTCATTTAAAAGCGGATAATATCTTATTATCCGCTTTTAATAAATATGTTTGCTAAAATTTCGCCAATTCAGCATTAATTTTTTTAACCGCTTCATCGACAGTTATCTGATCATCAATGTATTCTCTAGTAATTCTATTCAAGAATTGTGCATTGATAATTTTAGATGCTCTGGAAAGTTCACCTTCTTTTACACCCCATCTATTTGCCGTATCTAATCCGGCCACAATATTGTTGATTACATCTGAGGAGTAAAGTTCAGTTAAAGGTTTTTTTCTATCTACACCAACTGGTAATTTACTCCAAGCTTTTGTAAATGCTGCAGGGTCCGAGGAGTTTCCTCTTCTTACTGGGAATTTACCTTCAGGAGCTATTGCTAAAGTACTTGTGTATCCCTCATCCATTGAGTACTCAACAAATTTTTTAGCTTCATCAACATCTGCATCAGCTGTAATACCAAAATATCTAACGTCTGCCCAAGCGGCACCTTTTTTGTTATTAGGACCACTAAAATTAGTTATGAAACCAGTTTTAGACGCAAGCTCAGGTGAAGTTGGGTCGCTGTTGATTGTTGGAGGAGCCGAGTCTCTTAATCCGGCTAATTCATCCATAATAAAAGGAGACCAAATTATCATTGGAGTTTTTCCTGCAAAGTATAATTCTCTGGATTGTTTCCAAAATAATTCTCCTGGTGGGCTTGCTTTTGCAATAACTTTATAAAATTCTAAAGAATTTTTTAGAGCTTTACCCTGTTTTTTTGTTCCACCTTTTTTAACAAAATTAACACCATTTGCTAAAAGTACATGTTCAAGAACTTGACTCATAAAGTTTTCATCAGTTTTAGTCGCGGCGACAAAACCAAACATATCTCCACTAGATAAAACCTTCACAGCTTTAGTGATATTTTCGTAACTAGTTGGCGGCTCTAAGCCTGCTTGCTTGAATAAATCTTTTCTGTAAACAACCATTTGTGTCCAACCGTCAACTGGGACAGCTGCGATTTTTCCACCCTTCTTTGCCATGTTTAATGCTCCGGGTGCGAAAGTTTTTTTACCTAAAGATTTTACAACATCATTATTAGCGTTAACATCTAGTATACCTGCTTCTGCCCACGGTAAGACGTATTGAAGAGTATGATAAATTACATCAGGCAAGTTACCTGCAGCTGCTGCTGCTGTTGCTCTTGAACCTAAATCTTTTTCTTCAACAGGTATTACCTCAACTTTAATACCAGTCTTAGCTTCAAAAGACTTAGCCATATCCATCTGTTTTTCCATTCTTGCTGGCTGAACTTCTGTCGTCCAAAAAGTTATATCTGAATAACTATTAGTAGCTATAAAAGTAAAAGCAAAAATGAATGCAATTATTTTTCGCATTTTTCCTCCTATTAATTAATAAAATAATGATTTAAGTTTATATAATTTAGTAGAAATATTATTATGATTAAAATGCATAAGAGGCTTGTAAGAAACGAAAAAAGCAATTTTTGGGAAAAATGACGTATTTAGAGTTTGAAGATATAGACAAATCATACGATGATAATATCGTAATTAGTAAATTTAATCTTAAGGTTGAAAAAGGTAAACTGCTAGTTTTATTAGGCCCCTCTGGATGCGGAAAATCAACCTTACTAAGGATGATAGCCGGGTTGGAAAAAATAGATAATGGAAAAATTATTTTAGACGACAAAATACTAAATGATCTCCTGCCCTCTAAAAGAAAAATTTCAATGGTTTTTCAATCCTATGCCTTGTATCCCCACATGAATGTTTATCAAAACATCTCTTTTGGACTAGTTACAGAAAAAATACCAAAAACTGAGATAAAGAAAAAAGTTACCGAGGTCTCTAAAATTCTAAAAATTGAAAATCTTTTAGAGAGAAAACCTATTCAGTTGTCTGGAGGTCAAAGACAAAGGGTTGCAATTGGAAGGGCTATTGTAAGAAACCCAAAATTGTTTTTATTTGATGAACCTTTATCCAATCTTGATGCAGCACTTAGGTCAGAAATGAGAGTTGAAATTTCAAAGTTACACAGAAAGTTGAAAAGCAATATTGTTTACGTAACCCATGATCAAGTAGAGGCAATGACTTTAGCCGACAAAATTGTTATAATGAATAAGGGTAAAATTGAACAATATGGGAGTCCAGATGAGATATACAATAACCCTCAAAATATATTTGTAGCTGAGTTTATTGGAAGTCCCAAAATGAATATTTTAAAAATTTTATCTAAGGATATAGTTGATAGTAATACAGTAAATTTGTTTGGTAAAAAAATTCGATTTGAAAATACGAAATTTGAAGAGGAGTTTTTTGTAGGCTTTAGACCAGAGGACATTTCTTTAGTTGATAATAGTGAAATTTCTACAAAAATCGACATAGATTTAGTAGAAAATTTAGGCTCTGAAAAAATTATATATGGCAACTTAGATGGCAAGGAAATTAGAGTAAAAAGTGCTCTAAATATTAAAGATAAAAAAATTACAATTTACTTACCAAAAAATAAGATATATTTATTTAATAAAGATAGAAATAGATTAAATAAATGAGTCATTACATTATTTATCTATATGATTGGCCACGTGGCGGAATGGTTACGCAGAGGATTGCAAATCCTTTTATCCCAGTTCGATTCTGGGCGTGGCCTCCAAAAAACTAGTTGTTTTATTATTTTAAAAAAAGTATGTTCAACTAATTCCTCGGTAGCTCAGTTGGTAGAGCAGTTGACTGTTAATCAATTGGTCGCAGGTTCGAGTCCTGCCCGAGGAGCCAATCAACCAAGTCTCTCGTAAGCTACTGTATTTTTAAGAACTTGTAGGATTTTTTCTTTTTGTGATCTTGAAAGAGAAGAAAAAGTTTTACTTAGAAACGAATAATTCAGATCATCTCCCTCTACTCTAGTTTGATTATTAGCATTAAAATCTCTGAAATCCTCGAAAAAATAAGTAATAGGCACTTTTAGAAATGATGAAAGCTGCATAAGCCTGCTAGAGCTTACTCCATTTGTGCCTTTTTCATATTTTTGAATTTGTTGGAAGGTAACGTTGATTGCTTGAGCTACTTTTGTTTGGGTTAATCCTAAAGATAGTCTTCTCATTCGTAATTTTTTACCCAAATGTATGTTAAAATTTTCTTCCATTAATCTCCCCAAAAATCAAATTGAACATTAAATTTTATAGTTTGGCAATGAAAAAGTTCAAGATGGGTCCACTTTTTTTTTTAATTTTTAAGGGCTAAAAACCTTAAAAAAAAAGATAATAGGTATTGACTTTATTTAATAATATGCCTGTTTTTTAATAAAATTACCTAACTTCTTTTAGCCTGTACTCCCAATAACCTCTTTTGTCAAAAGAAGCTTTTAGCCATAAAAATGTTTTTTCTTCATACCATATGTCAGTGTTTAATTTTTTGTTATCGGGTAATGTCTCGTCAGACGATTTAAAATTAAAATGTAATGAATTGTATTCTTTTCCACCAATAGTAATTTGTTTTTTTCCTAAAAATGTTACTTTTTGACCAATTATTCTGCCAGATATTGCACTTATTTGAGCTTTTGCCTTTACAATTTCGTGATTCCACCAGGTTCCAATAATAGTATCTATGCTGGCTGGGCCCTTGTAGGATGAGCCATCTATAATTAATTGCTTTTGACTATTGTCGACTGTAATATTTACATATTTATTTTTTTTATTTTGTTTAGTTTTCGAACTAAATGACAAAAATTTACCATTTTTATATTTTTCACTACTGGAAGCGAAATATTTATATAGATTTACTCCTAATTTTGAAATTTTAAACTCCACGATACTATTTACCGTCAAATTATTGTTATTTCTGTCAAATTCATATTTGTGATAACCTATGGGCTGATTATTTCTGAAAAGTTCATATTCTAAATAATCATAATTTTTGTAATGGTCAACATGACCTAATATAAATGTGAACGATATTAAAAAGTAAAAAGTAATTGAAAGGATTATTTTTTTCATTTATTTTGGTATATGGTTAATAATAATTTAATTGCTAGAATTGGAAATACACCATTAATTCGGTTAAAACAAGCCTCTGAAATAACTGGTTGTAACATTTATGGAAAAGCCGAATATTTTAACCCTGGTCAATCTGTTAAAGATAGAGCTGCATTGTTTATTATAAACGATGCAATAAAAAAAGGTAAAATCAAAAAAGGTGGAACAATTGTGGAGGGCACAGCAGGGAATACAGGTATTGGACTTGCGGTAATTTCTAGAGAATTAGGTATTAATCTAAAGATAGTAATTCCAAATACACAATCAATTGAAAAAAAAAATACATTAAAAGATTTAGGTGCTGAACTTATTGAGGTTGAAGCTGTTCCTTACGCTAATCCTGAAAATTATATCAAAAAATCAAAAAAAATAGCTGACGAATTATCTAAAAAAAATAAAAATGGTGTTTTATGGGCTAATCAATTTGATAATACAGTTAATACTGAAGCACACATTGAAACAACTTCTCAAGAAATATGGTGTCAGACAGGAGGAAATATAGATGGATTTATATGTGCGGTAGGAACAGGTGGGACTTTAGCTGGTGTTTCAATAGGATTAAAAGAAAAAAACAAGAATATTAAAATAGGATTATCTGATCCAATGGGATCTTCGTTATACTCATACTTTAAAGATAAGGAATTGAAAAGTCAGGGAAATTCTATAACGGAAGGTATAGGTACTGGTAGAATTACGAAAAACTATGAAAAAGCAATTGTCGATGAAGCTTTTCAAACTTCCGATGTAGAAGCTTTAAATATAGTTTATGATTTGATAATTAGTCAAAAAATAGTACTTGGCGGTTCATCAGGTATTAATATAGCTGGTGCAATTAAACTAGCAAAAAAATTAGGACCAAACAAAAACATAGTTACTATTTTGTGCGATGATGGAAGAAGGTATGCAAGTAAAATATTTAATAAGAAATTTTTGAAAGAAAAGAATTTACCTATTCCAAAGTGGCTATAAAATTTGACTTAAAAATAATTTAGTTCTATCAGATTTGGGATTATCGAAGAATTCTTTTGTTTTTGCTTTTTCAACAATTTTTCCCTCATCCATAAAGATCATGTTGTCAGCAACCTCTTTTGCAAAACCCATTTCATGCGTTACCACTATCATTGTCATTCCGCCTTTAGCTAAATCTACCATAGAGTCTAGCACCTCTTTAATCATTTCAGGATCTAAGGCAGAAGTAGGCTCATCAAATAACATAATTTTTGGCTCCATGCATAATGCTCTTGCAATTGCAGAACGTTGTTGCTGTCCTCCAGATAATTGACCAGGAAATTTTTTAGCTTGATCAGCAATTTGAACTCTTTCTAAATTTTGCATAGCGATTTCCTCTGCTTGTTTCTTGGGCATTTTTTTAACCCAAATAGGTGCAAGAGTACAATTATCTAAAATTGACAAATGCGGAAATAAATTAAACTGTTGAAAAACCATTCCAACTTCTGCCCTTATTTTTTCTATATCTTTTGTATTTTCAGAAATTTCGTTACCATCTACAATTATTTGCCCGTCTTGATGTTCTTCAAGTCTATTAATACATCTTATTAACGTAGATTTGCCAGAACCTGATGGTCCACATATAACAATTTTTTCTTGCTGATTAACTTCTAAACTTACATCTTTCAAAGCTTGAAATTTATCAAACCACTTATTAACATTTTTTAGTTCAATTATTTTTGTCATTGTCTTTCAGTACTCAATTTTCTCTCTAAATTTTGACTATATCTGCTCATAGCATAACAAATTACCCAGAAAACTAAACCTGCAAAAACATACCCTTCCATTGCCATTCCTAGCCATTTAGGATTAGTTTTTGCTAAATTTACCATTCCAGCAAGCTCTAACAAGCCTACAACAAATATAAGTGGTGTATCTTTAACTAAAGCTAAAAAAGTGTTCGCTATACCAGGTATAACTAGTTTCAACGCTTGTGGTAAAACAATTAGAAAATGCATTCTCCAATATCCCATTCCCAATGATTTAGCAGCTTCATATTGCCCCTTAGGTAAAGCTTGGAGGCCACCTCTGATAACTTCAGCCATATAAGCAGCTTCAAATAAAGTTATAGCGATTAAAACTCTTATTAATTTATCTACATAAGTTCCATCTGGTAAAAACATAGGAAACATTACAGCTGACATAAACAAAACTGTTATTAAAGGAACTCCCCTCCATAATTCAATAAATCCTATAGATGAATATCTTATTGCAGGAAGATTTGACCTTCTACCTAGCGCTAATAACATTCCAATTGGAAAACACAAAATTAGGGCAAATGCTGAAACAATGAATGTTAGAGATAGTCCACCCCAAGCTCCAGTTTCAACGTATTTTAATCCAAAATCTCCACCAGATATTAATTTAAGCCCAATAATTGGATAGACAAAAACCAAAAAAATAAGAAGGTATTTTTTATATTTTGATGGAACAAAAAACGATGCCCCAACAAGTAAAAAAAGCATAATAAATGCTGAATTTATTCTCCACTGTTCAGCATCCGGATACATGCCATATACAAATCTGTTGAACCAAACCTTAACAAACACCCAGCAAGCACCGCCACTTGTACAATCCTCTTTCTTATTTCCAATAAAATCAGCATCAAATATAAACCAATTCAAAAGTGGAGGCACATATTTTATTAAAGCAAAAATTACCAAAAGTGTTAAAATGGCATTAAAACTACTTGAGTTAAAATTTTTATTTATTTTATCTAATAATTTATTTCCGCTAAATTCAATTCTGATTAAATATAAACCTATTGCACCAAATATAAGTGGTGCAATAAAGCTTATTTTTTCAGGTAAAAAAGAGGTCAAATTGAAATTCAATAAGCTATTTAAAATAATATCAATTAAACCAATTGAGATCAAAAATATACCAATAGGTAATGTGCTTTTTAAGTTGTCTTTATTTGGTTTAAAATTAACAATATTCATTATTTTTCCTTTATAGCCATTTTTTTGTTGTACCAATTCATAAATACAGAAATCGATAAACTTAATGATAAATACGTAAGCATAGTAATTGATATAATTTCAATCGCCCTACCAGTTTGCATTAAGGCTGTTCCTGCAAAAACTAAAACAATATCAGGATAAGCTATAGCAGCTGCTAGTGAAGAATTTTTTGTTAAATTAAGATATTGATTGGTAGTTGGTGGAATAATTATTCTTAAAGCTTGAGGCATGACAACAAGTTTTAAAATTTGACCTTTGGTCAAACCGATGGATGCTGCCGCTTCTTTTTGCCCTTTACTCACCCCTAATATGCCGGCTCTTACATTCTCTGCAATGAACGTTGCTGTGTACATTGAAAGTGCTAGTGCTAAAGCAATAAGTTCGGGGATTATACTAACACCTCCTTTATAAACATAAACCGTTTTAGATAATTGTGTAAGCTCAGGTATTTCAAAGGTTAGTGATACTCCACCGATTAAAAAGGTTAATGTTGGCAAAACAAAAAGTATTGCTACAGATATATAAAATGTTGGAAATTGTTTTCCAAATTCATCTCTTTGTTGTTTAGCATACCTCAAGAAAAAGATTATTGCTATAATTGAAAATATTATTGAATATAAAAATAGTGAAAAATTTGTCCACAAAAATTTAGGTACATACCAGCCTTTAACATTTAAAAAACTTATATCGTAAAAATTTATTGAGTCTATTGTTAATGGCAATGCCCTTAATGCTGCAAAGTACCAAAAAAAGATTTGTAAAATTAAAGGAATATTTCTAAATATCTCTACATACCATTCAGCTGTTTTTGCTATCAGGTAGTTTTGAGATAATCTTGAAATACCTACGGTGACACCTAATATTGTAGCGAAAAATATACCTATTACAGAAACTAAGATTGTATTTAATAATCCTACTAAGAAGGCTCTAGCATAAGAATGTGAGCCATCATAATCGATTAATGAAAAGGTTATATCAAATGATGACTCTTGAGATAAAAAACCAAATCCAAAAGAAATACCTCGATTTCCCATATTATTTTGGGCATTAATCGTAAAATAGATAATCAACAAAAGAATGAATAATACTGTAAGTACCTGAGGTATTAAATTTTTGTTTTTATTAGAAAGATCGAATTTAAAATTTTTAAAGTTCATTTTTTAAAGAATAAAAAAAAGGGCCGGATAAATCCAGCCCTTTTTAATTAATTAGCAATTATCTTGCTGGTGGTACATAAAGTATTCCGCCTTTTGTCCATAATTGATTTGGACCTCTGTTAGGCAAGATACCTGTGTCAGCTATATGTTTTTTATAACTTTCTCCGTAATTACCAACTTGCTCGATAATTCTTAAGCTCCACTCGTTATCTAGACCAAAAGCTGCGCCTAATTCACCCTCCGAACCAACTAATCTTTTGATTGCTGGATT
Source organism: uncultured Pelagibacteraceae bacterium (assembly GCA_902563575.1). Classification (GTDB taxonomy): domain Bacteria; phylum Pseudomonadota; class Alphaproteobacteria; order Pelagibacterales; family Pelagibacteraceae; genus Pelagilacustribacter. Next base: position 43,329 of record CACEXV010000001.1, read on the forward strand.
CTCTGAGTCTTTAAGACTAGAAGCGTTGGATGAATTAACACCATACTCTTCCGCTTCGATCATAGTATTTAGAGACCATCTTACGATATCTTCCCATACAGAATCCCCTTGTCTTACTACAGGACCTAATGGTTCTTTAGAAATCGTCTCTGGTAATACTTTATGTTCATCTGGATTAGACATCTTAGTTCTTTGTGCCGCTAAACCAGATTTATCAGTCGTATAAGTATCACATCTTCCAGCATCATAAGCTTGAACAACTTCGTCTGCTTTTTCAAACGCTATTGGTTCATACTGAATGTTTTTGGAATTAAAGAAGTCTCTCATGTTAAGCTCGGTAGTTGTACCTGTATTTGTACAAGCAGAAATACCATTTTTGAAATCATTCACAGAATTAATTCCAGAATTTTTTCTTACCATGAAACCTTGTCCATCATAAAAGTTAACACCAACAAAAGTTAAACCAATGTCAGCATCTCTAGATAATGTCCAAGTTGTGTTTCGTGCTAATACATCGATTTCACCAGAAGTTAATGCTGTAAATCTTTCTTTAGCACTTAATGGTGTATATTTTACTTTGTCAGCATCACCTAAAACAGCAGCTGCAACAGCTCTACATACATCCACGTCTATGCCGGTCCAATTTCCTGATGCATCAGCATTAGAAAATCCTGGAAGTCCTTGAGAAACTCCACATTTTACAAAACCAGCTTTTTTAGTATTTTCAAGTGTCTTTGATTTTTTTGAACCACTTCCTCCCCCTTGGCCACAAGCCACTAAAAGAATTGAAGCAAATCCAATTAAAATCCAAGTCTTAATTGATTTAATCATATCTATGATTTCCTCTCTTATATTGTTAACAATATTTTGAAACTTAATTTCAAAATTTTCTTATTATGATTTAATTAATTCTGAATTTCAACGTCGCGCTTTTACAACATTATATATGGTATAAACTCATGTATATACTAAATATATGAATTTACACCTGTACAAAATCTAATTTTTCTAAAGTATAATTGTCTTTATGCCAACATATACAATTAGATATTCAAATTTCAATATTACAAAAAAGGACATGGAAAAGATAGCAAGAGGAGTGACAAAAGCACATAACATTGCAACAGGGGCTAATTCTTTTTTTGCTCAGGTAATTTTTGAAAAAAATTTAAAAGGGTCGCATTTTATGGGTGGTAAAACTGTAAATAGTAAAGAGATATTTTTAAATGGTCAGATCCGATCAGGTAGAAGAAATGAAACAAAACAAAATCTGCTTAAAGAGCTAATGAAATCTTTAATTCAAAACAGCAAAGTAAAAAAAGATAACATATGGATTTATCTTGAAGAACTATTACCAGAGCAAATGATTGAATATGGAAATGTTTTGCCTAAATCTGGGAAGGAAAAAGAATGGTTCAACAATTTATCAGAACCATTAAAAAAAAGACTAATTAAAATAGATAATTAAGTTTTAATTATTTTCGATGATTAATGAATAAATTTTGCTCTCATTTTTGATTGCCTTTTGATGATATTTTGTTTTAATTTTTGTATTAAGATTATGATAGAAATCTCTAATTAATTCTCTTTTTTTAAATTCATTAGCAATATTATAAACTTGGTCGTAATAATTATAATTGTCCGTTTTGAAGAAGATTTTACTATTTTTTCTTCCTTTTTTTGATATTAATCTTAAAAAATTTTCATCGAATAGACGTCTTTTTTGATGTCTTTTTTTAGGCCATGGATCTGGAAATAGAATGTACAAGTCATCGTAAATGTAATTTTGATATTTTTTATGAAATTTTTCAAAAACATAAGGAAATATGTATAAATTTTTAATATTATTTTGGATGCAATATTTTGCTACTTTGGCTAATCCATTTTGAAAGGGATCAATTCCAATAATTATTTTTTTTGTGAATTTTTTTGATAAATAAACCAAATGTTCCCCATGGCCAAAGCCAATTTCAATTACAATTTTATGTTTCCTAAATAATGAATTTTTTATTTTTCTTGTTTTAAGAAATATAGATGAGTTTTTTTTTTGTAAATCAGTTAAAATTCTAGACTTTACTCTGCCAAAAAATAGTTTTTTTCTCACTTTCTTTTTAATTGACTCCAAAAGAATTTACTTAAATTTAATCCTGACAAATCCATAAATGTTTTTAAGCCAGTGGGAGAAGTAACGTTTATATCTCCAGATAAATAATTATCTATAATATCAATACCGGCAAAATAAATATTATTCTTCTTAAGATCTTTTGCTATTGTCTTTGATATTTTAATTTCCCTAGAATTTAATTTTGTTAAATAAGCCCTTCCACCTTGGGAGATATTACTAAGGATTGAATTCTTTTTGGGAACCCTTTTAATAGCTCCACAAATTTTACCATTAATTATAAATACTCTTTTATCACCGTATTTTACCCCATTTAAATATTTCTGCACCATTACATGTTTGTATCTTTTTAAAAAATTTTCTAATTCAATTTTTTTTATAGTATTTTTAATAAATTTAATATGTTTTCCCCCGTAACCATGTGTTGCTTTTATTACGATCTTTTTGTGTTTTTTTTTAAATTTAATTATTTCAGAGTAACTTTGAGTAAAAATTGTCTCAGGCATAAATTTCTTATATCTTATTGAAAATAACTTTTCATGAGTTTTGATAATACCAATGGGAGAATTAATTATTTTTACTTTATTAGACAATGATATTAATGGGTATAGTGATGTAATATAATCGATGTTGAATGGAGGGTTTTGTCTAATAAGAATAAATTTTACATAGGATAAATCTACATCTTTTTTTTTTGAAATTTTTTTTATAGGCTCAATTTTATAGTACTCTCCCTTGGCTATAATTTTTCCATTTTTTATACTCAAATTTTTACTTTGATAAAAGAAAATTTTATACCCCATTCTTTGTGCTTCATTGGCTAACAACAAAGTGGTGTCTGTATTCACATCTAAAGTGTTTATTGGATCAGATTGTATTGCAACAATATTTTTAATTTTCATTAAACAAAATTTTACCAGATTTGTTATAATTTTTTATATTTATTTCTGCTTTGGTTAATCCGTTTTCTAAAATATTTTTTATATTTCCTAAATAGATACTCTCGTTATTATTTTTTGAATTATTTATATTTCTTTTTTTTAAGCCTTCATCTGATAGTTTGAGAAGTATTTCACTCCAACTCTTGATTGTTTTTTTTCCAATTACCGTTTTGAGACCTTTTTTGGGTGCATCATAATATGCATTCATTATATCATTCGATTTCCAATTTTTTACTAATTCCAAAGCCTCATCTAAATTTTCATAAATTAAACCAAGAAAAAAGGCAGGACCTGAACAATGACAATCCCACTCACAAGTATCTAAAGATCGTATTTCTAAATATTTTTTAAGTCTTATTTCAGTAAATATTGTCGCCAAATGTGTTGATAAATCATGTGAGGTTATCTCTCTTTTAATTGAAGAAAATTTTTTTAGAAGTAAATCTTTAAAAGTGTATCCCTCAGATTTGATATAATTTTCTTTATCAATAATGAAAAGCAATGGGTAATTAATTATAAAGTCAGCGTATTTCTCAAAATCCATTTTTTCAAGAAATAACTCAGGCAATCCACCTCTCGCTGTATTCTGCCATACATAAGATCTGTAGGATAAAAATTTACTCAAACTATTTTCATAAAATGGAGAATTTGCAAATAGTGAAATTGAGAGAGGTGTAAGTTTTGCCAATAAATTAAATTTTTTTGAAAAATCTTCCTCAGATATATAATCTAAGTTTATTTGCGTCCCAGAAGTCATGTACATCATGTTTAGACTTAACTTTCCACTTTTTGGCATAACATCAGTCATGATTTGATATCTTTTTTTGGGATTATTTGGCCTGTCTTTTAACTTAGATATGGGATCATAACTTAAAGAAACAGACTTATATTCAAGTTTTTTGCACACATCATTTAATTCATTCAAAAAACTATGGGACTCTGCGCACACCTCGTGAAGTGTGTCTTTTTGTGATCCTGATAATTCAATTTGATTTCCCGGTTCTAGAGTAATTGTTTGGTTATTTCTTTTTAAAGCTACTACTTGATTGTCCTCTTTAATTTCTTGCCAAGAATATCTTTTAAGATATTCAAAAAGTTTTTTAATTTCTGTGAATTGAAGTCTAGAGTTTTTATTATTATATAAAAATCTTTCATGCTCAACTCCAATTTTTAATTTTGTTTTGTCTTTTGATCCATTTTTAAAATAATCTATGATTTCTTCTTTTGATTTAATTATTTGCATTCTAATTTTTACTTAATTCCCATAACCCGCCCTGATCTGTTAATATTAGAATCTTGCCTTTACTTCCAATCTTAATATCTCTTAGTCTGCCTATTTTATCTTTAAATATTATATCCTCTGATTTAAAATTATTCTTTTTAAATAAGACTTTTCTTAATGATTGATCTTTAAGAGCCGCTATTAAAGCACTTCCATTCCATTCTTGAAATTCTTCTCCTTTATAAATTTGACAAGCTGAGATAGCTATTGATGGAACGTAATATTTTATTGGTTTATCGTAACCTGGAAGCCATTTAGGTCCACCTTTAAGACCAGAATATTTAGTTCCACCCCAATACAATTTGTCCCATCCGTAATTTCCTCCATAATTAACTTTACCAAACCAATCTCCTCCTTTAGCTCCGTGATTAGTCATATAAACTTCATTATTAAAAGGAGATAAACACATTCCCTGAACGTTTCTTATACCTATTTGGTAAATTTCTGGTAACCATTCGCTTTTACCCTTAAATTTAGGATTATCTTTAGGAATCGATCCGTCTAAATTTATTCTAATAATACTTCCTGGATGCTTGTCAGCCTCTTGACCAATTTGTTTTCCTCCACGCTCACCTGATGAGACAAATAAATTATCATCTTTTATAACAATTCTTGATCCAAAATGATAACCACTTCGTATAGGTGGTTGCGATTGAAAAATATTTTGAAAATTCATTTTATCTTCATTAAAATTAGCCACTGCTACCGATGTGCTTGACTTCATGTTATCATCTCTCTCCTCTGAATACGAAACATAAACTTTGCCTTTATGATAATAAATATCTAATAGTCCGCCTTGGCCGTGCTCTAAAACTTTTAAATTATGTTTGATTTTTTTTACTGTGTTTTTTGATCTATCAAATATTTTTATGTTTCCAGATTTTTCATTAATTAAATAAGTATTTTTTTTAACAATGGTAATTGACCATGGAGATCGTAAATCATTAATTAAATTGGTTAATTTGAATTCCGCATACAAATTTCCAGTTAAAATAAATATAAAAATAAAGACTTTTCTAAACATAGCTTAATGACATGAAATATTATATTTTTTTAATCTCCAGTAGTTATAAGGCCAAGGAGTTAAAAATCCAACTGATAGCATTATTGGTACTACCCACCAATTTAAAATAGCTCCGCCTGTTAAAATTACATCTGTGAGGTTCATGGCTATTTCCATACTGACCATTGATATAAAGCTCATACCAAGTGCAGTCTTTAAGGCTTTGGAAAAATCAAGTTTTTGTCTTAGTAAAATTATAGTTTCTAAAATAATACTTGTAATCAAACCATTGATAATTGCTAAAGTCATGATGGCTAAAACAGGCCAAGGAATACCTGTTATCTGAAAATACAATATAGTTCCAAAGTCACCAATTGCACAGCCTAGTAAACACCAAGCAGTATTTTTTGCGCTTCTTTTCCATGTATTTTTGCAGGACCAATCAAAATTCTGCTCCAAATAACTCATAGGATTATTTTATACGATTTTGATTTCATTTAAATGAGAATAGTGGCGCGCCCTGAAGGATTCGAACCTACGACCCTCGGTTTAGAAAACCGATGCTCTATCCAACTGAGCTAAGGGCGCAATGGAGGGTTTAATATACATAAGTTTTTCTAAATTTATATTATTATTTTATCAACTTGTGATTTAGTTTTTTGGCTAAAAACAAACTAAATGGTCTATATAAATTGGTGATTGAACTCCAAATTTTTCAGATTTTTCATGTTGATGAATATGATGAGAATGAACAAATACAGGTAGCATTTCCCCATTTTTAGTTTTGAGTGTATAGATAAAATTTGTTCCTCTAAATTTTCTGTCAATTACTTCTAATTTAAGTTTACTTTGGTCGTCATGAATTAAATCCTCAGGCTGTAAAAGTAGTTTTACTTTTGAACCGGATGGAAAATTATTAGATAATTTTCCTCGAATTTCACCCAATTCGTCATGCTGTAGCCTATGAACTGCACACTCGCTATCTATAACCTTAACGTTGATAAAAACGCCTTTGTTTAAAAATTTAGCAACTTCAACCGAGTTTGGTTCATGGTGAACATTATACGGAACATCATATTGCTTTAATTCTTGATTTAGAATTATTCCGCATTTATCAGCTATAGAGAAAGCCTCGTACGAATCATGAGTTACTATTATTGTAGTTAAATTAATTTTTTTTAATAGATTTTTTACAGATACTTGTATTTCCTCTTTTAAATTTTGATCGATATTTGAAAAAGGTTCATCTAATAGCAAAAGATCAGGTTTAGACATTAAAGATCGAGCAAGTGAAACACGTTGGGCCTCTCCTGCGCTTATCTGATGAGGATATTTATTAAGTATAGGCTCTATATGAAGTAGTTTAATAATATCTTCAGTGTTATAATCAAATCCATTTCCATTTGATCTTTTTTTTCCAAAATTAATATTATCTATGACTTTATAGTTAGGAAATAGTGAATTATCTTGAAATGATAAAGCAATATTTCTTTCTTCAGGTTCTAAATGAATATCGTTTGAAGAAATTAACTTATTTTTTAAAAATATTTCTCCAGTATTTAATTTCTGTAATCCCGCGATAGTTCTAAGAATAGTTGTTTTACCTACGCCAGAAGGCCCCAATAAAGATACGATTTCACCTTGCTTTTCGATTTTTAGGTTTACATTGTTTACTTTATTTTTTTCGCTGGCAATAAAATTACCATTTTTAATCTCAAAATATAATTGAGTCATGGACAGATTATATTAATTTTTTTTGGAAAGTATATATTTTGATGAAAATAAAATTAAAACTGTAGACCAAAATATGAGAAATAGTGATGGTAATGCTGCAGCCTCAAGTAAATCCTGTGAGGCATATATATAAGCTTGTGTTGCAAAAGTTTCAAAATTAAAAGGTCTTAGTATCATAGTTATAGGCAACTCTTTAATAACTTCTAAAGAAATTAATAATATAATAAGTACAATACTTGGACTCAAATAAGGAATGTGAATTTTTAAAAATGTATTTATTTTTGAATAACCTAGCAAATAAGCACTTTCATCAATCGAATTATTAATTTTTTCGTAACTTGATTTGATCCCATTAAATGATAAAGAAAAAAATCTGATAAAATACGCTAAAATTAATCCAAAAATAGAACCGATAAATAAAGTTTTTGTACTTTCAATATTGAAGTTTCGAGTTAGAAAATCACTCAAATTTGAGAAAAAAGTAATAAAGGCAACCGCTAAAATTATTCCTGGTATTGCATAACCAGATATTGAAAAATTAGTAAGAGAATTAAGAATTTTACTTTTAGAAACTCTACTTCCATAGTTTATAAATAAAGAAATTGTGACTATAAATAAACTGGCTAATCCAACTAGTAATAAGGTATTTAAATTTATTTTAAAAATATCAATATCCTGAATATATTTAGGAAATTTGATAGTCCAGTAAATCATTTGAGATACTGGAAAAATAAAACTTATAAAAAATATCAATGTGCAAATTAAGCATGGAATAATTGATTTTTTTCCCGATAATTGAATTTTGATTATGGGTTTAAATCCTCTACCTGGTTGATGATATTTGGCTTCATTTCTAGAATAAATTTCAATAAAAAAGAGAAGTAAAATAAATAATAACAATATAAAAGAAATCTGATTGGCGCTATTTAGGTCATCAAACGCCAACCATGAATTATAAATACCTGTTGTTAAAGTATTAACACTAAAAAAAGATACAGTTCCAAAATCTGATAGACACTCCATTGAAACCAACGCTAATCCTGCAATTATCGCTGGTCTAGCAGAAGGTAATATGATCTTGAACAGGGTTTCCTTTGAAGATAAACCGAGATTTTTTCCAACTTCGATATAATTGCTTGATTGATAGTAAAATGATGCTCTAGTTAAAACATATACATAAGGAAATAATGAGAAAGAAATTGCAAGAACGGCACCAAAAGCTCCATCAATTTTAGGTATGAATAAGTTGTAATTATTTTCTCCAAAAAAATAAGTTAACATTGTAAACGCTGTTCCGTAATTTTCAAAAAATGCGATTATAGAAAATGCGTAGATATATCCTGGTACAGCAAAAGCTAAGATTAATGCCCAGCTAAAAAAATTGGAAAAAGGAAATTTGTAAAATGATATATAATATGCTGAAAATGCCCCTAAAAAAAAAGTTAATAATATAACAAAGAATAAAATTGAAAAAGAATTAACTATATATTCAATTAAAAAAGTTTCTTTTAACAAATTTAAATAATTACTTGTTTCATTAAAAAAACTAAAAAAAACTGTTATTATTGGTAAAGCAACGATTGTTGCTATTATTGCGGAGCCAAAAAACCATATATTATATTTTGTCATTTTTAATAAACATCGATGAAATGATGTTTTTTACTTCTTCAATTTTTATTTCAGAAATTTTCCTATCAGATATTTTACTGTCCATCTTACTTGCTTCCGCCATACAAGGCGAACAACCCTTTTTCAACTTATTAAGATTTACTTGTTTTTTTATTGTTCGCTTCATAAAATTATTATTTCCATCCAGCAGCTGTCATTACTTCTAAAGCATCTGCTTGCCTTTTTCCGTAATTTACAACCTTAGTTTTTAGATCTTGATTAAAATCTAATCCCATTCCCACAACAAGTGGATGAGGTGAAACACCTTTGATCATTGGATATTCAAAAGTATTATTGACTATATGATTTTGAGCTTCTTCACTCAGTAAGAATTCAACCAACTTAATAGCGTTATCTTTATTCGGTGCCCCTTTAACAAGTCCTGCACCACTGATATTCATATGAGTTCCTCTTCCGTCTTGATTGGGAAAGAAAGGTTTAACTTTTTTTGCCGCAGCTTGTTGTTCAGCGCCTTTTTTTCCTGAAAGCATTAAAGCTAGATAATAGGTGTTGGCCACCGCAATATCAGCTTCCCCAGCAGCTACCGCAAGTATCTGAGCTCTATCGTTTCCTTTAGGAGGTCTAGCCATATTCGCTACCATTCCTTTAGACCAATCTGCTACTTTAGCTTTACCATTATTTTTTATTAATGATGCAACCAAAGATTGGTTGTAAATATTATTTGAGGCTCTTATTACTAATCTACCTTTCCATTTTGGATCGGCTAAACTCTCGTATGTTAGACCTGATAGTTCTGCACCAGTTACTCTCTCTGGAGCAAAATAAACTATTCTAGCTCTTTTTGCTATCCCAACCCATTTAGAAGTTCTAAAATTACTTGGTACCGCTGCTTTAATAGCTGCGTTTGAAAGACCACCTTGCAAGTTTGACTCAAATGCACCCAACCTTCCAGCGTCCGCAGTGATGTACAAGTCAGCTTTGCTATCTGCCCCCTCTTCAACTATTCTTTTTTCTAACGCTCCAGATTTACCTGATACAACGTTTACTTTTATACCTGTTTTAGAAGTAAATTTTTCATAGAGTTGTACGTCTGAATCATAATGCCTAGCGCTAAATATATTAACTTCATTTGCTAACAAGCTGCTCGTTAAAGTAAAAAGAAACAAATAAGTTATTAAGGTTATTTTCCTCATTATTCCCCCTATTAATTGATAATGATAATGATTATCATTTACATCTTATTGCAATTGATTATTAATTGCAATAGTGTCGCATCAGTCTTTTTTTATAGGAATAGTTGGGTGTCTGGCGGTTGAAGTTACAATATTCTTTTTTAATTTCATTTCTCTCATTACTATATAAAGACCTGAGGCTATAATGATTGAATTTCCTATATAATTATTGATTGTTGGGATTTCACCGAATACCAAGTAGCCAATGATAACCCCTGCAAAGATTTGAACATATATTATGGATCCAAATATAGCCCCTGGTAGATGCCTTGCGGCATTGATTACCAATATCATTGCTGTCCCTCTACAAATTCCTGAAATAGCATTTAATACTAGGTCATTAAAATCCATAACTTTGAAGGAAAAAATAATAAATACGCCCGAAAATAAAATCATTAATATTTTTCCATAAATGATAAATGAAAAAATGCTTTCTTGATGACCATATTTTCTTACAATTAGGTAACTAGCGGCTGCACAAACAGGACATAAAAGAGCTATAAATGTATAAGGATCAATACTCGCACCAAAAGGGTTTATTGAAATTAATGTGCCAATTAAACCAAAAATAATTGCTGAAAATCTTTTCCATCTTACTACTTCATTTAAAAAGAAAACTGATCCTATCGTTATGAGTAAAGGTGTTAAAAAAACAATGCTATACATTGTTACCATTGGCATTAAGTAAAAACCTGTGTAGGCAAAGAAAACTGCTAATGCCATAGTCAAAGATCTAAAAAAATGAACTTTAAAGTTGGCACCTTTCAACTTTTTCCAACCGTTTAAAGTTTGCGTATATAATATGATTGGAATTAAAGCGAACCAGGAATTAACAAAGATGATTTGAGTAATTTGGTAATCCTCTGCAATATATTTTACTATTGCATCTTGAGAAACGAACAAAAAATAACCTAAACAGGCAAGAAAAAACTCCGGGAGATAATTTTTCTCCGATGTGGATGAACTCATTAAATAATGTTTGCTAAATCTCTTTTAGTTCCTTTGAAAGTAGGAAGAGGATATTTATAAGACCATTTTCTTGGAATGCATTTTACTTTAGCTTTTTCCCATAAAGCAATCCATTGTTTGTAATTTTGTACTTTTATTTTGTTTTTGTTTTTACTTTTAACAATAAAATTAGGCAATGGATCCCTTCCTGAAGGCTGACCTGCTTTATTATATCTCAAATCCATACTTATTCTAAAATTTTTTGATTTATTTGGTAGTGAACAATGAAGTAGATATCTATTTAATAATATTATATCGCCGATATCAGCTTCAAGAGGTATGGTTGACAACTTATCAATTATTTCCTTGCCTCTGACTTCTACTTGTCCCTTACTTCCAAAATCATGGTTAACAAGTCCAAATTTATGACTTTCTTTTACAGCAAGCATACAACCATTTTCTATTCTTGTTTTAGTAAAAGGTATCCAACAAGTTACTAATTCAGTACCCTTCTGTCCTTTTTTATTCATAACGCCAGCATCTTGATGCCAAGGTGTTCTTCCAACTAGGCCGTCATTTAAATTCCTTTTTGCAACACCTTTTTCAGGTTGTTTAATTCTTGAATTCTGACAAGGATTAGAAGCTATTTCAGATCCTAGAATTTTTTCGATCTTATCTAAAATCTTTTTATTACTTATTAAATTCCATATTGATTGGCTTGCAAAAAAGTCGCTATTTGCGTTAATGTTTTTTTCAGGAAGCCTTATGTTAAAATATTGATCAAGCTCAGGAATGTTTAAAGAAACTAAGTGTGAGTATTTTTTCTTAAAGCTATAATTTAATACCTTTAATTTACTGCTTTTTGGCACAAATCTATGAACAAGCCTATCCATGATAAAAGCCATATCATTCAAGACTGGTTCTAAATCCTCTTTATAATCTAAAACCTTTTTAAGTCTTACGAAACCTTGTTTTTCGAAAATTTTTTTTATATTTGAGCTCATTAAATCGAAATTTAATATAAAAATATTACCAAATTTATTTTATACTGCAAGTGCTTTTCTCATCTCTTCGTCATTCATCTTTTTGCCTAAATAGGCTTCTATTACCGCATTATCATCTTTAACCTGACTAGGTGTTCCCTCGGCAATTTTCTGTCCATGATCAAGAACTGTAACAGTATTACAAGTATCCATTACTACTTTAAGAATATGCTCTATAATAATTAGAGTTAATCCGTACTTATCTTTCAATTGCATAATTATCTTCATAAGATTATCAACATTAACTGGAGATAGTCCTGCTGCAGGTTCATCCAACATCAATAATTTTGGTTTCATGGCTATTGCTCTAGCTAAAACTAATAAACGTCTTTGGCCTCCAGATAATTCACTCGCATTTAATTCTGCATAATCAGCAAGGCCTACAAATGATAATAGTTCCATCATTTCATCTTTGATCTCTTTTTCTTGATCCCATATTTTTTTCCTTCCAATTACAGCTTCAAAAAATTTATATTTTACTCTAGTGTGATAACCAGACATTACATTATTTATTACTGACATATCTTGATAAAGTCTCAAAAGTTGGAAAGTTCTAGATAAACCTAATGCTCCAATTTTATGTGGCGGTTCATTAGTAATATCGTGACCATCAAACTCAATGTAACTACCAGGATCTGGATCATAAACCCCAGACACTAAATTAAAAAAAGTACTTTTTCCTGAACCATTAGGACCGATTATTCCTCTGATTTCTCCGGCTGGTAACTCAAAATCAACTTTATCAATAGCTTTTAAACCACCGAAAGCTTTCATCAAATTTTTTGTTTTAAGCAACATTACTTAACTTCCTCAACTTTCTTTTTTTTAAATCTTTTATCTATGAATATCTTGTCTATAAATCCACCAATTCCTTTAGGCATGAATAAAATTGTTAAAACAATTGTTAAGCCAAATATAAATAGTTGATACTCATAAAGAGGACGAGTTAAATCATAGACAATTGTAATTATTATTGCTCCTATTATTCCTCCCCAAATATGACCTAGACCTCCGAAAACAACCATTGCTAAAAAAGTAACCATCTCAATTACTGTATAGTTATTTGGATGGATATATCCTGGTGGAAGGTGTGCGTAGACAGCTCCGGCAGCTCCTGCAAACATTGCACTTAATATAAATGCTAAAATTTTGTATTTTTTTATATCTATTCCGGATGCAGCTGCAGAAATTGGATCTTCTCTTACAGACATAAATGCTCGGCCAATAGAGGATTTTAAAATACTATAAGAAAAGTAAACTGCAATTATCATAACTGGTAGAGATATATAATAATATTTGTCAGGGGTATCAAAAGGTACTCCAAAAATTACGGGCTGAGAAATACTTGAAATTCCATATGTCGAACCAAAAAATTCTCCGTTCTCTATAAATAATCTTATGGCCTCTCCCCCTCCTAATGTTGCCAAGGCTAAATAAGGACCTTCAAGTCTAAAAGACGGAATTCCAAAAGCTATTCCAAATAACCCTGTTATTATGATCGCTGCTGGTAAAGTCATCCATAAGTCAGAACCTAAATACATAAACATACATCCAGCCGTGTAAGAACCAACCGCATATAGACCGACATGTCCAACAGTAACTTGACCGCAATAGCCTTTAACAATATTTAGTCCCGCCGCAACTATTATATTTATAAATATTAAGCTTGATAAATGTGATTGATATAAGTCTGTAAAAAATATTGTTGGTACACATAAAAGAACTAAATAAGCAATGATAAATCCAAGAAATGGATACTGACTGATTAATTTTTTAAATTTTTCCATTTTCTTGTTCTTTAATTTAAATTTATTAAGACTATAAATGAGCGGTGTTTTATACACCGCTCATCAATTTTTAAAAATTATAGACCGTCACTCGGGTTGAATGTAACTGTACCAGCAACTGCTGTTTTCCAGTTTTTTCCACCTTTTGAGTATTTGATCATAACTGGTGTTTTATTACCATCTCTACACTCTGGTGAACCATTCGCACAAAAACTAATTGGTCCTGAAGCTAGTCCAGTAAAATTAGTTATGCCAGCGATAGCATCTCTGACAGCATTTCTGTCAGCAGCTAAATCACCTGTGAATTTAGCAGATGCTTTTGTTAATGCTGGTTTAAGCATATCTAAAAGATCTTGCATTTGTGAAAAGTCGTGACCAGGCACTACGCCGTAATTTTTCTTGATTTTCTTCACAAATTGTTTAGCGATTGGTCTTGTGTCTGAAGCAGCAAAAGCAGCTGAGTAAACAACTCCAACTGCAGCTTTACCTGCGTTTGTTGGCACTTCTACTTTTGAAGCTACTGAGTTTGCTACTCTATGTACGCTTTTTGGTATTCCTACTTCATATGATTGAACAAGCATACGAACTGTTTCGTCAACTAGACCAGATAAAACTATTACATCTGGATTAGTAGCTTTAGCTTTCATTAAGTAAGATCTAAAGTCAGTTTCTTTTTCACCGGCTTGAACTGCATAAGTTGGTTCAACTCCGTACTCGTCTTTCATAAATTGAATCATCTCTTTAGCAAATACCATGCTGGCTTGATCCGGCACATAGATATACGCTATCTTCTTACCTTGTTGCTCAGCAGTGAATTTACCCTGTACAAGTTTGTAAAATCTAGATGAAACAGGAACTCTGAATATATATTCACTTCCTTGCATTGTGATTTTAGAACTTGTTGAGTGAGGTATAATTTGCGGAACTTTTGCTTTAGTTACAACTGGAACCATTGGTAATGTTACAGAACTACAGCTTGATCCGATTATTACGTGAACTTTATCTTGGTAGGCAAGTTTAGTAGCATTTGCTACTCCTTTTTCTGATTTACACTCATCGTTATAGAGTGTTAAATCAATTTTTCTACCATTGATACCGCCTTCTTTATTCCACATGTCTACAGTATCAGTTATTAATTCACCGTGCTTATATCCAACATCTGATAACATTCTAAATGAAACACCAATTTTGATGTCATTTGCCTGTGCTATTGATGATAGGGCTAATCCAGCAGTGAACACTAGTGTTGAAAAAACAATTTTTAATTTTTTCATATTCCCCTCTTTCTTTTTATTTATGATCCTTCGGCGTTTTTTATTGACGGCGAAGAACAAATTTAATTAAATACATTAAATAAAATATAGAATTTTAAATCAAGTATTATATGCTTAAAATTAATGGTCTGATTTCTGGGTACGGCTCTGTGCAAATATTAAATGGCGCAAACATGAAAGTAGAGGCTCAATCTATAGTTGCATTACTGGGTGGAAATGGCACAGGTAAATCTACAATTCTTAAAGCTTGTTCAGGATTAATTAGATCATGGAGGGGAAGTATAAGTTTCAACGGTGAAGAAATTCAAAACAATCCACCTCACAAAATCGTAGAGAAAGGTTTAGTTCAGGTAACTCAAGGTAAAGATGTATTTCCGGCTATGTCAGTTATAGAAAATTTGAGATTGGGTGGTTTTGTTTTAAATTCAAAAAAAAAATTAGAAGATAATCTTCAAAAAGTATTTAATTATTTTCCAAGATTAGATGAAAGAAAAAATCAACTAGCAGCAACGCTATCAGGTGGTGAATTGCAAATGCTTTGTATTGGTAGAGGGCTAATGTCTAATCCAAAGATGATAATGTTAGATGAGCCAAGTGCAGCTTTAGCACCTCAAATAGTTTTGGATATTTTTAAGAACATAAATAGAATTAGAAAAGACGGTCTTACAGTATTAGTAGTAGAACAAAATGTAAGAATGGCATTATTGTTAGCTGATTATGGTTATGTAATCAAAGATGGTGTTATAAAAGTTGAGGGCGATTCTAAAAAACTAATGTACGATGATACTGTAAAAGACTCTTATCTAGGAGGCGGAGGAACTACTGCTAATGTTTAAAACATTTAAATTTACAAGAAAAGTTGAAAATATTTTAATGTTATTATTTACGGCTATCTTCTTAGTTTATATTAGCTTAAGCCCTGACATGAACATTGACTCATTGAAAGGAGTTTTAATAATTGGTGTTACTGTTGGAATTATCTACGGCTTAGTAGCAGTGGGTATATCTCTCATTTATACCGGTTTAGATGTTGTAAATTTTTCTCACGGAGAATTTTTTATGATAGGTGCCTTTACTGGCTTAACAGTTTACAACTTTCTTGTAGATGGTGAGTTAATTTACGCAATTTTTCCTGAAGCTTACGGAGTTGTTGGTTACGTAATTGGATTATTTTTTGCCTTTGTATTAATGGGTCTCTTTGGAGTTTTAATAGAGAGGGTATTTTTAAGACCCTTAACTAAAAAAGGTGGTGGATATACAGTAGCTGGTATGGGTATTATTATTTGTGGGTTCGGTCTTTCAGTAATATTACAAAATGTTGCCTATTTAATTTGGAATCCGACTGCTCACCCTTTCCACGCTGACTTAGGATTACCCATCAATATTGCTGGAATAACTTTACCGATGACTTATTTATGGATGTTGGTGACTGGATTTGTAGTAGCAGGCGCTCTCTACTTTTTTCTTAATAAAACTAAAATGGGATTGGGAGTTAGAGCTGTTGCATTCTCAAAGGATATTTCAAATTTAGTTGGAATTAACGTTCCTCTATATATTTCTATTATATTTGGTATTGCATGCGCACTTGCTGGAATAGCAGGAACCCTGGTTGGTCCAACTTATCAAGTGGTTGTTTATATGGGTTACATTATTCTTCTAAAGGCATTTGCGTCTGCTGTGGTAGGTGGTTTTGGTAGTCTTCCTGGTGCAATTGTAGGAGGTTTTACCGTAGGGTTATTTGAAACTGCTTGTTCATTTTTTATATCAGGAAGTCACAAGGATGCTTATGCATTTTTACTAATGGTAGTCGTCTTATTGATTAAGCCCACAGGTTTCTTTGGTGTTCAAGTCAAAATGAAAGCATAATGATAAAAAAAGATACAAAAGTAGCAGTGCTAGGAGCCGGCGCCATGGGATGCTTATTTGGAGGTTTACTTGCTGAAAAAGGCCTAGACGTAGTTCTTATAGATGTTTGGAAAGAACATGTTAATGAAATTAATAACAAAGGTTTAAAAATGATGGGTCATGGTGGAGATCGAACCATTAAAATTAAAGCTACCACAGAACCACAAACATTAAAGCCGGTTGATGCAATAATTATAATGTGCAAGGCAACAGCTTTGGAGCAGGCTTTAACTAACTCAAAAAATATTATTGGTGAAAAAACAATGCTTATGTCTTTTCAAAATGGAATAGGTCATGAAGAAATAATGCAAAATATTGCAGGTAAAGATAAAGTATTGGGAGGATCAACAACCCAAGCTTCAAGTATACAAGGACCTGGGATTATTCAAAATCATGCTAGCTTACCGTCATGGATTGGGGAGTACGGTGGTGGTCATAGTCAAAGAGTGAAAGATTTAGCTGAAACTTTTACTGCATACGGTTTAGAAACAATAGCTGAGGGGGATATTAAAAGAAGAAAATGGATGAAATTATTTGCATTAACTGCCATAGGTCCGTTGTCAGCTATATTTGACCTTCACCATACTGATTTATACATTTCAAACAAAAATCAAAAAATGTCAAGAAATCTTGGTAAGAATATTATTTTAGAAACTAGAGAGGTTGCTAAAGCTGATGGAGTTGAAGTGAGTGAAAATGACTGTCTTGAAATGTTTAATAGAATAGTTGACTCAAGACAAACTAATAAATCTTCAATGGCTTTTGATGTGTTAAAAAGTAGAAAAACAGAAATCGATTTCATAAGCGGTGCTGTTTCAAAAATTGGGAAAAAACACGGTATTAAAACACCGTTAAATGATCTCATGTATAATATAATTAAAATTAAAGAAGGAAATTACCTCTAGACCTGTGTCTAAAGAAATAATTTGGAAACCAACTAAAGATCTCATAGATAACTCAAAACTCTCTAAATTTATAAAGTTTTGTGAGGTAAAAAACTATGATGAACTTGAAAATAAAAGCCTAAAGGAGCCAGGTTGGCTTTGGGACAATGTTATCAAATTTTCTCAATTAAGTTTTTATAAACCTTACACAAAAATTATGGATGAAAGCAAAGGCGCTCCATGGACAAAATGGTGTGTTGATGGAAAAACTAATATTGTTCAAAATTGTATTGATCGGCATAAAGAAAAAGATTTTTTTAAGAAAATATTTATTTTTGCTGAAAGAGAAGATGGAAAAGAAAGCACAATAACTTATCAAGATTTTGATAAGCAAATATCAAAAGTTGGGAATACCATGAAGATCAATGGTTTTAAAAAAGGTGATGTCATTGCATTATATATGCCTCAATTTATTGAAACCTATATAGCTTACTTCGCTATCTTAAAGATTGGGTGTATAGTTTTACCTCTTTTCTCTGGGTATGGCTCTAAAGCTGTTGTTGAAAGACTTAAAATAGCAAAAGCAAAAGGAATTTTTACGGTAGAAAAAACTTTCCGAAAAGCTAAAGAAATTAGAATGTTCGACCAAATAAAAGAGGATTTAGGCCAGGTGAAAACTTTAGAAAAGATTTTTTTGCTAGGAAAAGATAAGGGGAAAAAGATTTTCAATTGGGAAAATTTTGAAAATGTTTCTGACAATCTTAAAACAGAGGAAATGAATGCAGAAGATCCAGCTATAATTCATTTCACATCTGGCACAACAGGAAAACCAAAAGGATGTGTTTATACTCATATTGGTTTGGTAACTAAAATGGCCTTCGATGAGGGCATACTTGCTGATTTTAAACAATCAGATATACATTTGTGTATGGCTGACATGGGCTGGATGGTTGGATCTAAATCAGCAACCATTGCCTCTTTGCATGGTGCCCAAATGGTAATTGCTGAGGGTGTGCCAGATTTTCCTGATGAAATCAGGTTTTGGAAACTTATTGCAAAATATAAAGTTTCATGGACAGAATTATCTCCTG
The DNA here is from genome assembly GCA_902563575.1 of uncultured Pelagibacteraceae bacterium. Taxonomy (GTDB): domain Bacteria; phylum Pseudomonadota; class Alphaproteobacteria; order Pelagibacterales; family Pelagibacteraceae; genus Pelagilacustribacter. The sequence continues at coordinate 62,204 of CACEXV010000001.1, forward strand.
CGTTGATAAGAAATCAAATGATCAAAGACAAAAAACTTTTTGAAAATTTAGATTTAAGTTCATTAAGAATTATATGTACTGGCGGTGAACCTTGGACAGAAAAACCTTGGAAATGGTTATTTGAATTTATTGGTAAATCTAAAGTACCGATTATGAATTCGGCTGGAGGAACAGAAGTTTCTGGATCAATTTTGCACTGTTGCTTGCATAGACCTTTCAAAGTTGGGTCATTCAATGCTCCGATCCCAGGTATGAGTGCTGATATTGTAGACTATAACGGCAAGAAAGTAACTCAAGATCAATTAGGTGAGTTAGTTATGAGAAAATCTTCAATTGGTCTTACAAAAAGTCTTTGGGAAGATGATAAAAGATATTTAGAAAATTATTGGAAAGTTATAAATGGCATATGGGTGCATGGCGATCTTGCAAGTAAAGATAAAGATGGTCATTGGTATCTACACGGAAGATCTGATGACACTATAAAAGTTTCTGGAAAAAGAATAGGACCCTCAGAGATAGAGAGCGTAGTTGTGAAAAGTGGAAAAGCAAAAGAAGTTGCTGCAGTTGGAATACCAGATGAAAATAAAGGATCTAAAATCATTCTCTCGATTGTGCCATTAGAAAGTGAAAAAAACCTTAAAGAGAGTCTCTTTATTGATTTAATAACTAAAGATTTAGGAAAATCCTTTAAACCTGATAGAGTAATTTTTTTAAAAGATTTACCTAAGACTAGAAATATGAAAATAATGAGAAGAGTTATTAAGTCTTGTTTAATAAAAGAGGACCCTGGTGATATCTCAACTTTATTGAATCCAGAGTCTGTTGAGGAGATAAAAGAATATGCAATTTAAAGATATACTTTATGAAGTTAAAGGTGATTATGCCTCTGTCACTATAAATAGACCTAAAGTATTAAATGCTTTTACGCCATTAACTCTTCAAGAACTTAAGACAGCTCTTGACGCTGCAGAAAAAGATAAAGAAGTTGGAGTAATAGTTTTATCAGGTGCAGGAGATAGAGCATTTTGTTCAGGTGGAGATATGAATTGGGAAAGCTCTAAAGAATTTCAAGATCATGAATATGAATTTCACATTCACTTAACAAAATGCAGTAAACCAATCATAGCTAAAGTTGATGGATACGCGATTGGTGGTGGAAATCATATGGCTTATTTTTGTGATTTAACTATAGCAAGTGAGAATTCTATATTTGGACAAAATGGTCCCCGAGTTGGTTCTCCTGCGGGAGGAGCTATCGTTGCCCATTCTGCTAATATTTTAGGACATAAACGTGCAAGAGAGATGTGGATGACTTGTAAAAGGTACTCAGCAAAAGAGATGATGAATTGGGGCTTGGTAAATTCAGTAGTAAAAAAAGATAAATTAGACGAGGAAGTTAAAAAGTATGGCGATGAAATATTAAAAGCTGCACCAACTTGTTTAAAGATATTAAAGGCTAGTTTTCGAAAACAGTTTGAAGAAATTTTAAAAATTACACAAAAAGGTATGGTCGAGGAAGTAGCTCCAGATTATTTCAAAACTGGAGAGCAGGCCGAAGGTGCTAAGGCCTTCCTAGAAAAAAGGAAGCCAAATTTCAAAAAATTTAGATAATGAAAATAAAGTCAATCAAAGCAATTACTTTGGGTATGCCATTTAGCCATGGTGGAAAAAAAGTTATTTTTCACGGTAAAGAATGGAAAAGATTAGAGTTTAATTTGGTTAAAATTGAAACAGACAAAGGTATCACTGGTTGGGGTGAAGCCTTTGGTTATACGAGTTGGAAGGCTGTAAAAATTGCAATTGAAGACATGGTGGCTCCCCTACTCATCGGCAAAGATATCATTAATATTCCGGATCTTCTTTTATCCCTTCAAAAATCTTTACATTTATTTGGAAGATACGGCATTACAATGTTTGCAATATCTGGTGTTGAAATTGCATTGTGGGATGCTTTAGGAAAAGAAAAAAACAAGCCAATTCATGAATTATTAGGAAAAAAAAATAAAGATTTGTTTAAAGCTTACTCTAGTCTTTTTAGATACGGAGATCCAAAGATTGTTGAACAAAAATGCAAGCAATCTTTGGATGACGGTTATCAAGCTATAAAATTACATGAAATAGAAAATGACTGCATAGAAGCTGGAAGAAAAGGAACAGGCAATCTTCCTTTGATGTTAGATACTAATTGTCCTTGGACTTATGAAGAAACTCTAGCCAAAAAGGATTTTTTAAAAAGTATGAAACTTACTTGGTTAGAGGAACCTATTTATCCACCGGAGGATTATGAAACTCTTTCAAAATTAAATAAAAATCTTGGTATACCATTAGCATGTGGGGAAAATGCTTGTACAGAATTTGAATTTAAATCAATAATCAAACAAAAAGCAGTCACTTTTGTTCAGCCGTCAGTAATTAAAGTTGGTGGCATCTATGAAATGTTTAAAATTATTCAGTATGCAGAAAAAAATAATATTTCTGTAATGCCTCATACTGCTTACTTTGGACCAGGTTTTTTAGCTACTCTACAATTGGCGGCTTTAATGGAAAAAGAAACTTATATTGAAAGATTTTATTTAGATATTGAACAAGAGTTTTATCCAAATTTTAAAAGAGCACTGAATGGGAAGTATAAATTACCTTCAGGACCAGGGCTTGGTATTGATTTAGATTATAATAAATTAAGTAAATATGAGATATAGATCTGTTTTATTCGTTCCAGGGCATGAAGAAAAAAAGATTAAAAAGGCATATACATTAAATGCAGATTTAATAGTTATTGATTTAGAGGCCACCGTTCCCAAAGATCAGAAAGAACAAGCAAAAAAAATAATTAGAGAATGTAATGTTAATAAAGATCAAACATATATAAGAATAAATTCTAATTCAGACTTAGAATTTGTCACTACAGAAAGATTTCCTGGAATATTTCTTCCATTTACAGAAACAAAAAAGCAATTAATCGAAATAGATACATTGTTAAAAAAAAATGAAAAGCTAAAGACTAATGTAATACCAATATTGGAAAGTATAAACGGACTAGCTAATCTTGAGGAAATTTGTTCTTTTTCAGAAAGAATTCAAATTATATCTTTCGGTTCTCATGATTTAGCAAAATCAATAAATCTTAAAATTTCAGAAGACGAAAAAGAAATACTAGAATTTAGAAAAAATATCGTGAATAAATCAAAAAATATTCAAAAACCAATTGATACCTCTTATTTGAATTTTAAAGATTTAAATGGATTTGAGGTTTCATGTAATTTAGTAAAAAAATTAGGTTTTGGTGGTAAAGCATGTATTCATCCAAATCAAATTGATATATCAAACAAATTATTTACATGAAGAAAAAAATAAAAATAGCAGTTGTTGGTATTGGACTGATGGGCAGTCAACATTTAAAGGCAGTTAATCTTTCTAAAAAGGCTAAATTACACTCTATTGTTGATTTAAATAAAAAATCAGAGGTACATGCTAAAAAATTTAAAGTTCCATTCTATAGTTCATCAAAACATTTATTAAAAAATAATAAGCCTGATGCGGTTATCGTGGCAACTCCAAATCAATTTCACGAAAAACACACTATAAGTTTTTTAAATGCCAAAATTCCAGTTTTATTAGAGAAACCTATTTCAGATAATATCAAGAAAGCTGAAAAAATAATTAAAAGTTCAAAAAAAAATAAAACCCACTTATTAATTGGTTATCATAGAAGACACAATTCAATTGTAACAAGCGTAAAGCAAAAAATCGACTCTGGTAAATTTGGAAAAATTGTTGCGGGAAATGTAATGTGTTGGCTTTATAAAAACAAAGACTGGTATAAAGAAAAATGGAGAATAAAAAAAGGTGGTGGTCCTTTAGGGATAAATTTAGTTCATGATATTGATCTTATTTGCTATCTTTTAGGGCCTGTTCAATCTGTACAATCTGCAACATCAAATTTAATAAGAAAGTATGAGGTTGAAGATACAGCTGTCGTTAATTTTATTTTTAAATCAGGTGCACTATGTACACTAAGTGTTTCTGACACCATAGTTGGTCCTTGGAGTTATGAATTAACTGCTGGTGAAAACCCTGCATACCCTGTTACTAATCAATCGGCTTATTATATTGGAGGAACCAAAGGCTCCATTCAGTTTCCGAATCTAAAACACTGGTATAATAAAGGTGAACGTAGTTGGTGGAAACCAATGTATCACAAAGATATGAATATCAGATTAAGCCGTTTTACACTAATTAATCAAATCAATCATTTGTGTGATGTTGTAAAAGGAAAAGCAAAACCGAAAGTGACAGGTGAAGATGGTTTACAGTCTTTAAAAATATTTGATGCGATAATCAAAAGTTCAAAATCAGGAAAAAAAATCAGTATTAAATGATTCAAGCTTGTGTAATAGGTTTATCAAAAATTGGTCAAATACACTGTAAAAATTTAATAAAAATTAAAAAAACTCAATTGACATATATTTATGACAAAAATCAAAAGCTCTGTAAAAAATATTCTAAAAAATTTAAATGCCAAACTTCAAACAATTTCAATAAAATTTTAAATCAAACAAACATAGATTTATTTGTAATAGCTTCACCGACTACTACGCATGAATTTTATATAAAAAAATTAATAAAACATAAAAAAATTATTTACTGTGAAAAACCAATTACCGGAAAACACAGAAACTTAAAGAAAATAGAGAATTTAATTAGGAGTAATAATATAAAATTTTGTGTGGGCCTTAATAGACGTTTTTCAAAAGAGTACGTTTCTTTAAAGAAAAAAACAAAAGGTAAAAAAATTAAAATTATTCAAATTATCTCAAGATCTGCAAATCACAATGTTAATTTATCAGTGAGAAATGGAGGTTTATTTTATGATAAAGGTTTTCATTTTTTTGACCTTGCGTGTTGGTTGGGTAATTCCTTGCCTAAAAAAATGATTGTAATTTCAAAATCAATAAGCACTGAAGAGTTTTTAAAAAAAGGTGATTTTTCTGATGCTGTAATCAATATGCGATTGAGGAATAATATAAATGTTGAATTAGTATTTAGTAGAAAGTGCAGATTAGGCAATATAGAGAAAATAAAGATTTTTGGAGAAAAATTTATTTTAAATTCAGATGATTATTCGAACAAAAAAACTTTGAGTAAGGACTTTGCAATTAGACATAAAGACTCTTATTTTAAGTGTCTAAATAATTTTATTAATTCAAAAAAATCTTTATTATTCGAAGAAGGTATCAATGTTCAAAATATTTGTGAGCAAGCTTCGAAAATAGCTAAAAGATAATAATTAATTTAAACTCTTAATTTTTCCACCATCGATAGATAGAACTTTACCATTAGATTTTTTATCTTTTATTAATTTCAATGTAAGCTTTGCGACTTCTTCCGGTTTTGTGGGTCTTTTGATTTTGGCTAACTTAGTTCTTTCTTTTAAAAGTTGTTTCACGCTTTTTTTTAAAATCTTTGAGTCTGCTTTAAGTAACTTTTCTAATCGTCCAGTAAGGGTCATTCCTGGATTAATTATAGATACTGAAACTTTATCCAACTTACCTTGTAGTGATAAAGTTTTGGTAAAATGATTTAAAGCTGTGTTTACTGCTCCGCCAATCATAAATGTTCTTGATGGTTTTTCCCATGACCCTGCACCTCCGCCAATATTAATTATCTTTCCTCTATTTTTTTTTAATTTGGGCCAAAAAATTTTACTTAACCTTAAAGCAGATTTAAATTTTAAATCAAAACCATCATTCCATGTTTTATCATCAAGTTTGAGAAAATGACCTCCTTTAGTTGCGCCAGCAACATTGATTAAGTAATTAATTTTTTTTACTTTTTTTCCAACAAAATTGCATGCGGATAAAGATCTTAAATCTTTAGATATAATGTGTGATAATTTTGGATAAGGTAAATTCTGCTGTACTCTCTTTAAAAGTTTTTTTGATCTCGCGATTAAAATTACTTTAATTTTTTTTTTATTTAAATCTTTTGCAATAGAGGAGCCGATGCCTTTGCTAGATCCTGTTATGACCGCAACCTTCATTAAATAAAATCGACGTTGATTTTTCCTAAAGTTCTAAAATCTACCTTAAGCTTATCTCCTTTATTTACTTTAAAAGGTTGTATAACTGAACCAGTCATAAACCAATCTCCCTTTTTAAAAGTTACAGGATTATCTTTAAATTCATTAATTATACATTTAATTGCTTCTACCGGACCAGCTCTTTTTTCACCTTTAAAGTAAGGTTCTGTTACTTCACCGTTTAAGTTAATTTCAACTTGAATAGAATCCAAATTAATTTTATCGCGATTTTTTATTTTATCTCCAATTACTATCGCTCCAGCTCCACCATTGTCAGCTATATTTAAATTCATCATATTTATTGGATCCAAATCTTTTTTGCTTTCTGAATGAACTCTTGTAGATACTAATTCTAATGCTATATACGCTTCATAATTACCAGTTTTATATTCTGCGCCAGGTATCATTTTCGTGTCCTCTAAAAATTTTAAACAAAATTCACATTCAAGAATACAATCTGGAACTTTACTGTAATCTACTTTAAGTGGATTCATTAAAACTGTTTCATCTATGATTTTACCTATCATCGGGCCGTTGACTTTAGCTCCTTCTTGTAAATTTTTTGAAACCAGACCAATTTTCCAACCAACTGTTTTTTTCTTTAAAACATCATGAAATTGTTTTTGAATGTTGTGAGACTCCTCTCTGCTCTTCGGTAATTCTTCAGAATTAATTTTGATTAAATCTCTTTTTTTCCATGCATCTACTAATTTTTCTGCTAAAGTATTCATTATCTATAAATAATCACATGATGCTCACATTTGAAAGTGCAAAATTTAATAATCCTTCGCTAGAGATTTTAGCAGAAGCTCTAAAAAAGGGTTTAAAAGCCAATTATCAAGAAGTTACGGTCGAAATAATTAACTGTCCAAATCTTAGAGAATGGAACTGCCCGTCTGAAGGAATTTCAGGTAACGAGAGAATTATTGATGTAGGTGGAGAGCCTTATATGCACGATAAGCAGTTTATTGGAACTGAATTTGACTACGAAGAAATCGCAAAAAATATTGGATCCGAAAAATCTTATGCTCTAGGTGCAGGTTCTGGCGCAATGTCATGTTTGGAGGGTCATTGTGGTGAACTAATTATTAATGAAAATTTGATTACAAACGAGTCAAATTCAATTATTGCACAGGTAAATAAAAATAAAGAGTGTGTAACAAAAAAGTATACTGAAAAAAAACATGGTGGCTTGGCTAATATTTTTTTTTCAGATGGCAAAATCGGGAAAGTAATTAAAATAAAATTAAAGAAAAGAATAGGTAAACAAGGGTCTCTACCTCAAGCAATGCGGTCCGCTTTGTTAGAAAATATTATTATCCAAAAAAATAGACATGTTGCGTTGGGAGGAGTTTTTAGAGTTTTACATGGAGGGGTTAAATCCCATGTTCAACCAGATTATGAAGATATTAAACATGAATATTATGATTCTAAGCTTATGAAATGTACTAAAGATTTTTTACAGTTTTATGAACCTGTTGGACCAAAATTGCAATGTTACTCAGTTTTATGGACTGGGGATCCAACAGGAGGAGATCTCAATTTAAGAGAGTCAGGTGAACATACGCATTTTCACTCTTACAATAATAAGCCAGAAGCTGGACACTACCATTTCGATGTAACACCAAATGATATTGAATATGAATGTTATTTTAATATTGCTCACGAAGTATTTAGGGTTAATAATATTTATAAAGAATTGAAAAAACCAAAATAATTTGATTTAATATTTTAATGAAAAATATTTACACTTGGTCTGCAAAACCAGCTAAAAGATCAATCACTGTTGGTGACTTAATTTTTCAGAAAGGAAAAAAAAAATTTACCCAAGTAACTGCTAACACTGCTTTAGAGGCAAAAGCTGCTGAACAAGCTGGTTTCGACATGATAATTGGAAGCGCAAGTAATGTTAAAAAAGTAAGAGAAGGATCAAAAACTTTATTTTTTACGGCAGCTTTAGAATTACATAATTATCCTACTCAAGAAGATGTGCTTCGCGGTGCATTTAAGGCGTTAGAAAATGGAGCTGATGCTGTAATGACTGCGAGAAGTATGGATGTGGTAAGTATGTTGGCAAAAGAGGATGTTCCAGTGATGGGTCATTTAGGATTAGTTCCTAGAAAGTCAACCTGGATTGGGGGTTTAAGAGCTGTTGGAAAAACCGCTAATGAAGCTTTTGAACTTTTTAAAAAATTTAAAAGATTAGAAGATGCTGGCGCTTTCAGTGCTGAATGTGAAGTTATCCCAGAAAATGTGATGAATGAAATTTCTAAAAGAACAAGTATTACCACTGTTTCACTTGGATCTGGAAAAGGCGCGGATGTAATGTATCTATTTATGGAAGATATTTGTGGTGAAAACGAAAAATTACCTAGACATTCGAAAGCATTTACAAACTTAAGAAAGCTCAGAGAAAATATTGAAATAGAGAGGGTTAAAGCTTTAAAATTATTTATAAAAGACAGTATAGAAGGAAAATTTCCTACAAAAGAAAATTCAGTAAATGTTGATGAAAATGTATTAAAAGAATTTTTGAGTAAGATTTAATATTTATTAGCTTCTTTTTTTTGCTTAAATAAATAATATAAGTCAGGTTTAACTGATTTTTTAATTTTTAAAAAAGGTGTCTGCTGCTTAGAATAATTCAACTGCTTAGCATTTTTAATTTTTGATGTTGTAATTCTCATAACTAAATACTATTTCTAATTGAATTAAAAACAACCATAGATTGTACCACTTTGGGTTTTATTTGAAACCCATTTTGAATTGTGGTTTAAAAGCTCATGGAAATTGTCACAAAAATAGCTCCAATTTGTCTTGCAATAATTATGTTTGGTTTAGGTCTGGGCTTAACGGTTCAAGATTTCACAAGAGTGTTAAAAAATCCTAGAGATTTTTTTGTAGGTTTTATATGTCAAGTTATTTTACTCCCAATAATTGCTTTTATACTGATTAATGTTTTATCACTTACGCCAGAAATTGCTTTGGGAGTGATGGTGATAGCCGCAGCGCCAGGAGGAGTAACCTCAAATATTCTTACAAAGTTTGCAGATGGAGACGTTGCCCTATCTGTAAGTTTAACAGCTATTGTAAGTTTATTAAGTATTTTTATAGTGCCATTGATAGTATTTAACTCTGCTGAATTTTTAGGAATTGAAACAGCAAAAAATATATCAATTCTAATTATAGCGTTAAAGATGTTCTGTGTAGTAACTGTTCCTGTTGTTTTTGGAATGATTGTCAGAACTTTAATGACAGATTTTATTGTTTCCAAAACTCTTATAATACAAAGGCTATCAGTTATTTTATTTTTAATCGTATTTATTGCAATTTGGGTAGAGGAATGGGATAGGATTGTTTCTTATATTACAAGAGCGGGTTTAGTAGCTTTTATTTTAAATATGACAATGATTTTCGTAGGATATTACGTTGCTAAATTTTTTACATCGGGCATTGCACAAAGAAAGTGTATTTCATTGGAGTGCGGCTTACAAAATGGAACTTTGGCAGTGTTTGTCACTACACAATTATTTGATGATATTGTCTTTATGGTGCCAACAGCTGCCTATGCGTTAATTATGTTTTGTACCTCTATCATTTTTGTCCTAATAGTAAGAAAAATCAGCTAGATTATCTAAAAATAGTGTTTATTATTTATGTTTAATATCGTACAGTAAAATTATTAATGATAACACTTACTAATTTATTACTTTTTTTAATATTGGTGACATTAGCCACATACACATTTATGCCATGGAAAGGGATAGATAAAGGGTCTTTAACAAAAGTTGCATCACAGTGGTTTATGTGGTTTTTTATTTTTGGTGCTATAATTTTGACCTTAATATTATTTGGATTAACTATTTCTGGATAAGAATTTTTTTCATAAAACAAGAATACTTGACGGAGGTATGGGACAAGAAATCCTTAATAGAGGAGTTAAACCATACGGAACTATTTGGGGAGCTTCTGCTCTTTTAAATAAGAAATATCATAAAACTGTAATCAAAACTCACCTGGATTTTATAAAAGCAGGAGCTGATGTAATAGTAACTAACACTTTTGGAAGTAGAAAGAGAAGACTGATAGAAAATAATTTATCTCATAAATACAAATATCTTAATCAAATGGCAGGTAAACTCGCGAGAATTGCTGTTAAGAAATCAAAAAGGAAAATTTTAGTTGCTGGAAGTCTTCCCCCTCAGAATTTTACTTATTTTTCTGATCTCGGAAATGATTTAAAGTTCATTAAGAATGGCTTCAAAAGTCAAGCGGGTCTTTTAAATCCTTTCGTAGATTTTTTTTATTTGGACGTAATGTGTAGCTACAAAGAGTGTAAAATCGCCATTGAGTCTATTAAAAAATATAATAAAAAGTTCCTGGTTGGGATACACATAAGAAATAAAGGAAAATTGCCTTCTGGAGAAAGTCTTATTTCAGTAGTAAAAAAACTTCAAAAATATAATCCATTGGGGTTTGTGGCGTCTTGCGTATCCGTGGAAGATTTACAACATGTCATGAAGGATATTTCAAAGATTAAGGCTCCATTCGGATTTAAAATCAATGCTTTTGAGCATATACCTGCAGGTTGGAAACCTGATGCTAATAATCCTAAAATTCAACTTGGCAAAAGAAAAGATTTAACTCCAAAACAGTTTTTTAAAGTGTGTAATAAATTTAAAAAAATGGGTGCAAAAATAATCGGTGGATGCTGTGAAATAGGCCCTAAACATATAAAATTTTTAAATAAACTAAAGTAATTATCTTTTTGCGTTTTTATGCTTCTGTATTCTTCGAGCATAATTTTGTGAAATCCTGTCAAAAATAATTGCCAAAGCCACGATGGCTAATCCATTCATCAACCCTAAAGCAAGAAATTGATTGGAGATGGATCTTAAGATTGGAACACCTAAACCACTCACACCTATCATTGAGGCTATGACAACCATTGCTAGCGCCATCATAATTGTTTGATTTACTCCAGTCATTATTGAGGGTAATGCTAATGGAATCTCAATTTTAAAAAGTATTACTCTTTTTTTTATTCCAAGAGCTTTTGCCGCCTCAACAAATCTCTTATCAACTTCTCTTATTCCTAAATTTGTTAATCTAACAATCGGTGGAATTGCATAGACACATACTGCTAATAATCCAGGAACTTTACCAATACCTAAAAGCATTATGATGGGAATTAAATATACAAATGTAGGTATAGTTTGCATCATATCTAAAACTGGAGATAAAATATTTGTCAATCTCTGAGATCTAGCCATTAAAATTCCTATTGGGGCACCCAAGATTAAACAAATTAAAGTTGCTACGGATATTATTGCCATTGTGGACATTGTGTCTTTCCACATTCCAAAATATCCAATTAAAAAAAAGCTAATTGCAGTTCCAATAGAGAGTTTGATACTTCTTGAACTTAACCACGCTAAGAATGATAATAATATTATAATTAGAGGCCAGGGTGTTGTAATTAAAAATTTTTCAAACCAAACCAGAAATTTTAATAGAGGACCGAAAAAGCCCTCAATAGAGTCTCCATACTCTCGAGAAAAATCTTTAAAAGTAAGGTCTATACCTTTTTTTAAATCCCTCAAATTTTCCCTCTCCATGGAGGGAAAATTTAAGAAGAATTCGAGTTGCATTTAAACAGTTATTTAATTTAAATTCCTGCTTTAATTTTTTTTGCGACTGATGACGAAACCCATTTAGACCAAACTTTTTCGTGTTTTTTCATGAATTCCATCGCCGCATCTTCACCTTCAGCTTGGTTGTCGGTCATGTAAACCAACATTGAATTCATCACATTCCCCGGATAAATTCTTTTTTTCATGTATTTCATGGCATCAGGTCCAGCAGACTTTTTAAAGTTATCAGTTACAACTGAGTAAACTTCAGAGTCCACCCATCGAGTTTTTTTTGGTGTTGCGCACTCTTGTTCCGGTTTTACCACACACTTGTGCCAATTATCATCGCCTCCCCATTTAACTCCAAAATCCAAAAGTTTCATATCATACTTTCCGATTATTGCAGTAGGGCTCCAATAATATCCAACCCAATTATCACCTCTCTCTACCGCTTTAGCTATTGAACCATCAAGTCCTGCAGCTGATCCTGGGTCAACTAATTTCCAACCTTTAGCTTCCATTTCAAAAGCTTTAAAAAGTTGATTATTAATTAATTGACATCCCCAACCAGCGGGACATCCAACAAATGCTCCTTTGCTTTTATCTTCAGGATGCGGGAACAAGTCAGGTCTTTTTAACAAGTCTTGAACAGTTTTAATCCCGTGTTTTTCCATTGTATAAGGTGGTACGAACCAACCTTCTCCAAGTCCTGTAATTGGACCTTTGTTAACAATGTGAATTCTGCCCTCTCCAACAGCTTTCTTTAACGGACTCATAACTGAGTTTGCCCATAACTCAGGCGCAACATCAGGCTGACCTTTTTCATTCATAGAGGTGAAAGAAGGCATTGTATCGCCAGGTAATAACTCTACCTCACAACCAAAACCTTTCTCTAGAATTATTTTGTCAATATTTGCCATCAAAGATGCCGAGGCCCAATTCATATTCGCATATGTAATTTTTCCGCAAGCAGCATTCGCAGCAGTTTGTGTAAATAAAGCCATTGATATAATGGCTAAAAGTTTTATTAATGATCTCATTTTAACCCCCTCTAGAGTTGTTAATTTATAAGTGATGATAACAAAATGTAGTATGTAATGTAACCGTATTACAACTAAAAAGTGAAATATAGAATATATGCCAGTTAAACTTTTTTTATAGCTTATATGGATACAATTACTTGCATTTTTTACATAATCCAAAAAATTCTAAATTAAATTTTTTGAATTTCATTCCTTTTTTATCATTATAGCTTGATAAATATTTTGAAAGGCTCTTGTCACTAATTTCATCCACTTTTTCACAACTTTCACAAATTGAAAATGCGGTAGCCTTAGAAATTTCACAATTTGAGCTTCTGCAAGCAACAAATGCATTTTTGCTCTCAATTTTATGAATTTTTCCAATTTCAATTAATTTGTCTAAAGCTCTATATATTTGCGGGGGCGCCTTAATACCTTTTTTTTGAACATTAAATAAAATAGAATAAGCCTTTAGAGGACCTTTCGCTTTTTCAATTATGTCCAGAACAATCTGCTGATTTTTAGAGAGATTATTTTCTTTGAGCATTCGAGTCATTATACAGTTTCCTCTTTAATTTTTCAATTTAATCGATTGTTTAATTTTTAATAGTGAAAGTATGAATAAAAATAAAGCAGCAGCTATAATTGATGGCCCTGATGATGTATTAAATTCTAACGAAACAAACAAACCTAACATTACTGATAACAAACCTCCAAGTATTGAGTAAATTACCATGCTCTGTGGACTTGAGGAAACATTTCTAGCCATTGCTGCAGGTATAATTAACATTCCTGTAATTAACAATAAACCCACCATTTTAATTGAAATAGCAATAACCCCAGCCATTAAAATTGTGAAAATAGCTTTAGCTCTATCAGGTTTTAAACCTTCGGCCTCTGCTAATTCATAATTTACCGTTGATGCAAATAAAGATTTCCAAATTAGTTTAAGAATTAATAATATTAATGGTCCCCCAATCCCTATAATTAATAAATCATCAATGGTAACTGCTAATATATCTCCAAATAATAATCCCATAATATCGAATCTTATAAATGACAAAAAACCAATAACGACTAGACCAATTGCTAAAGATGAATGGGCCAGAAGTCCTAACAAGGCATCACCCGGAAGATTTGTCCTTTTTTGAAGATCAATAAGAATTAATGCAATAAAAGATGAAATTATAAATACTGACAGAGCAATATTGAATTCTAAGGAATAGGCAAGTGTAACACCGAGTAAGGCTGAATGAGCAAGTGTATCGCCGAAATATGATAATCGTCTCCATATAATAAAACACCCTAGAGGTCCTGTTACAATGGCAATGCCAAGTCCAGCTACTAAAGCTCTTATAAAAAAATCATCAAACATTTAATTTTTTTTAATTTCACCTTCATTTGTATGAATATGATCATGCCTGTGTTCATATCTCGTTAAAATTTGAGACGCTTGTTCTCCAAACAAAGCTTTATATTCATTATTTCTAGCAACATCTATCGGAGAACCAGAACAACAGACGTGTCCATTCAAACAAACAACGTGGTCTGTGGCACTCATTACTGTATGTAAGTCATGAGAAATTAATAAAATTCCACAATTTAGTTTTTCAGAAATGTTTTTTATAAGTTCGTATAAAGCAATTTCACCGGTAAAATCTACGCCCTGAACTGGCTCATCTAGCACTAATAGATCAGGTTTTTTAGAAATAGCTCTTGCAAGCAATACTCTTTGGAACTCACCGCCTGATAAATCACCTAAATTTTTATTTTTTAAGTGTATGACACCGGTTAATGATAAAGCTTCGTTGATAGACCCCTCTTTAAGATTTTCAGTCAGCACCATGAAATCATAAACTCTAAGTGGTAATGTCCAGTCAATAGAAATTTTTTGGGGAACATAACCAACTTTATCAGTATATTTTTCAACTTCACCTTTAATATTTTTATAAATGCCCAAAGCAATTTTAGCGGTCGTACTCTTTCCAGAACCATTTGGACCAATAAGAGTAACTATTTTACCTTTTTCAATTTGTAATGACACTCCTTTGACTAACCATTTGTTATTTAGACGAAAGCCAGCATCTTTTAATTTTACTAAAATTTTTTGATCTAAGCTCATTTTATTACTTGACTTTTAAATGTTATATTATTACATAGTGTTATATTATAACAAAATAAACATATCACATTTATGAAAAACATCCAAAAGTTTCCATTAATATTATCAATAATATCTTTTTTAGCTTTTATTTCGCCGTTAAATGCCAAAATTAAAGTAGTCGCATCAATAAAACCTATACACTCATTAGCGAGTTATTTAATGGATGGAGTGGGAAAACCTGATTTAATAGTAGATGGCTATGCTTCTCCACATGGATTTGCGCTAAAACCGTCACACGCTAAAATGTTGCAAAATGCTGACTTAATATTTTGGGTTGGTGAAGATTTAGAAAATTTTTTAGAGAAACCATTAAAATCAATAGCAAAAAAGGCTGAAAAAATAGAATTAATGGAAATCAAAGGATTAAAAAAATTAGAATTTAGAGAAAGAAATATATTCGAAGGCCATGATGATCATGGACATGGTCACAAAGAAGATAAACACGATGATCATAAAGGACATGGTCACAAAGAAGATAAACACGATGATCATAAAGGACATGCTCATGGCGAATACGATCCTCATATTTGGCTTGATCCGATGAATGCAAAAGTAATTTTAAGTGAAATGGCTGAGCATTTAATTGAAAACGATCAAGAAAATGCATCAAAATATAAAGCTAATTTAAAAAAGGCACATAAAGATTTGGATAAACTCACAAAAAAAGTAAAATCCGAATTAAATAAAGATTTTAAATCAATTGTTTTTCATGATGCTTACCAGTATTTCGAAAAAAGATTTGGTGTAAATGTTTTGGGAGCTTTTACAGTAAATACGGATGTATTACCTGGTGCAGAACAATTATCTGAGATTAGAGAAGTAATTGAGCATGAAAAAGTAAGTTGTGTATTTTCTGAACCTCAATTTAACCCTGATATAATCAAAGCAGTAGCAAAAGATACAAAAATTAAGACAGGAGTTATAGATCCTTTAGGCGCAACTCTTAATCCAGGAAAAACTTTATATTTTGATTTGATCAGTAATATGTCTAAATCTTTTAAAGGTTGTTAAATAATTTATCTTTCTATAACTAAAGTATCTTTTGATCCACCGCCTTGAGAACTATTCACAATAGTACTTCCTTTTTTTAAAGCAACTCTGGTTAACCCTCCTGTTGTAACCCAAGATTTTTTACCACTTAACACAAACGGTCTTAAATCCAAATGTCTCGGCTCTATACCATCTTCAGAGATTGTAGGCGTAGTCGATAAAATTTCTAGTGGCTGGGCTATGTAGTTGGATGGATGAGCTTTTATTTTATCGATCATTTTTTCTCTTTCCTCTTTAGAAGCTTTAGGGCCAATTAAAATTCCATTACCACCCGATCCATTTGTAGGTTTTACAACTAATTTGGAAATATTTTCAATAACGTGATCTTTGTGAATTTTTTTTCTACATAAGAAAGTTTTTACTTGCTTAAGTTTTGGTTCTTCATCTAAGTAAAATTTAATCATTTTATCTACATAAGAGTAAATGGCTTTATCATCAGCAATACCAGTGCCTGGTGCATTTACAATTCCAATATTACCTTTTCGCCAACATTTAAATAGACCAGGCACACCTAATAAAGAATGTTTGTAAAAAACCTTAGGATCTAAGAAATTGTCGTCAATTCTTCTATATAAACAATCTACCTTCATTGGTCCGGTAACAGTTTTCATATAAACAAAGTCTTTCTCAACAAATAAATCTTTGCCCTCAACAAGTGCAATACCCATTTGTTCAGCTAAAAACCTATGTTCGAAATATGCAGAGTTGTATCTACCTGGAGTTAAAACACACATATGAGGATTTTTAGTTTTTCTTGGAACGCACTCAAGCATGCAGTGATATAATTTATTTGGATATTGGTGAACTGAGGAGACTTTATATTTTGTAAATAATTCTGGAAAAACATCTCTCATCACCATTCGATTTTCAAGCATATAAGAAACACCTGATGGAACTCTTAAATTGTCCTCTAGAACCATAAACTCTCCATCAATATTTCGTATTAAGTCGACTCCTGAAATATTTGCCCAGGCTTTATATTTAGGTGAAAAACCATAACACTCTCTTAGATAATGCGGTGAATTAAAAACTAAATCCTCTGGAATAATATTATCTTTAAAAATTTTTCTATCGTTGTATACATCATCAATAAATAAATTGAGCGCTTTTACTCTCTGTAGTAATCCTTTTGAAACTTTAGCCCAATCTTTTTTAAGAATAATTCTTGGAATAATATCTAAAGGCCATTTTTTTTCTTGAAGCTTTTTTCCTGAAGAATAAACTCTGAAGTTTATTCCCCTTGCATTGATAGTGCTTGCGCAGTTTTTTTCTATTTCATTTAATTTTTTTATTCCACACCTCTCTAAAATATGAGAGATAATAATAGCTTGTTTTCGAAGCTTGTGCTCAGAGTTCAGATACTCATCATAAGTTTTTTTGGAGTCGTATTTTTTCCACAAATTTACCATATATGTAGTTTTTATGTATTTAAGCTAATTATCAATTGCACAAATTAGATATTAGCTATGTTAATAAAGAATTGAAAAATTACCAATTTTTAACTAAAAAATCACCATGACATATTGTATTGGCATCAAAACAAATCAAGGAGTTGTTTTGGTATCTGACTCAAGAACTAATGCAGGATTAGACAACGTAAATATCTACTCAAAAATGCTTACATATGATGTTGGTGATAGGACAATCATAATAGTAACCTCAGGCAATTTAGGGACGTCGCAAGCTGTATTTAAATCAATAGAGAAAGATATCAAAGATAAAAATGCGCCACTAAATTTAAATACATGCAAAGACTTTGAACAGATAGCATCTTATGTTGGAAAACTTAATATAAAGCATTCCTCACCTGATGGCGTCAATACAGACAGTTTGGTTTTAGGATCAACGTTTATAATTGGAGGACAAATACGTGGTCAAGACCTGGAACTTTACATGGTTTACCCGCAAGGAAATTTTATTCGGCCTGCAGACAGCAAACCATATTTAGTGATTGGAGAAGTAAAATATGGAAAACCTATTCTAGATAGAGTTATCACACCAAATGTATCTATTGGGGACGCATCAAGATGCGCTCTAATTTCAATGGACTCAACTTTAAAAAGTGATTTAACAGTTGGTCCACCAATTGATATAGCGGTATATAAAAAAGACCAAAAAAAAATTTCTTATTTAAAATGTTTAAACACTAATGACGAAGATTATTCAAAAGTCTGTGATAAGTGGTCTGATAAAGTTTTACAAGTGTTTGATACTTTCCCTAAATTTAATTGGGAGTAATTTTATTTAATCACCAACATAATGAAGATTAATTAATCTTGTATGATTTTCTAATCTATGTTCAAATAAATACAACCCTTGCCACATTCCAAGAACTAAATTATTTTTTTGAATTGATATAGATAAATTTGAATTTGTAATAGCTGACTTGATATGAGCAGGCATATCATCCTTTCCTTCTGCACTATGGATGTAACTTCCATCCATTGGAACAAGTTTATTGAAAAAATTCTTCATATCTTTAATCACATCTGGATCAGCATTTTCTTGTACCATTAGTGATGCGCTTGTGTGTAAAATATTTATATTTAAAATGCCTGTGCCCAATTTTTCATTTTTAATCCAGCTATCTACTTTTGAAGTAAAATTATAAAGATCTTGGCCTTGTGTGTTTACTTTAATTTGATGAAGCTTCTGTAACATATTATTCAATTTCACCTATATAAGCACCAAGTGATAAAGCTGTTTCAACTAGAGGGTCATCTCTTTGTACATCTCGATATGTTTTAATTCCTTCATCAATTGCAACATCCACTACTCTTCTATTATTCCAAGCTACCATTCTATTAAATTTTTTATTAGCTAAAAGATCAACTGCATAAACTCCAAACGCGCTTGCTAAAATTCTGTCATTTGCAGTTGGAGGAGCACCTCTTTGAACATGTCCTAAAGTAGTTACTCTACATTCTATTTCTGTTTTTTTCATTATTTCACTTGCTATATAATCTCCAATACCACCTAATCTCTTCTCACCATCCAAATATTTATGCATAACTTTTGAACCGTC
The DNA here is from genome assembly GCA_902563575.1 of uncultured Pelagibacteraceae bacterium. GTDB lineage: Bacteria > Pseudomonadota > Alphaproteobacteria > Pelagibacterales > Pelagibacteraceae > Pelagilacustribacter. Next base: position 81,177 of record CACEXV010000001.1, read on the forward strand.
TTCTTTTTTTACCGCCTCTGCCACAATGATTAATGAATGTTGAATTTTATTTTTTTTCATTTCATTAAGTTTTTTAATAACACCATTAATTGAATATTTTATCTCAGGTATCAAGATTACGTCAGCGCCTCCGGCTATGCCCGCGTTTAATGCTATGTGACCCGCGTCTCTACCCATAACTTCTAAAATCATAGATCTTCTGTGGCTAGCGGCTGTTGATTGTAAATTATCTAGTGCTTGGGTAGCTACGTCTACCGCGGTATGAAATCCAATTGAATTTTCAGTTGCTCCTACATCATTATCTATTGTTTTAGGTATTGCAACTATGTTCATTTTACCTTTGTCAGCTAATTTTTTTAAAATTTGCATACTTCCATCACCACCAATAATAATTAATCCATCTAAATTTAAACTTTTATATCCTTCAATTATAAGTTCAGAAGTATCTACAACTTTTCCATTTTTCGGAAATTTAAAGTTATTGCCTTTATTGTTTGAGCCCAAAAAAGTTCCGCCTTGTCTCAACAAATACCCTTTAAAAGTTTCATGAGTTAGCTTTTCAACATCTACTGGTCTTTTAGTCAAACCAATCGTCCCGTCCCTGATACCAAAAACCTCCATGTTATACTTTGTTTTAGCTCTGAAAAAAATTGACCTTATTGCTGCGTTTAAACCTCCACAGTCACCACCACTTGTTAATATTCCTATCTTTTTAATATTACCCATTAAGAAATTTATTTTTTTAGAATTCGTGTTAATATAGCATACCTTTTTATAATAATGGAAAAAAAAGCTAAAATAATCGCAACTTTAGGTCCTGCAATATCATCAACCTCTCAATTAAAAAAGATTATTGAACTCGGCGTTGATGCGTTCCGAATTAATTTTAGCCATAATACAAAAAATATAAAAAGTGTTGTCAATAGAATAAGAAATTTAGAAAAAAAAACAAAAAAAAGAATTGCTATTATTGCAGATTTACAAGGAATAAAGTTAAGAATAGGAAAAATTAAAGACAGACAAATTAAAATTAAAAAAAGCCAAAAATTTATATTTGATTTCAATAAAAAGGAGGGAGACTCATCGAGAGTAGGTTTGCCTCATTCATTTATATTTAAGAAAATAAAAAAAAACAGCATTGTTTTGGTGGATGACGGTAAATATGCTTTTAAAGTTTTAAGAAAAGATAAAAAATCATTCTTAACTAAATGTTTAAGTCAAAATTGCTATCTCTCAAGTAACAAAAGTTTACATGTATCTAATATTTCTCTTCCATTTAATAATCTGACTTCTAAAGACAAAAAAGACATTAAAATTGCAAAAAAGATTGGATGTAATTGGGTTGCACTATCATATCTACAGGATGCGAAGTTAATTTACCAAACTAGGAAACTTATATCAAAAGATATGGGAATAATTTCAAAGATTGAAAATAAATCAGCATTAAACAATATAAATGAAATTATTCATGCAACAGATGCTGTAATGATTGCTCGTGGAGATTTAGCGATTGACGTAGGTCATAGCGAAGTACCAAAAATACAACTTGGTTTAATAAAAAAATGTAACCAATTCTCTAAATCGGTAATTGTGGCTACACAAATGCTGGAAAGCATGATTGAAAATTATACAGCAACAAGAGCTGAAATAAATGACATCGCTACAGCAATTTTTCAAGGTGCGGATACTGTAATGTTATCTGCAGAAAGTGCCGTAGGCAAATATCCATTACAGGCAGTCAAAACAATGACAAAAACTATCGTCTCCACCGAAAAATATAAAAAAGAGCACATTGAGGACTTTAAAAATTCAATTGATGCAAAGAAAGACCCTATTAAATCAATTGTTCTATCAGTTAAAGATTTGGCTTACAATCCATCTATCAAAGCTATTATCGCTTTTTCTAACTCTGGTAATACTGCGAAACTTGTGTCAGCTGTTAGACCAAGAGTAAAAATAATCACGATCTCTCCCAATATTAATATTAGTAGACAAATGTCTTTATTATGGGGTGTCCACTCCATCAACAGTCGTGATGCAAATGGATGGAGGGATATGATGAACATTTCTAGAGAAATAATTAAAAAAGATAAAAATATTAAAAAAAATGATTTTGTTGTGATTACGGCTGGATTGCCATTTGGTAATTCTGGTATGACTAATATGATAAGACTTTATAAAGTTGGATCCTAATGGAAAAAAAATACTCTGTTGAAGAAATACTTGATGCAATAAATGATTTAAATAATTTTGAAAAAAAATCTAAAACAAAAAAAACCTATAGTTCAATTAATAATCAGAATGATGATATACCTGCAAATACTTTAAGATTGATTGAACAGGCTGAAGGTAAGAATTAGATAAATTTCGCGATTTGTATCGCAGTATCACACATTCTATTTGAAAAGCCCCACTCGTTATCGTACCAGGACAAAACTCTGCTAAATTTACCTTTAACGACTTGAGTTTGAGTTAAATCAAATATTGAACTATATGGATTATGATTAAAGTCTTTTGAAACTAATGGTTCTTTATTTACATCTAAAATACCCTTTAACTCACCTTTGGCTGCATCTGTCATAGCTTTATTAATCTGCTCTGTGCTCACCTCTTTTTCTGTGACTAACGTAAAATCAATTAAAGAAACATTAGGAGTTGGAACTCTAATAGCCGTTCCATCGAGTTTCCCTTTTAGAGTTGGTAGAACTAAACTCATTGCTTTAGCAGCTCCAGTAGAAGTTGGTATCATGGCACCCTCTGTTGATCTGGCCCTTCTCAAATCTTTATGTAAAGTGTCTAATAATTTTTGGTCTCCAGTATAACTGTGAATGGTTGTCATGTAACCATAGTTGATACCAAAATTCTTCTCTAAAACCATGGCAACAGGGGCAAGGCAGTTTGTCGTGCAAGAACCATTCGAAATAATGTTGTGTTCTTTCTTAAGGTCTTTGCTATTAACTCCTTGAACGATTGTAAAATCAACTTCTTTTCCAGGTGCCGAGATTATCACTTTTTTTGCTCCAGCTTTTATATGTTTCTCAGATGATTTTTTATCTAAAAAAATACCTGTACACTCTAAAACAACATCCGCCCCTACATTGCCCCAAGGAATGTTAGCTGGATCTCTCTCTCCAAAAACTTTTATATTTTGATTTGAAATTTTAAATCCGTCACTTAAAGTTTGGATATCCTCATTTATTGTTCCATGTGTACTATCATATTTTATTAAGTGAGCATTTGTCTCAATTGATCCTAAATCATTGATAGCCACGACTTGAATTTTGCTCTTGTAATTTTCAAGGATAGCTCTTAGAACAAGCCTTCCTATTCTACCAAATCCATTAATTCCTACTTTAATCATTATTTCCTCTAGACATATCTAAAAACTATAACCGCATAACCAACGCAGATTATGGTTGCTATCCATAACACACTTCCAACTAAAGCCAACCAAAAAAGATGTATAAAGGCACTTCCTAGAAGAGATATAAACAACCTATCACCTCTTGTTGTGTCTAATCCTAAAATTCCTTTTCTTGGACTTCCTCCTGGAGATTTCTTTTCCCAAATAACCATTGCAGTTAAACAAAGGACAATAAAAATAAAAAAGGCAGCAGTTTGCCAAGTCCAAGCCATCCAGGTGATAAATTCGAATTCAAAGAAACCTTTTTCTTTATCTTTTGCCATATCACCCCATGTAGCGGCATTTAACGGACTAAAAATCATCATACTCTCCCAAGTGCAAATCCTTTTGCTATATAATTTCTTACAAAGTATATCACTATAGCTCCAGGTATAATTGTTAAACTGCCTGCAGCGGCGAGTAATCCTAGCTCATAGCCAGATGTGCTTGCAGTTCTAGTCATTGTAGCAGCTATAGGTTTTGCTGCGACAGCTGTAAGAGTTTTAGCTAATAATAATTCAACCCAAGAAAACATAAAACAGAAAAACATTGTAATACCTATGCCCGCAGTAATTGTTGGAATAAATATCTTAAAGAAAAATCTCCAAAACGAATAACCGTCAACATAAGCTGTTTCATCAAGTTCTTTTGGCACAGAAGACATAAATCCCTCTAAAATCCAAACTGCTAAAGGAATATTAAACAAACAATGTGATAAAGCTACAGCCACATGTGTATCAAACAAGTTTACTGATGAATAAAATTGAAAAAATGGTAAGGCAAATACTGCTGGAGGGGCCATTCTGTTGGTCAATAACCAAAAAAATAAATGTTTATCCCCTAAAAATTTATATCTAGAAAAAGCGTAAGCTGCAGGTAGCGCAGCTGCCACTGAAATCACGGTGTTCATCACTACATAATAAATAGAATTAAGATACCCGGTATACCAAGTACTGTCGGTAAAAATTTTCTTATAATTATCTAATGTAAATTCTTGAGGCCATAAAGTGTAAGTGTTTATAATCTCAGTTGTCGTTTTAAATGACATATTAAGCAACCAATAAATTGGAAGCATCAAGAAAATAATATAAATTGTAGGAACTACCCACTTAGCTTTCTTCATGATTTTTCCTCATTTCTCATCATTAATGTGTAGAATACCCAACAAACTAAAAGAACTATAAAGAAGTATATCAATGACATTGCTGCAGCTGGCCCTAAATCAAACTGTCCTAATGCCATTTTAACTAAGTCTATAGATAAAAATGCAGTAGCATTGCCTGGACCTCCTCCAGTTAAAACAAATGGCTCTGTATAAATCATGAAACTGTCCATGAACCTTAAGAGTATTGCAATCGTTAATACTTTTTTCATTTTAGGTAATTCAATTTTCGTAAAAATTGCCCAACGACTAGCTCCATCAATTTCTGCTGCTTGATAGTAAGCAGGTTGAATAGATCTTAATCCTGCATAAGACAATAAAACTACTAACGATGTCCAATGCCATACATCCATTAGTATAGTTGTGAACCAAGCATCACCAATCTGTTGAGTAAAGTTATAATCAAATCCTAAAGCATTAAGTGAATGACCTAAGAAACCAATATCTGGTAACGCAAAAATATTCCACATAGCTCCAACAACGTTCCATGGAATTAAAAGTGGCATGGACATTAAAACTAAACAAACAGGTACCCCTATTCCCTCTTTAGGCATAGTAAGTGCAATAGCTATTCCTAACGGAATTTGAATAAATAAAATAATAAACGTAAATAAAAATTGTCTACCAAGTGATGCGTGAAATCTTTCGGATAACATGATTTGTTTAAACCATCTTGTGCCTTCCCACATAAAAACATTATTCCCGAAAGTTTCCTGGAAAGCATAGTTTACTACTGTCATTAATGGAATAATGGCATTGAAAGCTACCAGCACAAATACTGGTATTACAAAGAACCACGCTTTTTGATTTACTGTTTTATTCATTCAATTATCCAACTATCTCCATATGTATAAGTATATTCTTTTTTAAATTTTAAAAACGCAGATCCTGACGGAATATCTTCATTAGATTTTGCAATAATTTTTATTTTCCCGGTTTCACTTTCAGTATCTACAATTTTATGTCTTCCAGTATTACTTACTGATAGAACTTTAACTGGAATTCCTTCATTGCTAAAAGATATAAATTCAGGTCTCACACCAACCTCTGTTTTATTAAAATTACTTTTTTTAATTTGTTGGTGAGTTTCTATTTTTTTTCCATTAAAGATCACATCATTTCCTTTAATTTGACAAGGCAAAACATTCATGCCTGGTGATCCAATAAAATATCCAACGAAAGTATGCTTAGGTTTTTCAAACAAATCTACTGGTGTACCTGTTTGAACAATTTGACCTTCATGCATTACCACTACTTGATCAGCAAATGTTAAAGCCTCTGTTTGATCGTGTGTTACATAAATCATTGTTCTATTAATCTTTTGATGAAGTTCTTTAAGTTTAGATCTTAAAATCCATTTCAAATGTGGATCGATTACAGTTAATGGTTCATCGAACATAATAGCATTTACATCTGATCTTACCAATCCGCGCCCTAGTGAAATTTTTTGTTTACCATCTGCAGTTAGACCAGAAGCTCTATTGTTTAATGTTGAAGATAATTCCAACATTTCAGCTATCTCATGAACTTTTACTTTGATTTCTTCCTCTGGAACTTTTCTATTTCTTAAAGGAAAAGCTAAGTTATCATACACTGTCATCGTGTCATAAATGACAGGGAATTGAAAAATCTGCGCGATATTTCTCTCTACAGGACTCAACCCAGAAATAACTTTATCATCAAATAAAATATCACCTTTAGTTGGTGTAATTAATCCAGAAATAATATTTAATAATGTTGTCTTGCCGCAACCTGACGGGCCTAATAAAGCATAAGCGCCCCCATCATTCCAATCAATGTCTACTCCTCTGATTGCCCAGTCAGCATCTGAAGACTGAGTTTTTAAATAACTATGACTTAAACCTTTTAGTGTAACTTTAGCCATTGGATACTAACCTTTCATTTTGATCAAAATAAACAAACTCATCTGTATTCATGTATAAATTCATCTCATCGCCAACGTTTTTTTGAAAAACGCCATTAGACAAAGAAACCCAATTCAAATTTCCATTTGTAAAGTGTATTAAGCTCTCGGAACCACTAATCTCAGAGATTAAAACTTTGCCTTTTATCTCAAGTGTATTTGTGCCCTCTTTATAAGTCGTAATATTGTGGGGTCTAATACCTACTTTGTATTCACCGTCTTTAATATTTAATTTGGTCTTCCATTGAATGTCATTTTGTAAAAATGAACACTGGTCTCCTGATTTTTTTATTTTAGCAATATTCATTGGTGGATCACTAAAGACCTGGGCTGAAACTAGAGAGTTAGGTTTATTATAAGTATCTAAAGTTTTTCCATATTGAATGATCTTACCTTCCTGTAACGTTGCAGTATTACCACCTAAAAGTAAAGCTTCTGAGGGTTCTGTGGTTGCATAAACTACAATACAATCTCTATTTTCAAATAATTTTGGTAATTCTTCCCTCAATTCCTCTCTTAATTTAAAATCCAAGTTAGCAAGTGGTTCATCTAAAAGAATTAAGTCTGAGTCTTTTACAAGTGCTCTTGCTAAAGCAGTTCTTTGTTGTTGTCCTCCGGAAAGCTCATTTGGTTTTTTATTCAACATTCCAGAGAGTTTTAGTAATTCTGCAACTTTACCAACTCTTTGTTTTGTTTCATCTGAACTTACTCCAGTAATTTTTAATGGAGATGCAATGTTGTCATAAACTGTGAAGTTGGGATAATTAATGAATTGTTGGTAAACCATTGAGACATTTCTTTTTTGAACTTTCATACCTGTCACATTTTCGTTGTTAAACCAAATCTCGCCTGATGTTGGTTTATCTAGACCAGCCATAATTTGCATAAGTGTTGTCTTGCCAGAAAGTGTTGGGCCTAAAAGAATATTAATTGTATTTTTTTCTAATTTTAAATTTGTTGAATAAATATGAGTATCTAATCCTATTTTTTTTTCTACGTTTTTTAATTCTAGGCTCATATTTTTGAATTCCGTTTTAAAAAAAGGGGGCCGTTAAAGCCCCCTTTAAATTTAGATTAAACCTAAATTACTTCCAAGCTCTTTCGAATGGAACTGTTTTACCTTTAGGTTTCTCATTTCGTTTAGCTTTTGGTGATCCTGGTTGTTTCAACCAATAATCAGCACCTTTCGGTTTAGCTAATCTTGGACCACATCCACCGTATGTATTGTTTGCTTTATCAGCAGCTTCCATACGAGACATAACTAAGTTCATCTCTTCTGCAAGACGATCCATAGCTTGTTGTGGAGTAAACGCCCCTGAGTTTACATCTCCAATTTGTTGCCACCAGATTTGTGCAAGTTTCGGATAGTCCGGAACATTGATACCTGTCGGTGACCACAATACTCTGTTTTTAGATCTGTAGAATTCTACAAGTCCACCAAGTTTTGGAGCTCTCTTAGTAAAGTGTTTGTGATTAATTGTACTATCTCTAATGATAGTTAAACCAACGTCACTTTTCTTAAGATCAACAGTTTTTGATACTACAAACTGAGCGTATAACCATGCAGCTTTTCTTCTGTCAACTGGAGTAGACTTAAATAAAGTCCATGATCCAGCATCTTGATAACCAAGCTTCATACCTTCATCCCAGTAAGGACCTTTTGGTGATGGTCCCATTCTCCATAAAGGATTACCATTATCATCAACTGTTTTGTTTCCAGTACTTTTTGGAGCAACCATTGATGCCGTGAACGCTGTATACCAGAAAATTTGCTGAGCAACGTTTCCTGATGATAAAGCTGGCAGAGACTGATAGAAGTCCATCGCTGCAGCACCTGGAGGTGCATAAGCTCTTAACCACTCGTCCCATTTTCTGATTGCATATACGGCAGCAGGACCATTTGCAGCCCCACCTCTTGCTACGTCAGCACCAACTGGGTTACAAGAACCTTTTTCCATTCTTATTCCCCACTCATCTACTGGTACACCATTTGGTTTACCAACTGAACCTGCACCAGCCATTGATAACCACGCGTCAGTCATTCTCCATCCTAAGTCTGGAGCTCTCTTACCGTAGTCCATGTGACCGTATACTCTAACACCGTCGATATTCTTTACGTCTTTTGTAAAGTATTCAGCGATATCTTCGTAAGCAGACCAGTTAACTGGTACACCTAAATCGTATCCGTATTTAGCTTTGAAACCTTTTTTGATTTCAGGTCTGTCAAACCAATCTTTTCTAAACCAATAAAGGTTAGCAAATTGTTGGTCAGGTAATTGATATAAATCACCATCTGGACCTGTAGTAAATGATTTACCGATGAAATCATCGATATCTAATGTTGGTAAAGTAACGTCTTTACCTTCACCTTTCATCCACTTAGTTAAGTTTACTGCTAACTGAAGTCTTGAGTGCGTACCGATCAAATCTGAGTCATTGATGTATGCATCATATAAGTTTCTTCCAGTTTGCATTTGAGTTTGTACAGCTTGTACTACTTCTCCTTCTCCAAGTAACTGGTGATTAACTTTAATTCCAGTTATTTCCCCAAAAGCTTTGGTTAAAACTTTTGACTCATATTCGTGAGTTGGAATAGTTTCTGACAATACATTTATTTCCATTCCTTTGAATGGCTTTGCAGCATTGTGGAACCAATTAAGTTCTTTCTCTCTTTCTTTTGCAGAAATTGTTGAAAGACTAAACTCACCATTTGACCATTTCTTAATTGCTGCTCCGTGTCCGTCAGCTACAGCATTTGAAATAGTAATTAGAGAAATTGAAACAGCAACAGCTAAAATATTCTTTAATGTTTTTAACATAGATTATTTCCCTCGTTGTTGTTTTTAATTACATTATTGAACCAAAAATCAACTACAATGTACAGAGAGTTAAATTAAATAATTACAACTTTTAAGTGTATTAATTTATTAAAGCTCGCTTGACTGCCTTTTCCCAACCTTCAATTAGCAGTGATCTGGATTTATTTTTCATTTTAGGGGAAAATTTTTTATCTAAATTCCAATTTTTTGAAATATCTTTCAGTGATTTATACACACCGATTTGCAAACCAGCCATAAAAGCTGCACCTAAAGCTGTAGTTTCTTGAACCTTAGGTCTTAAGACTTTTACACTTATGATATCCGATAAAAATTGCGAAAACCAATTATTCATCACCATACCGCCATCAACTTTTACGATTTTAGGTCTTAGCCCATCGTGTTTCATAGCTTCAAAAAGATCAAAAGTTTGATATGCAACTGCTTCGATAGTAGCTCTAACTATTTCTTTTGGGCTAGTGTCCCTAGTTATGCCGCTTAAAACTCCTCTGGCATTTGCATCCCAATAAGGTGCTCCTAACCCAGTAAATGCAGGAACTAAATAAATATCGTTATTGTTGTTTAGTGATTTTACTATTTTTTCTGTTTCAGGAGCTTTTTTGAAAAATTTCATTCTATCTCTCAACCATTGAACACCTGCGCCTGCTATAAAAATAGATCCTTCCATAGCGTAAGTTGTTTTTCCATTAATTCTATAGGCAATTGTAGTTAATAGACGATTTTTTGAGTAAATTTTTTTAAACCCCGTATTTAACAATACAAAAGCTCCAGTTCCATATGTGCTTTTTAAAGAACCTGGTTCAAAACAACATTGTCCAATGGTGGCTGATTGCTGATCGCCCACTACACCATTGATGGGTATTGATTTGCCTGTTAAAGATTTATGGGTTTGTCCAAAATCATCCGCGCAATTTTTAACTTCGGGTAAAATATGCTTTTTAATTTTAAGTAATTTTAGAATAGCATCATCCCATTTATTAGATGAGATATTATATATCATTGTTCTACTCGCATTTGTTGCGTCCGTAGCATGGACTTTTCCTCTCGTCAGTCTCCAAATTAAAAAACTATCAATAGTTCCAAACAACAACTGTTTGCTATTCATCAATTTTCTTGCTTTTGGAACATTGTCTAATATCCATTTAATTTTTGTTCCAGAGAAATAAGAGTCTATTAGAAGACCTGTTTTATTGAAAACCATTGTATCTTTGTTTTGCTTTCTCAACTTTTTACAAAACTCTTCAGTTCTTCTATCTTGCCAAACAATAGCTTTATAAACTGGTCTTCCTGTTTTTTTATCCCATAAAACCGTTGTCTCTCTTTGGTTTGTTATACCAATGCTTAATATTTTACCTTTTAATTTTTTTGCTTTTTTAATTACATCTTGTAAAGTTTTTACAGTTGTTTTCCAAATTTCGTCAGGATTATGCTCAACCCATCCACTCTTTGGAAAATATTGAGTAAACTCCTTTTGTGAGGAATAAATGGGTTTACCTTTTAAATCAAAAAGAATTGATCTATTAGATGTTGTCCCTGCATCAATTGAAATTATAAATTTTCTCATCTAAATGCTTCCCAATTTAATTCGAGTTTTTTATCTTCAACAATAGCATTAATCATACCAAGCATTAAAGGTAATTTATTTTCATCAAAATCCTCCTTTACCTTTCTTGCAATTTCTTTGGCAAGGTCAGCTCCTTCAACTGTGACTTTTTCCATTTTTGTTTTTTTTGCCTCTGAAAAAGTTAAACCTTCTCCAATGTAAGCTCCCATTTTTGCATTTCTTCCGCCGCCAGAGCTGACATAAAGATCTCCTAAACCTGCAAGGCCCTTAACTGTTTCTTTTTTTCCATTTAATCGTTCGACAAAAATTTCCATTTCGTGGATTGATTGTTTGATAAGTGCAGAAGCTGTATTTAAATAATTTTTTTCTCTCAATTCATCAGAGATGTTTTTGCTACATAAACCTTTTGCCGCCCCTACAGCCATAGAAAAAATATTTTTAATTGCAGCTGATACTTCGACACCATTTAAATCATCAGAACATGAAGTATGATAATAGCTGGTGTTTAACATATCGGCTATTTTTTTTGCAGTTTTCAATTCTTTATTGGCTATAACAACACTGCTGTGAACTTTGTTTGCTAATCCAGTTGCTAGACATGGGCCTCCAACAGCTGAAATATTAACTTTTGAAATACCACCTTCATTTAATAATCTTTCTAATTTATCCACTAATAGCTCATATTTATTTTTATAAATACTCAGACCTTTTGTTAACATCAATAAATTTGGAATTTTCTTTCCTTTAAACAGCCTGCTCAATTGATCTGCAGCCCATCCAATTCCTTTCGAGCTTATCCCTAGAACCACTAAATCAACATGAGATTTGAACAACTCATCAAAATTTTGAAATTTAAATATTTTTATTTCATTTGGTATTTGCGTATTTAGTGATGGATGTAAATTATCATTTTTTTTTATATTATCTATAAATTCATTTTCTAGGTGAGTGCCTATTATAGTGGTATCATGATTATTGTCTAAGCAGGGAAGTGCAAAAGCAGAACCCATAGCCCCTGCTCCTATAATAACAATTTTTGCCATTTAATTTTTAAAAATTATTTTTCTGATAACAATTAATAAAGATATTAACTCAATTTTTCCAATAATCATAAATAATATTAATGAGATTTTAGTTGATGTTAATAATCTATTAAAATTGTCTAGGTTTAAATCAAATAAATTAGAGTTAACAGTGTTAGTTAAAGTTAAAATTGATAATTTAAATGATGTCTCAAAACCGATATCATCAATAATTAATAATCCTGACAGTATAAAAGTTGATATAAAAAAACATATAAATATTAAAAAAGCTGCTCGTATGTTATCATTATTAATTTTCATTTCAGTGCCCATGATGCTTTGATTTATTACATTATTAGGTCTTACCAACTTTAATACTTCTGAAATAGATGCTTTAATTAAAATATAAAGTCTGAGAAATTTAATACCTGATGTGGTCGATATAAGTGATCCGCCTATTAATGTTAAAATTAAGAAATAAAGAGATATATCCTCTTGAGTTTTGCTTATTGTAATACCTGAGTTTCCGACACTACTAATTACATTAATCAATATTTCATTTAAATCGAGTTGATTACTAGTAAAAATTAAAATGGTAGAAAGTAATGCAATTAAAAAAATTAATGCATAATCCTCTCTATGATTATTTATTAAATTTCTCTTATTAAAGAAATTTATGAAGATAAAAATATTCATTAAAGGAATTAGAAGACATATTGCTAAAGATATTTGTTGTGTTTGATTTGTTATTATTTGACTTAATGAGTTTGTTGGCAAAAACCCCCCTGTGGATACCAATGTCATACTTAAATTGAGCGCATTGAATAATCTAACACCAGAAAGATTAAGAATAAAAAAAATTGTTATTGATGTGATTAAATATAATAAAAATATTTTTAATATTAAAGTTTTTGTGTGAATCTCTGTTTTTATACCTCCATCGTCGCTAAAAGTTAAATTATTCAATTTAAATTGAAACTCTTGTTTTGAAAAGATTATCACCAAAAATAATAAAAAATAAAAACCCCCTATCCACTGAGAGGATGATCTCCATAATATTAGGGTAGGATCAATATATTTAATATTTTCAAAAATTGAAAATCCTGTTGAAGTAATGCCTGATAGACTTTCAAATATAGAGTCTATAAATGATATTTGATAATTGCTGAAGTAATAAGGTATTGAAATTATTAATGATATTGTGAAATAAGTTAAAATGATTAAAGAAATTTGTTCATTAAAATTCATTTTTTTATTTGAGTTTTTGCCTAAGAAATAAAAAATGAAGCCTATAATCAGAGAAACGATTAATGTAGTTATATACGTTTCTAAGCTTAAGAAATAATCAAAGTAATTTGAATATAAAATATTAATGAATGATAAAAAACTTATTGGAAAACACAATAATCCCAAATAAAAAAAGATCGACTTAAAATTCATTGTTAAATTGACGAAACACTAAAAATATCCTCTACTTCTTTTAAATGTTCCCTTTGGGCCAATAGAACTACTAAATCTTCTTTTTCAAAAATAAAATCAGATCTAGGAATAATTACTTTATCTTTTCTTACTACTGCGCCTATTCTTATATGTTCTGGTAGATTTGCCTCTTTAATTTTTTTGTTAAGAAGTTCTGACTTTTCCAAAATTTTAGCCTCTATAAACTCATATTCACCGTCCAATATCGAGTACACCGTTCCAATCGTACCTTTGTGTACATGTCCCATAATTCTAGATACCGTCGTCATTCTTGGATCAACAAGATCATCAATATTTAATGAGCTTTGTAGTAAACTATAATTTGATTTATTAACAATTGCTATTGTTCTTTTTTGTAAACCAGTTTTCTCAGCTAATACGCAGGCCATGATGTTATTTTCGTCATCATTTGTTAATGCCAAAACAGTTTCTGACTCTTCTAGATTTGCTTCTTTAAGTATTTCCTCATCTAGCGCGTCCCCATTAATTACGATTGATGATGAAAGCTCAGTAGCTATTTCCTCTGCTCTTTGCTTATTTTTTTCAATAACTTTTACTCTAATGCCTTCTATATTTGCTTCAAGCATTTTTGCCAGATGTAATCCAATATTACCACCACCTATAATGAGAATTTTTTTAGAAATTTTTTCATCATGACCAAAAGCTTTCAAAATTAAATTTAATTGGTCACTGCTCGCAGTAAGGTAAACATTGTCACCCTCAATCATTTTGTCATTTTTTTTTAGGAATATAAATTTATCTTTTCTTAATGCCCCTAGAATATTGGCTTTGAAGTCAGGGAATTTTTCAGTCAATTTTTTTAATTGAATATTTGCTATTGGACATTTTTTTTCTACGGCAATTTCTAGCATTTTAACTTTATCATTGCCAAAAGGCACGTTATCTAAAGCGCCAGGCGCTTCAAGTCTTCTGTAAAGAGATTTAGCAACTTCAATTTCTGGTGATATAATTACATCAATTGGGATATTTGATTTATTATATAATTTATTCCACTTACCTTCTAAGAAGTCTTTAGTTCTAATTCTTGCGATTTTTTTTTGTATGTTAAATAATGAGCTAGCTAACTGGCAAACAACCATATTTGTCTCATCGTTTCTGGTAACGGCAATAATCATGTCTGCATTTTCTGCTCCTGCATTTTCTAAAACTGAGGGTAATGTCGCTCTACCTACTATACCTTTTACATCTTGAGTGTCATTTATCTTTTTAATATCTTCGGTCGATTGATCTATTACTGTAATAGAATGACCTTGCGAAGATAACTGTTTACTTATAGAAAAGCCTACTTTTCCGGCCCCGCATATGATTATGTTCATTTTAATTTATACCTTTTATGCCTAATGATCTGAGTTTTCTGTGAAGGGCAGACCTTTCCATTCCAATGAAGTCTGCTGTTTTAGATATGTTGCCGTGATTTTTTCTAAGCTGACTGACTAAGTACTCTTTCTCAAATTGCTCTCTCGCCTCTTTTAAGGGTATGGACAAAGTATCGTTTATTGAAAGTTTTTTTTCTTTCATTGAAGATTTGCTTAAAAGTTCAGACACAAGTTCGTTTACATCTTCCTCTTTCTCATTAATAGAGAGTATTGTTACTCTTTCGACTAGGTTTCTAAGCTCCCTAACATTTCCTGGCCAGTCGTACGTAAATAATTCATTATTTTTTGTGTCGATATTCGCCTCGTTTACTCCATTTAACTCTGATATTTTTTTCTTAAAATAATCTATTAAAAGAGGTATATCTTCAGTTCTTTCTTTCAAAGAATTTAATTCAATTGGCATTACGTTAAGTCTGTGAAACAAATCTTCTCTAAATTTTCCTAAATTTACCAATTCTAATAAGTTTTTTGATGTAGATGAAATTATCCTTATATTAACATTAATTTCTTTTTTTCCATTTATTCTTTTGAATTTTTGGTCTATCAACACCCTAAGTACATTGACTTGTGTTTCTAAGGGAATTTCAGAAACTTCGTCAATCATTAGAGTTCCTTTATTTGCTCGCTCGAGTGCTCCAAATGAAACATTTCCATCTTTAAATTCTTCACCAAATAGTTCTCTTTCATATGTTTTCTCCTTCAACAATGCCGCATTCAACACAATGAATGGTTCACTCGACCTATTCGAATATTTATGAATTTTTCTAGCAACTAATTCTTTACCTGATCCGGTTGGGCCAAAAATTAAAACTCTACTATCTGAGTTAGATAATTTATCTATTGTTTTTCGGGTTTTAGTAATTGATGAACTTGAACCTATAAGATCAAATGAATGAAAAAGTTTATTTTCGATAATTTCTTTTTCTTTTTTTAAAGAAGCTGATTCTAAACCTCTGTTTACATAATTAATGATTTTTTGAGTAGAAAAAGGCTTCTCAATAAATTCGTAAGCACCTAATCTTATAGCTTCCACCGCGATTTGGACAGAAGCATGACCAGATATCATAATTATCGGGGTTTGTTTTTCAATAGACATTATCAATTTTAATAAATCTATTCCGTCTTTATCTGATTTATCAAGCTTGATGTCTATAATTGCTAAATCTGGTAATTTTTTTTTTATCTCTTTTTCTGCTTGGTCGTAATTAGCAGCTGATCGAACAATATAATTTTTTTCTTTTAAAATATTACATATTAAAAATCTTATATCTGGATTATCATCAATAACTAGTATCTCTTTATTCATAATTTTTTGGAAGCTTAATTATAATTGTCAATCCTTCTTTGTTCTTATTGTTAATAATGGAGAGATCTCCTGAGTGTTCACTAATTATTTTATTAACTATTGGCAAACCTAAACCGGTTCCTTTTAATTTAGTTGTATAATACGGATTCATTGCTTTTTTAATGTCTGGAATACCAGATCCATTATCACTTATACTTACCACTATATAGTGATTATTGCTTGAGATTTCTACGTTAATTTTACCTTGAAAATCTCTTATTTTGGACCTTTTCTCGTTTAATGCTTCCTCAGAATTTTTTAATAAATTTATAAAAACCCTATTTAACTGTTCCTCGTCTCCTTTAATATTAGTCTCTTTACTTATATTTTGTAAATTCATTTTATTTTTCGATGACATTTTAGCCAAATCAAATGATCTTAAAATTAATTTATTAATATCAAGAGATTTCATTATCGGTCTTGGCATTCTTGCAAAACTTGAGAATTCATTTACTAATTTTTCAATATCCTTAATTTGTCTATTTATAGTTTGAAGATATCTTTCAAATTCTTCAGACCCCTCACTAATTTTTTTAGAATATCTTTCACGCATTCGATCAATCGATAACTGAATAGGAGTCAAAGGATTTTTAATTTCATGAGCTAATTTTCTGGCAACTGTCTCCCAAGCGGTGTATCTTTCAGCAGTGAGTAGTTTTTCTTGCTGTTGCTGAAGTCTTTCTATCATGTTATTAAAATTTTTATTCAACATTTTAAATTCCTCATCGACTTCCGTTTCTGGAACCTTAGCAGATAGATTTCCTTTACTTATATCTTCTGATGCACTTATTAAATTAACAATAGGTAATGTTAGTCGCCTCGCGAATGTAATCGCTAATGCGGTCGATAAAAATAATAATAAGGTAACTACAATAATATAAATAATTGCAAAAGTTATTTTTATTCCTGTTTGACTATTTTCAACTGAGTAATAAAAACTAACTGCTTGCTCTGTTTCATTTAAATACCTGAGAATAGCAGGATCAATATCTCTAGAAATATATAAATAAGTATCTACTAAAGATGACAACTTGATCATCACTGTTGTTTTATTTTCTAGATTATTTGAGACAATCACCGTCTTGCCCTCTAAGGCATCATTAAAGTTTTTTTCAGTTGGTATAATCAACTCAACATTAGGATCAATGACGTCTGAGATTAATATGTTGCCCGCACTGTCAATGAGATATACGTCGTCAATTTTTCTAAGTAATTTCTCAGCTCTAATAATTCTATTAAAACTCCTTGGATTTGAATAAAATAAATTTGAGGCTCTATTCAATCCTGTGCTCATTAAAATTACATCAGAGATTACATTTTCTCTACTATCCTCTAAATAATTTTTTGCTACATCGTATGAATTGTTTACTGCTTTAGTTATTTGTTGATCGAAGTAGTTTTGAATTCCAAAGTTAAAAATGAATAATGAAAAAATTGCTACCAAAAGAGAAGGTATAAATGTGAAAAGTGAGAATAAGGAAATATATCTCAGGTTTGTTTGAGCGCCTTTTTTATTTCTTTTGCCAGTATAGTATAACCTATAGAAATTTCTAAATATTAAGTAGAAGAAGATTACTAGTAAAAGAATATCTATAATTAAAAGAATTTGTAAATTTTCATCATTTAAAGGTATAAAACCCTCATTTATAAAAGTTAAAAAAGTTAAAATTCCTAGGAATATGCAAAAAAACGAGGAAATAATTATCCAGTTATAATTTTTTAATATTTTTATCATTCTTTCTAATAGTTAATAATTTATATAAATATAATATAACTTAATACAATGAGTTTTTGTTTTATCATTCTTGCTGGAGGTAATAGCCATAGATTTAGGTCTAATGTAGGCAAACCTTATCAAAAAATAGCAAACAAATCATTAATTGAAATTAACGTCATTAAAGCACTTAAATTTAAGCAAATTAAAAAGATAATAGTTGTCTATAATAAGAAAGACTTAAAACTTCTAAAATCATTAAAATTGAAAAATGTTCAATTAATAAAAGGTGGCAAAACCAGGCAACAGTCAACATTTAATGCTTTAAAATATTTAAATAATCAGAAAGGAATTTCAAAAGTTTTAATTCATGATGTTGCCAGACCAAATTTCTCAACAAAATTATTTAGATCAATTTTGACAAAGATGAAAAACGCCAGAGCCGTAGTACCTAAGATTTTACTACAAGATGCAGTTAAGCAAATTATTGACTCAAGTAATGTGGAGTACATTGTTGGAAAGAAAAGAGAAAATTTATTTTTAACTCAAACACCACAGGCGTTTAATTTAAAAGAGATTTATCATTATCATAAAACTAAATCTGATAAATATAAAGATGATGACATCTCATTATATATGGATTTAAATAAAGTTAAGTTTGTAGAAGGGGAAAAAAATAACTTTAAAATAACGGACATTACAGATTTTAAAAATTTACAAAATATTTATAAATCGAAACAAAGTGTTGGAATAGGTTTTGATGTTCATAGACTTGTGCCAAAAAGAAAACTTTATTTAGGTGGTTTAAAGATTGAGTCAAAGTTAGGTACTTTAGGTCATTCAGATGGTGACCCTGTTCTTCATTCTATCACAGATGCAATTCTTGGTGCTTGCTCTATGGGTGATATTGGTCAAAAATTTTCAGACAAAAGCAAAAGATACAAAAATATAAGATCAACGGTCTTACTAAAAAAGGTTTTAGAAGAAATTAAATCAAAGGGTTATTTGATTAATAATATTGATGTTAATATTATCACTCAAACTCCAAAAATTAAAAAATTTAAAAAAAAAATAATAGATAATATCGCTAACCTTTGTGAAGTTTCAAAAGATCAAATTAACATAAAAGGTAAAACAACAGAAAAGTTAGGTGTGATTGGTAAAGAAAAAGCCATCGCTTGTGAAGTAATAACATCTGTTATTAAATATGATTAAAAATATTAATTATTTATTTGTAACTGTTTTTGGAATTGGAACTTTGAGATACGCACCAGGAACGTTTGCCTCTCTAGTAACGACAGTTTTTCTTTATAGTCTCTTTCATGTAATAAATTTACAAAATATAATGATTCTAATTTTTCTTTTATTGGTTTTTTTTTATTCTATTTATGCTGTAAATGATTATATCAGAGATAATAAAAATAAGGATCCTCAAGAGGTAGTTATTGATGAGGTAATTGGACAATCAATTCCTATTTATCTATATGAGATAGCTCATCAAACTGAAAAAAACTTTCAGGAGGCAATATTAATATATATTTATATTTTTATTTTATTCAGATTTTTTGATATTAAAAAACCTTTTCCAATCAATATAATTGATAAAAAATTTAAAAATAGTTTTGGAGTAATTTTTGATGATGTAATAGCAGGATTTTATGTTGTGGTAACTTTAATAATCTTTATGATTATAAAAACTAAATTTTTTTAATGAATTTAAACAAAAAAATTATCTCTTCACTTAAAATTAAAAAACTAAAACTTGCTATTGCTGAGTCTTGTACCGGTGGAATGCTATCAAGCACTATTACTTCTGTCAGTGGTGCTTCTAAAGTATTTTCATTAGGTTTGGTTACCTATTCCAATCAAGCGAAAATAAACATTTTGAAAGTGCCAAAAAAAATAATAAAAAAATATGGTGCAGTTAGTTATCAATGCTGTTTTGCTATGGTTAATAATTTGAGTAAAATTACCAAGGCAAACATTTGTGTGTCAGTAACAGGAATAGCTGGTCCCAAAGGAGGTTCAAAAACTAAACCTATTGGCTTAGTATTTATTGGTATAAAATACGGAGGAAAAATTAAAGTCTATACTTTTAATTTTAAAAAAAATAGTAGACTTCAAATACAAAAAAACACTGTGAAGAAAGCTCTCTTTCTAATTAACAATTATCTCTAAAATTTGAGACGCTAGGCTATTGAATAGCAAAAATATTATTAATACATCAGCATATAATAAGAAAACCAATCTATTACGAAATCTTCTTTTTTTAATTATACCAGGTGGGTCTGGTTTGAAATCTTCTTTTTTAATTGGTTTAAAATCGTATGAAAACTTCCAGTAATTATTATTGTTTTCTTCAGGATCGCCTGTATTAAAATACTTTATATACTCAACAAGGAACCACCAAATAATTGAAAATACAAGTATTAAAATTAATGTTATTGTCATTACTTATAAATTTCTAAAGCTCTTTTTTCAAAAGCATCTGCAATTCTACTCAAGCCAAAGTTAAACGATCTTTTCATTATTGCATTTAAAATATTATTTTTTAATTCAAAATCAATCTCAAATTCTAATTGAGTTGAGTTATTAATTTCTTTAAATTTCCACTCATTCTTTAAATGTGTCAATGGACCATCAATATTTGTTACCGAAATTCTATCACTTGCTTTATGAAATAAAACTAAACTTGTATAAGTTTCATTTATAAATCTTTTTCCTACTTTTAAATCGGCTTTTATTTCTATTAAATCCTCAGATTCTTTTTTATTATGAATTTTACCATCGAGACACCAAGGAACAAATTCAGGATATTTTTCTATATCTAAAACTAAATCGATTAATTGGTTTTTTTTACAAGCAATAATTTTTTTTATTGATGCGGATGACATTCAGACAAATTATTTCTGGCTTCTTGTAATTTTTTAAAATCAGCATCAGCGTGGTATGATGATCTTGTTAGTGGTGAGGATGAAACTAATAAAAATCCTTTATTTTTTGCGATATCATACAATTCTTTGAATTCATCAGGATGATAATATCGGATTAAGGGAAAATGTTTAACAGATGGTTGTAAATATTGTCCTATAGTGAGAAAATCTACTTCGGCAGATCTAAGGTCATCCATAACTTGAATAATTTCATTTTTACTTTCGCCTAGTCCGACCATGAGCCCAGATTTTGTAAAAATTTTCTTATCATATTTTTTAACATTTTTTAAAAGTTCTAAAGATGAAAAATATCTTGCTCCCGGTCTAACTGAAACATACAGTCTCGGAACTGTCTCAATGTTATGATTAAAAACATCTGGGTTAGCAGCAATTACTTTCCTGTAAGACTCGCCTTTCCTTAAAAAATCTGGAGTTAGAACCTCTATAGATGTTTTTGGATTCATTTTTCTAACTTGTGTAATTACTTTAAAGAAATGATCTGAGCCACCGTCCTTTAAGTCATCTCTATCAACAGAAGTAATTACAACGTGACTTAAATTTAGTTTTTTTACTGCACTAGATATTTTTATTGGCTCAAAAATATCCAATTCTCCGGGTTTACCAGTTTTTACATCACAAAAAGCGCATGCTCGTGTGCATGTATCACCCATTATCATAAAAGTGGCATGTTTTTTACTCCAACACTCTGTTATATTCGGACAATTAGCTTCCTGACAAACTGTTACTAAATTGTTTTGGTTTACTACTTTTTTAGTTTCAAAAAAAACTTTTGAATTTAAGATTTTTGATCTAATCCATTCAGGCTTTTTTTTAATCGGGTTTACCGGCTTGTTTATTTTCTCAGGGTGTCTAGGTTTAGTCATTTTAATCTAATTATTTTTTCATCTTTTAAACCATAATTCAATTTTTCTCTATACAATGTATCTAGATAATCTAGGTTCATTTTTTCAGATAAGAGCTCATTTTTTTTTTCTAATATGTTAATTTCTTTAATAAGCTGTATTTCTTTTTTTTCAAGTATCATATTTATCTTTTTTTTTTCAAAATACGATATTATACCTCTTTCACCACCTACTAAATTAGTAAAAATGTAAATGCCAAAAAATAAATTAAATAAAAGAAATTTTTTTCTAAAAAAAAATTTTTTATTAAACATTATTTTAATTTAGCCATTTTTGCGGTTTTTCCAAGTTCTTCCTCTATACGCAATAATCTGTTGTATTTAGCCACTCTTTCTGATCTCGATAAAGACCCTGTTTTAATCTGAGACGACATTGTAGCCGCAGCCAAATCAGCAATAAACGTATCCTCCGTGTCGCCTGATCTGTGAGAAATAATTGTATTAAAGTTTGCTTTTTTTGCTATAGAAATAACTTCCAGAGTTTCCGTCAAAGTTCCGATTTGATTTGGCTTTACTAAAATGGAATTAGCAGAATTTTCTTCTATACCTCTGTTCAGGCGTTTGGCATTAGTGACAAATAAGTCGTCTCCTACGATTTGCACATTTTTACCTAATTCTTTTGTTATTTTTTTCCAGGAGTCCCAGTCATCCTCTGCAAAAGGATCCTCGATTGATTTTATGGGGTATTTAGAAACTAATTTTTTATAATATTTTATAACATTCTCAACTGTCTCGAAATTTTTGGACTCAATCGAGTAAAGCCCCTCTTTATTAATTAACTCATTTGCAGCTACATCAATACAAATAGCTACATCAACACCTGGCTTTAAATTAGATTTGTCTATTGCATTTACTATAAAATCCAATGCTTGCTCGTTTGTGTCGATGGAGGGTGCGAAACCACCTTCATCGCCCACATTAGTAAGCATCTTTTTTGATTTTAGTAATTTTTTTAGATTCTGAATTACCAAAAATCCTTTCTCAATTGCATCCATAAAATTAATAGCTGAATCTGGTCTAATCATAAATTCTTGTATGTTTAAATCATTGTCTGCATGAGCTCCGCCATTAATAATATTCATTAAGGGGATAGGTAAAGAATAATTATTGCTTAAATTTTTGAAAAGTGACTTTCTATTTACAAGGGCAGAACATTTTGAATTAGCTAAAGATACTGCTAAGATAGCGTTTGCCCCAAGATTAGTTTTATTTTCACTACCGTCCAGTTCTAGAAGATTGCGATCAATATTTATTTGATCATTTGGGTCAAGTCCTTTTAATTTATTTGATATTTTATCATTTATGTTTTTTACAGCAATGTTTACACTTTTACCCAAAAAATTTTTTTCTTCATTGTCTCGTAACTCGTGCGCCTCGAAAGCGCCAGTAGATGCGCCGGAAGGAGATATAGCACTAGCAGTTATATCATTGTTTAAATAAATTTGGGCTTCAACAGTTGGGTTTCCTCGGCTATCAAATACCTGTCTTCCTATTACACTTTTAATTTTTACCATTATGATTTTACAAATTTATCGATTTGAATTAATTTTTTTAATAAATCTTTAAGCTCACTTAAAGGAACCATGTTTGGACCATCAGAGGGAGCATTATTGGGATCCTCATGTGTCTCTATAAATAATGCTCCAATGCCAACTGCGATTGCTGCTCTAGCTAGATGAGGAACAAATTCTCTTTGACCCCCACTTTTTTCTCCCATCCCCCCTGGTTGCTGTACAGAATGAGTTGCATCAAATACTATTGGGAAGCCAAATTTTGACATGATCGGCAAAGATCTCATGTCTGAAACAAGAGTGTTATAACCAAAACTTGCACCTCTCTCTGTAATCAAGATATTTTTATTTCCTGAGTCTTCAATTTTTTTTATTACATTAGCCATATCCCAAGGAGCTAAAAATTGTCCCTTTTTTACATTTATTATTTTTCCTGTCTTTGCTGCTGCAATAAGAAGATCAGTTTGCCTACACAAAAATGCGGGAATTTGTAAAACGTCTACATGTCTTGATATTATAGAGCATTGTTCAGCTGTGTGCACATCCGTTAAAACAGGAACCTTAACTTTTTCTTTTATCTTATCAAAAATTGGAAGTGATTTGTCTAAACCTAAACCTCTTTTACCTTTTAAACTCGTTCTATTAGCTTTATCGAAAGATGTTTTATAAATAAAGTTAATTCCAAGTTCACTTGTCATATCTTTTAATTCTGATGAAATCTTAATTGCATGTTGTTCACTTTCAAGTTGGCAAGGTCCAGCTATTAAAGTGAAAGGTTTATTATTTGCAATTTCAAAATTAGAACATTTTATTTTATGATTTGTCATTTTTTCGATTTATATTTAGCTGCTTTTATAAAGGATGAGAATAAAGGGTGTGGTTCTAGAGGTCTAGATTTAAATTCCGGATGAAATTGAACTCCTATAAACCATGGATGATCTTTCAATTCTATAGTTTCAGGCAACCTATTATCTGGTGATAAACCTGAAAAAATCATTCCTTTATTTTCAAAATCTCTCTTAAAATTAATATTAACTTCATATCTGTGACGGTGTCTTTCTTTAATTCTTAAAGATTTATAGATATTACTTATCTTTGTGTCTTTTTTAAGTCTTGCTTCGTAACTTCCGAGTCTCATAGTGCCGCCAAGATTTTGGTCTGTCCCTTTAACTAATTTACCATCTTTCAGCCACTCATTCATTAAACCTACTACAGATGCTTTAGAGGAGCCAAATTCACTGGATGTTGCATTCTTTATTTTTAATTCATTTCTTGCAAATTCAATAATCGCCATTTGCATTCCGAAACAAATACCTAAAAATGGTATTTTGTGTTTCCTTGCAAAATTAATCGCGGAAATTTTACCCTCAGTCCCTCGTTTACCAAACCCACCGGGTATAAGAATGCCAGACACGTCATTCAATTTATCATTTATTTCACTTTTTTTAAGATAATCTGACTCGAGTCTAACTAAGTTTACTTTTAAATTATTAGCTATACCGCCATGGGTCAAAGCCTCATCTAATGATTTGTACGCATCTTTTAACTCAACGTATTTTCCTATAATTGCAATATTTACTTTATCTTTTGTTTTTAAGACTAAATTAGTAATTTTTTTCCAAGGATTTAAATCGACTTTCTTTTTAGATTTAATGTTAAAATATTTTAACACCCTTTCATCTAATTTTTCTTTATTAAAACTTATTGGAGCTTCATAAATAGTCTTTACGTCAACTGTTTCTATAACATCCTCTATCGCAACATTACAAAATAATGAAATTTTTTTCCTTTGATCTAATGGTATGGATCGCTCTGATCTACAAATAATAATATCAGGTTGAATACCTATGCTTCTTAATTCCTTGACTGAATGTTGAGTCGGTTTAGTTTTAATTTCATCTGAAGCTTTCATATATGGGACTAAAGTAAGATGCATAAAAAGGGTTTTTTTTCTTCCTGTCTCATTAGAAAATTGTCTTATTGCTTCCAAAAAAGGTAAGCTTTCTATGTCTCCGACAGTGCCACCTATTTCACAAATAACAAAATCTTCTTTTGTAATATCACTTTTTATGAATTCTTTTATTCGATTAGTAATATGTGGAATTACCTGTACTGTTTTCCCTAAATATTTTCCTTGGCGCTCTCTTTTAATAACATCGCTGTAAATCTTTCCTGTGGTAATATTATCAGATTTTTTTGCTGAGATACCTGAAAATCTTTCATAATGACCTAAATCTAGATCTGTTTCGGCACCATCGTCTGTGACATAAACTTCTCCATGTTGAAAAGGACTCATTGTACCAGGATCAACATTTAAATATGGATCTAGTTTTCTTATTCTAACTCTGTAACCTCTTGATTGTAGTAGATAAGCTAATGAAGCGGAAGATAATCCCTTTCCTAGAGAAGAAACCACGCCGCCAGTAACAAATATATATCGCGCCATGGAAGAATGTTATACTTTAAAATTAAGACAAAAAAAAGATTAATTTAGTTAGAATTAGGTATCTGAGGTAAATTAGTATCTTGCTCTTCTTGTTTTTCTAAAACAGACTGTGTTTCACGAATTTCAATTCTTGAAAGTGCAACTAAAATTAAACTATTAATAATAAATAACGTTGCAATTATTGCAGTAAATTTAGTAAGAAAGGTTCCAACTGATCTAGAAGATGTGAAATTATCTTGTGAAACACCAAGACCTAATGCTCCACCTTCAGATCTTTGTAATAATACTGAGACTACCAGAATAAAAGCTAAGATAATGTTGATTGTTATAATTATTGTTTCCATAACTAATTTCTATAATAATTTTTTATTATATCAATAAATTTTTTGTTAGATTTTGACGCCCCTCCGATCAGAAACCCGTCTATTTCTTTTATTCTCCTTAATTCTTTGATATTACCTCCGTCAACAGAGCCTCCATATAGAACACGGGGTGCTTTCTTTGATTTAAAAATTTTTTTTAAAGTTTTTTTAATAAACACAGTAGTATTTTTTAACTCAACTTCTTTTGGTATGAGCCCTGTACCAATCGACCAGATTGGCTCATAAGCAACTATAATATTGTCACTTTTCATTTTAAATTTTAATACTTTTGATAGTTGTTTTTTTAAAATTAAATTGGTTTTTTTTAATTTCTTCTGTTTTTTATTTTCACCAATACAGAATATTACTTTCATTTTATTATTTAGAGCGTTATTGATTTTTAAAGATAATTTTTTTTCATCATCTCCCTCAGATCTATTGTCCGAATGACCCAATATCAAATACTGAACACCCAACTCCTTTATCATATAAGCGCTTATGGATCCTGTATTTGAGGAAAAATTATCTTTAAAATGACAATTCTGAGCAGAGATACTTAAAAATTTACTATTAAAATTTTTAGAAAAATTCTGAAGTAAGGTGTAAGGGGGAGCAATAACTACCTTGTAATTAGACTTTTTTTTATCTTTTTTAACATAATCTATTATTTTCTTTATAATATTTGCAGATTTTGAAACTCCAAACATTTTCCAATTTCCAATAAAATATTTCATGTTAATTGCTATAATCCAGATTTTGTTTTATAGGTGTTATGCTTTAATGTTAATAAATTATAAAAATGCTTAGTTCAATAGGAAAATTATCAAAATCTATATTAATCAAGGTATTGGTAGCAATAATAATTTTGCCATTTATTTTCTGGGGAATGGGAGATGTCTTTAGAGGAGGTAATCAAAATGTTGTGGCGACTATAGACTCCAAGAAAGTAAGCTCTAAAGAATTTGTAGAGCATGTTAATCGTATTTCTTTAAATGAAGAGCAAATTAAGAATATTAAAGATACTGATTTAATAGAAAAAATATTATCAGATTATATTGGAAGAAAATTAATTGAATTAGAAGTAAAAGATTTCAATATTACTATAAGTGATAAAACATTAAGAGAAATAATAATAAATGACGAAACTTTTTTTAAAGACGGTAAATTTTCAAGATTGAAATATGAGGAGTTTTTAATTAAAAATAATTTGTCTGCACCTCTTTTCGAAGACAACATTCTAAAGCAAGAGAAAAAAAGACAATTGTTAAGTTACCTATCTGATGGAACAAGAATTCCAGAGTATTTAACTAAATATGAATTTAATAAAGAAAACCAGACCAAAAAAATAAAATATATTGATTTAAAAGATTATTATGCGAAAAAAAAGATAAAAGAAGATGAATTTAAAAAAACTTACGAATTAAATAAAAATGCTTTTAACGAAGAGTTCAAATCTTTTCAGTACATAGAATTATCTCCAGAAGCCCTTATTGGAAAAAAAGAGGCAGATGAACAATATTTTAAATTAATTGATAAAATCGAAAACAATATTTTAGATGGATCAACTCTCAAAATAATTTCAGAAGAAAATAATTTGAAAATTAATAAAATTGAGGAGATTAGTTTATCAACAATAGATAAAAAGAAGAGCTCTAATATGCTCAAAAAATTTTTTGTAATAAGTGAAGAAGGAAAATCAAGGTTATTTAAGATTGAGAATAAATATTATGTTGCCGAACTTTCAAAAAAAAGAGTTGAAATCAAAAATATAGACAATCCAGAGGTTAGGGAGGCAATAACTGAGCAATTAAAATTTATGACAAAATTTAAAGAAAATAATGAAATAGCAAAAAAAATTAATCAAAATCAAAACGTAAATTTCATCAAATCATTTGCCCAAAAAAATAATCTAGAAGTAAAAGAACTTTTGATATTAGGGCTCAATGACAATAAAAAATTTAAAACTAATGTTATAAGAAGAATATTTGAGACAAAAGATGGTGAAACACATTTGATATCTGATAATACTTTTACCGACAATTTTATAATTTTTATTGAAAAAACAAACTTAAAGAAGTTTGATAAAAATTCACCAAAATATATTGAATATTCTACAAGAGCTAAATTAAACTTTGCACAAAATATATATGGCGCTTACGATAAAAGCCTCAATTCCAAGTATCAAATTAAAGTAAATGAAGGTGTTCTAAACAGAATTAAAAATTCTTTTTAATGATAACTAATTTAAATTTTAAACATTTTAAGAAAAGCTGTTTACATAGGTCACACCAAACGCTCTTTAAATCTTTCAATTGTAACAATTACAAAAAAATTGAAAATATTTTTCAATTCCTTCTTTCAGAAAAAGATAGCTTTATATTTGAGTCAGTTGAGAAAGGTAAAATAAAAGGAAGATTCACAATAATCGGTCTTAATCCTGATAAAAAATGGGATATTTACAACAAAAAAATTGTGGAAATTGGAACTTCAAACAAAAAAAAAGTTATTCGCAAAGATCCGCTTAAATTTATAAATGAACTAATTTCAAAGTTTAATTTTAAGATGCCTGCTGCTTTACCGAGTATGAGCTCTATGTTGGTAGGTTACTTTTCATACGATACAATTAGATATATGGAAAATTTACCTGATAATTCTACCGATGATCTGCTAATTCCTGATGTAAGATTAATGAGACCTAAAAACTTGATCATTTATGATAATTTAAAGAAGAAAATTCATTTTATTGAAAATGTATTTAGTGATAGGAAAATTAATAATTTTATTGAAGAATTTGATAATATTAATAAACGTTTAAATTATTTTCTTAATTGTGGTGAAATTAGTTTGCCCAAGCAATTAACAACCAAAAAAAACAATCATAAAATTAAATCAAACACATCAAAAGAAAAATTTAAAAAAATGGTAATTGCCGCTAAAAAACATATTAAAAAAGGTGATATTTTCCAAGTTGTTCTAAGTCAAAGATTTGAGAGAAAAATTATAAAAAAACCTTTAGAAATTTATAATCATTTAAGAGTATCAAACCCGTCTCCATTTATGTTTTATTTTAATTTTGAAGATTTTAAAGTTCTCGGTAGTAGTCCAGAAATTTTAGTTAGACTAAGAAATAATACTGTAACCATAAGGCCGATAGCTGGTACTAGACCAAGGGGTGCAGATGTTAAATCCGATAAGAAGTTTGAAAAGGACCTTTTAAAAGATAAAAAAGAATTATCAGAACATTTAATGTTACTAGATTTAGGAAGAAATGATGTTGGAAAAGTCTCCAAAATAAATAGTGTAAAAGTTAATGAAAAGTTTAAAATTGAAAAATACTCTCATGTAATGCATATCGTTTCAAACGTAGAAGGTAAATTTGATCCTAAATTTTCATTATTTGAGACTCTAATGTCAGGATTTCCTGCTGGCACCGTAAGTGGGGCCCCAAAGATCAGGGCAATGGAGCTAATTGATAAAATGGAGAAAAATAAAAGAAAACTTTATGCGGGCGGCATAGGTTACTTTAGTCCAAATAGCGAATTTGACACATGTATAGCTTTACGGACTGCTTTAATTAAAAAAGACAAAATTTATGTTCAAGCTGGTGCGGGTGTTGTAGCTGACAGTAAACCTGATAAAGAATATATGGAAACAGTAAATAAAGCTAAAGCTTTGATGAGTGCTGTTGATTAAATGAAAATTTTACTTATAGATAATTATGATAGTTTTACCTATAATTTGTATCATTATATTTCTAAATTCAAAAAAAACGTATATGTTATAAGAAATGACAAAATTGACGGTAAATCTGTCATAAGAAATAATTTTGACAAAATTGTCATTTCACCTGGACCTGGTAATCCAAGACAGGCAGGTAATTGTTTAAAAATTGTGAAAGAAGTTTACAAAAAAATTCCAATTTTAGGTGTTTGCCTAGGCCATCAGATCATAGGACAAGTTTTTGGTGGGAAAATCATTAACGCAAAAAAACTGATGCATGGTAAAACAAGTAAAATAAAACATAATAAAAAAGGTTTGTTTAAAAATATCCAAAAAAATTTTGAGGCAACTCGATATCACAGTCTTATAGTGGATCGTAAAAAACTACCTAAAAGTCTAATAATTACAGCAGAAACTGATGATAAGACAATTATGGGGCTCATGCATAAAGACTATGATATTCATGGCTTCCAATTTCACCCTGAGAGTATTAGTACTAAGGTGGGTATGAAATTAATTAAAAACTTTATTATCAAGTAACATGTCTAAAATCATTGAAAGCTTAAAAAAAGGAAAAAACCTTACATTTGATGAAAGTAAAATCCTTTTTAAAGAACTTATGGAGGGTAAGTATGACGATAACTCTATAATTGAAATATTAGAACTTTTTTTAAAAAAAGGTGAAACCAAAGATGAGTTGGCTGGTGGAATTTACATTTTGAGAGAAAAGGCTATTAAAGTAAAAAGTGAGGAAAATACGATAGATACTTGTGGGACTGGCGGTGATGGTCAAAATTCCTTAAATATTTCGACAGCTGCTGCAATTGTTTTATCAAGTATGGGGGTCAGAGTTGCTAAACATGGTAATAAAGCAGTTTCTTCAAATTGTGGATCAGCAGATGTATTAGAGGCTCTAAAGATAAATATAAACTTAGGACCAAATGAAGTTGAAGAATACATTGAAAAATTTAATTTTGCTTTTATGTTTGCCCCAAATTATCACTCTGCAATGAAATATGTAGGTCCAGCAAGAAAAAAAATGGGTAAAAAAACAATTTTCAATTTAATTGGACCCTTGAGTAGTCCAGCCCAAGTTAAAAGACAGGTTGTAGGAGTATATGATAAAAAATGGATGGAACCATTTGCAGAGGCTTTAAGAGATAATGGTGTTATTCATGCTTTTATTGTCCATAGTGATGATGGAATGGATGAAATTTCACCTTTTACAAAAACTAAAATTGTTGAATTAAAAAATGGAAATCTGAAAAAATTTGTAATTGATCCAAAAGAATTAGGTATCAATTTAGTAAAAAAAGAAAATTTGAAAGGAAAGAATGCTAAATATAACTCAGAGAAAATTATTGAGATTTACAAGGGCGTGTCAAATGAATTTTCTCAAGCAGTGGCGCTAAACGTTGCTGCTGGACTGGTGGTCTCTGGTCAGGAAAATAATTTCAATTTTGCTTTTAAAAGTGCATTAAATCATTTAATGTCAGGGAAAGTTTATGAACACCTTCTTAAAATTCAATCTAATTAATGACTAATGTTTTAGAAAAAATTATAAGCGATAAAAAAGATTCTTTGAGTTTAATTAAAAAGCGTAAAACTTTAGAATCTCTTAATAGAAATATTAAAGAATTAAAATTTTATGATTTTAAAGAGGCAATTAAGAATAATTCTGGAATTTCATTAATTTCTGAAATTAAAAAAGCGAGTCCATCGGCCGGTGTTTTAGTTAAAAATTTCAATCATATTGAAATTGCGAAAATGTATATAGATAGTGGTGCAACTTGTCTTTCTATTTTAACTGAAGAAAAATATTTTTTAGGAAAATTGGAATATATGCAAGACATCAAAAAAAATTTAAAAATACCTATTTTAGCGAAAGATTTTTTCATTGACCCATATCAAGTAATTTTATCAAAAAGCTACGGATGTGATTGCATATTAATAATATTAGCTGCAGTTAGTGAAAAACAAGCTGACGAAATATATTCTGAGGCTTTAAAACATAATTTATCCGTGATTATTGAAGTTCATGACCAAAAAGAAGCTGAGAAAGCATTAAAATATGAGCGTGCATTAATCGGTATAAACAATAGAAATTTAAAAACTCTTGAGGTTTCTATAAATAACACGTTATCAATTTTTGAAGTAGTAAAGGCTCACAAAGAACCACTTATATCTGAAAGTGGAATTCAAAATGAAGATGACGCAAAATTCATAATTAACAAAACTGGAATCAAAAATTTTCTAATTGGTGAATCACTTTTAAAATCTGACAATCCAAGCGAGTTAATGAAGAGATTAATTCAAATAACCCAATAAATTAGCCTATTATTTAAAGTTGTAATTTAAAAAGAACTTTTATAGAACATAAATGTACAAGGTTTGTTCTATGCTTACAAAAAAACAAAAAAACTTATTAATTTTCATAAATAAGAAGATAAGATCTTCAGGAATATCACCGTCTTACGAGGAAATGAAAAATTCACTCAACCTTAAGTCGAAATCTGGCATTCACAGATTAATTTCCGCTCTAGAAGAGAGGGGATTTGTAAAAAGATTAGCACATAAAGCTAGAGCCCTAGAGGTGGTAAAATTACCAGAAAACGCAAGTGCGAATGATATCTTTAACTCTTTTACTCCTAGCGTAATTAAAGGCGGTTTAGATAAGAATAACACCGACTCAAGCAAAGTTTCTGTTTTGGGAAGCATAGCTGCAGGAACACCAATTGAAGCAATTCAACAGGAAGTTGATAGGGTAGCAATTCCTGCGGATTTGCAAAATAAAGGTGAACACTTTGGTTTAAAAGTTAAGGGAGACTCTATGATAGATGCAGGTATTAATGATGGAGATACTGTTATAGTAAAAAGGTGCACTTCTGTCGATAACGGAGAAATCGCAGTTGTTTTGATCGATGATCAAGAAGCAACACTAAAAAAAATTCGAAAAAAAGGTAAAACTATCGCATTAGAAGCTGCAAATAAAAACTATGGTACTAAAATTTACGCCGCAAATAGAGTAAAAGTCCAAGGAAAATTAATTTCTTTATATAGAAAGTTTCATTAAAATAGTCTAAATAAAATAATGTCATTTATTTGTAGGTTTGCACCCTCTCCTACCGGTCCACTCCATATTGGGGGCGTCAGGACTGCTCTTTTTAATTGGTTATTAGCAAAAAAAAATAAAGGTAAATATTATTTGAGGATAGAAGATACTGATAAAGTAAGGTCTAAAGAAGAATTTAAAAAACAAATTATTTCATCTCTGGCATGGCTCGGTATTAAACACGATGGAGAGGAATATATTCAATCCAAAAATATTGAAAAACATGTTGAAATTGCAGAAGAACTTCTTAAAAAAGGGTTTGCATACAAATGTTACTGTTCAGAAGAGGAAATAAATCAGCAAAAAGAAAAGTGTAAGAAGCAAGGCATACCTTATGTCTACAACAGAAAATGGAGAGATGCAGGGGATCTTAAGATTCCTAACGATGTTCAACCAGTTATTAGGTTCAAAAGTAAAATCTCCGGAAATACAGTTATTAAAGATTTAGTTCAAGGAGATAGAAATATATCAAATTCAACTATTGAGGATTTTGTTATATTGAGAAAAGATAAGTCTCCAACTTATCAATTATCAGCAACGGTCGATGATCATGAAATGAAAATTTCACATATAATAAGGGGTGATGATCATATGATAAACTCTTTTAAACAAAAACAAATTTACGAAGCAATGGAATGGAAAGTTCCTGAATTTGCTCATATTCCATTAATTCATAGTGAGAATGGAAAAAAATTATCTAAGAGGGATAATGCTTCAACGCTTGAAGATTATATTAAAATTGGAATTATGCCTGATGCATTAAGAAATTATTTATTAAGATTAGGCTGGTCCTACAAAGACAAAGAAATTTTTTCTAAACAAGAAAGTATTGATTTGTTTAATCTAGAAGGAGTTGGTAAATCTCCATCAAAACTTGATATGTCTAGAATTCATTCAATAAATGAAACTTACATAAAAACAATAGATGAAAATGAATTGTTTAAATATCTTAAAGAATATGCGTTAAATTACCAAAAACCATTTGATCAATCGAAGGAGATGACTATCTTAAAATCTTTAGGTTTTTTAAAGAATAAAGCTAAAACATTGCACGATATATGGAAAAACTCTCAATATATTATTAGAAATAAAATAGATATTGGATCAGAAGAAAAAAAACTTATCAACCAGTTATCTACTAAAATTATCGGTGATTTTATTTCTCAATACGAAAAATTAGATAAACCCTCTAGGGAAAATTTGGAAGTTATAATTAAATCATTAATCAATAATCATAAGACAAACTTTAAAAATGTAGGTCAACCTCTCAGAATAGGGTTAATTGGCTCTAAATTTGGGCCTGGTATTTACGATATAATTTTATCCTTAGACAAAGATGAGGTTATTAAACGTTTAAAAGATTTATTATGACTGAAATAAACTCTTTTAGAACTAGAAAAAACTCTATTTATAACAGATTTACAAAAGATCCTTTCAAAATTAGTAGATCTAAATTCTTTAGTTTTTTAAACTGCAGAAGATGTTTTTATCTTGATAGAGTAATTGGGCTGAAAGAACTTTCCTCTCCTCCTTACACATTAAATAACACTGTGGATGAGTTGCTTAAAAAAGAATTTGATTATTATAGGAAACTGAAACAACCACATCCAATTATGGTTAACAATAATCTTAAATTTATTCCGTATCATAATGAAAATTTGGATATTTGGAGGAATTCATTAAAAGGTGGTATATCGTTTCATGATGAAAAAACTAATTTAATTATTCATGGTGGAATTGATGATATTTGGTTTGATCTTAATAACAAAAAACTAGTAGTTGTTGATTATAAAGCTCAATCGTCCTCTTATCCGGTTACAGCTTCTTCATATTTGAGTTCAGAGTGGCGCGTTAGTTACAAAGTGCAAATGGATATATATGTTTATATATTGAGAAAAATGAAATATGAAGTATCAGATATTACTTATTTTTATGTGTGTAATGCAGAAAAGAATAGCGACAAATTTGACGACAAAATTAGATTTAAAACTTCCTTAATTCCTTATAAAACAGATACAACTTGGATTGAATGTAAAATAATAGATATGAAAAAAACTTTAGATTGTAAAGACATACCCGAAATTAATATAA
This sequence comes from uncultured Pelagibacteraceae bacterium, assembly GCA_902563575.1. GTDB lineage: Bacteria > Pseudomonadota > Alphaproteobacteria > Pelagibacterales > Pelagibacteraceae > Pelagilacustribacter. The sequence goes on from CACEXV010000001.1 coordinate 116,121, forward strand.
ATTGTGAAAAATGCATGTATCTTAAAGGTGGGAGCAAATTTTTTTAATTATGGACATACTTTTAATAATCGCAATTTTAGCTTTTGTGATTTTCTACATTTTTAGACCAACATCAAAGAAGGAACTAAAGAAATTTGAAGATAATGATAATTGGTCAAATATGGGATTTTAAAAAATCGGCAATTAACTCCGAAGGCAAAGAATTTGTTTTGAAGTCATTTAAAATCTCTTGTGTCTCTTTTACTTGATTCTCCATAAATTTACTATTTTCAATAAAATAAGTTACCGAGTTGAAAATCTCCTCTGGATTACATTTAGATTGTAATAACTCAGGAATAATCATTTTATCCGCCGCTATATTAATTATGTTTGCAAATTTAATTTTAACCAAAGCTTTTACAATCATAAAATTTATGAAATTCATTTTATAGATAATAATAAAGGGTATTTTTTTATTAGCTATCTCTAGAGATATCGTTCCAGACTTCGCCACTGCAAATATAGATTTTTCTAGGATATGATTTTTAATTTTTTCATCACTTATTACTTGACAATTAGTTTGGGTAATTTGTTTTAAATAATTTTCTATCTTTGGTCTCATTGCTTCTGTACTGTGAAAAACAAATAAGAAATCATCATATTTTTTATCCATTAATTTAATAAAGTTTAACAATATTGGCATTAGTATATCTATCTCGGAGTCCCGACTACCAGGAAAAATTGATATAATTGCCTTGTTTTTTTCAATGATCTGATTAATGTCAATTTTAGATTTATTATTTTTTTCTAGTAAGGGGTGGCCAACAAATTTACAATTGATATTTTCTTTTTCAAAATATTTTTTTTCAAACCTAAATAATAGTAAAATATGATCTATAAATTTTTTTATCTTTTTTACTCGATTTTCTCTCCATACCCATACTTGTGGGGCAACAAAATGTATTGTCTTTATTTTTTTTGATTTTTTTTTTACTATTTCAGCTACTCTTAATGTAAAATCCGGACTATCTACTGAAAATAAAATATCCGGATTAAACTCAATAATTTTATTAGATGTCTCATTAATTTTTTTTTTTATTTTAAAAATGTTTGTTAATACTTTTGTAAAACCAAGGTATGTCACTTCGTTTAAATTGAATATGGACTCAACCCCAATTTTTTTTAAATTTTCCCCTCCTAGAGATAGATATTGAATGTTATCAGTTTTTTTTTTTAGTTGAGCAATTGCTTCTGCCGCAAGCTTATCTCCTGAAGGCTCTCCAGTTAGTATAAAAATTTTTTTCATTATTTCTATCTTTCTACTTTAATGAACATATTGTTCTTATTCGCGTAAGATATGGATTTTTTCCTATCTAGAAATATATTTTTTTTGGCCTTTAAAACTAATCCTTTCAGTCCAACTTTTCTACATTGTTTAATTGTCTTTAAACCAATTGTTGGTAAATCAATTCTGATATCTTGTTTTGGTTTTGGAAATTTTACCAAAACACCATGTAAATCATTTTTTTTCCTTTTGCATTTTAATAACATTTGTTGAGTACCGCCTTTACCTTCTATTGCGATTAATCTCTTATCTCTAATTATTGCTGCCTGACTGTAATTGTAGTCTCCCGTTTTTTTTAATACCTTTTTTGCTATTGTTATATCTGCATTGTCCAATTTGTTAGGATGAGTCTTGGTGTAAATCCCCGATTTTAATGCGAGTTCTTTGTTAAATGATATGGAGCTAATAGTTTTAATTTTTTCTTTTCTCAATATATTTATAATTTCCCTTAAGATAGCCGCGTCACCTAATTTAGATTTTTTAATTATTTGAGGAATATAATAGATGCCTTTAAAATCTAATCTCAACTTTGAGAAAGTTGGTCTACTTACTTTTCCAGCAAATAATACTTTTTTGCAATCATTACTTTTCAAAATATTTATAATCTTTCCAAACTGTCCAATGGATGCTTTAAAAGAATTTTTTTCTTTTTTAAAATTTTTCTTTATGGAAAGATCTATTATTAGATATTTGATTTTCTTAATTTTTATTTCTTTTAAAATTATTTTTGGTAAATCTGTTTCACCAAATATTAGCCCAATCATAATTCAACAGGTGTACAAATAGGTCTTTTTTTATCTTTTTCAATAAAATCTACTACTTCTTTCACTAACTCATTATTAATATATTCGCCATTAACTTTTTCTAAATTTTCATTAAGTTTTTTAGAAGAAAATATTTTTTTATAGGCTTGATCCAATTCAATTATCTTTTTATTATCATATTTTTTTCTTCTCAAACCAATTAAATTGATACCTTTTAGGTAATTTCTATTGCCAAAAGATAGACCGAAAGGTATTACGTCCTTTAGTACTCCTGTCATACCCCCGATCATTGCCATTCTACCAATTCTGGTAAATTGCTGCACGGCTGAATTCCCGCCGATTACAACAGAGTCCTCTATAGTAACATGACCACCTAAAGGTACGTTATTTGCAATAATTACATTGTTTCCAACATTGCAATCATGAGCAACATGGGATGAGATCATTAACAAACAGTTGTCTCCTATTTTTGTACTTCCTCCCCCACCTTCTGTTCCAGGATTTATTGTAACATACTCTCTAATGATATTATTTTGCCCTATGATTAGATCGTTTTTTTCGCCTTTAAATTTTAAATCTTGTGGTTGAGTCCCAATACTCGCAAATGGAAATATTTTAGTATTTTTTCCTATTTTCGTATTTCCTTCAATGTGAACATTAGAAATAAGTTCGGTCCCCTCCTCTAGACAAACATTTTCACCAACGTAACAATAGGGTCCTATCTTAACTTTACTTGAAACTTTGGCCTTGCTATGAATTATACTTGATTTATGTATCATTTTGTCTGTCAACTATAGTTGCGGACCACTCTGCGTCTGCCATTCTTTTTCCATCAACTTTTGCGGTGCCTTTATATTTCCAAACTCTACCGTGAGATCGTACTGCTTCGATTTCTAAATGTAATTCACAATTGGGGATTACAGGGCTTCTAAATCGAGCTTTTTCTACACTCATAAGATAAACTAATTTATTAGCGTACTCCTTTGGATCTATTCCATGCGCTGTTAACGCAGCAGCGGCTTGACCAAATGCCTCTACTATCAAAACACCTGGCATAACTGGTTGACCTGGGAAATGACCTTGAACAAAAAAGCTATCTTTTCTTACATTCATTATAGCAGTAGCTGATTTCAGCGGAACTATCTTGGTCAATTTATCGATTAGTAGCATTGGTTCTCTATGAGGTAATAAACTTTCAATTTTTTTCTTATCAATTTCTGTTTCACTCATTTATTTTTCCAATTCTTTATGAAATCTTTAAAAGACACTGCTGGGTATCCCATTACAATTTGATTGTCTTCTATATCTTTAATTACTCCACTTCCTCCACCTATTTTTACGTTATTGCCTATTTTTAAATGACCTGAAATTCCTGCTTGACCCCCAATTGAAACATTGTCACCAATAGTGCTACTGCCCGCAAAACCCACTTGACCAGCAATCATGCAATTTTTCCCAATTTTAACATTATGAGCTACATGAACCTGGTTATCAAAGTAAGTATTTTCTCCAATTATAGTATCATCAACAGAACCTCTATCGATTGTGCAATTAGTAGCTAATTCAACATAGTTGCCAATCATTACTCTTCCGATATGAGGAAATTTAATGTTTTTATTTTTTTTTGGAATAAAACCAAACCCTTTTTGACCTAATTTACATCCGCTTTGAATTACTACTTCATTTCCTATTAATGTATTTTTAATATGCACATTTGATCCAATTATTACTTTTTTCCCTATAACAACGTTACTTTCAATTATTGTATTGTCTCCTATGAGCGTTTTTTTACCGATCTTTACATTTTTTCCAATAAAAACATTATTACCAAATTTTACACCTGAAAACTTGAATTTATTTGATGATTTTAAATTCAAATCTGGAAAATCAACATCAGCGTCAGGATAAATATCTTTCAAAATATTGGCTACTTCATATAAGACTTTTTCGGTTGTTATTGTTTCACACGTACTTGGTAAATAATTTTTTAATTTACTGGTTGTAATACAATATTTTGCCTTTGTATTCTTGGCTTCATCTTTATATTTAATATTATCAAAAAAAGTTAGGTGTTTATTGTTTGCTTTTTTTAGAATTCGAATATCGGATAATTTAATTTTGTGATTTTTGAAATTATTAAAATAATTTCCTAAAATAATATCTTTTTTCTTTTTAAAAAAGTAAACATCATTCATTTATTTTAAATTTAAAGATTTTAATTTTTTATCGAGTTCTGCTATTATCGGACTTGTAATCTCTAATTTTGTATCAGCTAAAATAACATTTTTTTTATCAATTACTGTTCTTATATTATTATTTTTCATATATTCTTGTAAAATTGGATTAAGCGTTTTAATTAAATCACTTCTTGCTTTTGCTCTAGTCTTAGCAATATAGTTTAAAGAGTTTTTTTTATCATTTTGCAGCTTGCTTACTTCTTTTCTTAAACTTTCAATTTGTTTTTTATATTCATCATTCGATAAGACATTTTTCTTGGAAATTATATTTTTTTCCTTATCTAACAATTTTTTTTCAAGACTTTGAAATTTTTTATTGTCTGTCTCTATTCTTTTTTTTAAAAATTCTTGGGCTTCTTTTCCTGCTTTACTTGCATTCAAAACCTTTGAGACATCAAGTACGTATACAGTATCCGTAAATAATGATTGTGTCGAAAAAAGTAAAAATATTGAAGCTAAAATTAATTTTTTCATAATACTAAAAAGAAGTTCCTAGTTGAAATTTAAACGAATTTGTTTTATCTGTCTCTGCCTTTTTTAAGTCCTTCGCAAATGTCAATGATAATGGACCTATTGGTGACAGCCAATTTCCACTTACTCCAATTGATGACCTTAGTACGTTAGACTTCCCTAAAGAACTATCATAATCAACACCCCATAAGTTTGCTAAATCTAAAAAAACATTAATGTCCGTATTCGTGCTTTCTGGTAGTAATTTAGGCAAACTTGCTTCAAAATTTATAGCTGCTGCGTAGTTTCCTCCAATATAATCTGAACCATCTTGAGGTCCAACTTTGTTAGTTTCAAATCCTCTTAATCTGTTTGATGGCAAATTTAATCTTTTGCTAAGTCTAACATCCTCTGATACTCCGTTTATGTTCTGTGCGTAAAATTTTATTGCACCAATAACTTCTTCGCTTAAAGTGTAATATGAGCTTAACTGATAAGTATTTTTAATGGTTTTAGCGTCACCAATAATTGGTAAAGATTGTTGAAATGATGAAAAAGTACCGCTTGTTGGCATAAAACTTCTATCCCTTTTATCAAAAGTTAAGCCGTAACTCACGGCTAAATCAGTAAATGTTCCTTTCTGCTTTTTTAAATTTTCTGAAGCATTATCTAAAACTGTTAATTTATCTGATGACAAATTAAAACCTGCTGAAAGATATATATCTCTGAATTGCTCAAAGGTTGTACCAGCAGATAACCCGATTAAACTATTTTCATAACCTGAGTCTGGTTTATCATTCGTTGTACTGCTAATACCAAATTTAACTAAGTTGCCTGAGTTGTTGTAGTTGGGGTTTAAAACCTCAAATGCTCCTTTAAAACTATCTTGGTCTATTGAAGCAAAAGTATTTAATCTTACACCCCTTCCTAAAAAGTTGTTTTCCTTCAGACTAAACATTAGACTTGAACCATCTGATCCAAGACCTGCCCCGGCTGAAATCTCGCCGGTAGGCTTTTCCTCAACAATTATATCAATAATTTTTGTATCTTTTTCAGAGCCATCAGAAACCTTAAAATCAACTTTTCCAAATATATTTCTGGCCTTTAATTCTGAAATTGTATTTTTTAGTTTCAAATTGTTAAATGGATCACCTTCGTCCAAAAGAAATTCAGACCTTATTACATTTTCATTAGTAATAGTATTTCCACTAACATTTATCCTCTCAACAAAAATCTTTTCATTTTCAAATATATTTATAGTAATATTAATATTACTTCCATCAATAGACTCTTTAACGGAGTGCTGAATAAATTGTAAATCGTTTTCATCAATCAATCTGTCGAGAAATTCTAAAGTTTCTTTAATCTTAAATGGAGAGTAGTAATCTCCAATAATTTTTTCATATTGTGTTGATAAATTGATAAAAGCTTTTTTATCAATTGACGGGTCAATATTTGTAGATATCTTTGAAATTCTATATCTGTTACCAGCATCAATATTATAATTTAATACGACTAAATTCTTATCATCCTCTAATTCTACGCTGTTTGATATTATCTGAACATCATAGTAGCCAATGGACTTATAGTAATTTTTTAACAACCTTTTATCCAATCTTATATTTTCCTCATTTAATACCGTGTTCCTGGTAATGAATTTCCAAAATTTATCTTCCTCTGATACAATCACATCTCTTAATCGTCTCTCTCTTATCTTTTTATCTCCAATAAAATTTATTTTTGAAATTCTAACTTTTTCACCTCTGTTTATTTCAAAAATTAAATCTACTCTATTTTCTGTATAAGTTTTAATTTTAGAATTAACTTCAGCAAAATTGAAACCTAGAGATTTATATATATTCTTAATTCTAATCTCATCCTTTAAAATATTATTCTTTATATAGCTACCTCGTTGTTTAGATTTGATAAGTTTAATTATCTCTTTCTTAAATTTTTCAGTTTTTTCACCTTGGATTACTATTTGATTTATAATCGGATATTCTTTAACAATTAATGTTAATTTATTATTTTCAAATTTTGCATTTATATTTTCAAAAAACTCAGTTGAGTAAAGAGTTTTTACTATTTCGTTTATATCATCGGCTTGGTAATCTGAGCCTATTTTTATATCAGAATAAACTTTTATAGTTTCCTTTGTAATTCTTTCATTGCCAATAACTTCAAAGCTTTTGATTATTTCTGAGAATGCAGAATTAACCATTATTGTGAAAAACACCAATACTGTAAAAATAAGTTTAATCATTTTGCATCCGCAATCTTAATAGCTGTTTTTCTGCTCCATTGATCAATATCATAAATTTTATTAATATTTGTGGCACTCTGTATAGCATATTTTTTGAAATTTTTGTTTTTTAATACCTTAATAATATTAGGGATAATTGAGCTGAATTTTATTTTTTTTTTTAAAAAAAGTTCAACAAATACCTCATTTGCTCCATTAATAATTATTGGAAGCGAATTGAATTTATTTATTTTACCCAAAATATCGTTTGGAGGGAAATTTTTTCTTGAAATTTTATAAAACTTCAAATTAACGTCGTTGCTAAAATTCTCATTTAATTTAATAAAATTTCTAATTTCAACATCATTATTCAATATTGCGTTCGATATGGGTATAATCATATTTGGTTCGTGGTATATAAATTTACTTAAGCCATTTTTGTAGTTTATTATGGCGTGAACTAAGGATTGAGGATGTATTAAAATCTGAATTTTTTTTTTATATTTTGGAAACAATTTTCTTGCCTCAATAAGTTCAAAAACTTTATTCATCATTGTGGCAGAATCTATTGAAATTTTTTTTCCCATATTCCATTTTGGATGGTTCAAGGCTTGTTTAGGTTTAATGTTGTTTTTAATTTTTTTTTGAAAAAATGGGCCACCTGATGCTGTTATGTATATCTTGTCAATATTATCTTTTTCATTTTCTTTTAAAAGTTCTTGAATGGAAAAATGCTCAGAGTCTATAGGAATGAGATTTGTTTTATATCTTTTTAAAAACTTATTCAAAATTTCCCATCCACAAATTATAGCCTCTTTATTAGCTAGAAGTAATTTTTTTGTAAACTTAATGAAATTTAAAGTAATTGGTAAGCCATTAATACCAGGTACAGCACTAACTGTAATATCTAACTTTTTTTTTAAATTAAAATTTATAGCTGAGTTATGCATATTTGTATGCTTATAATTTTTTGATTTTAATTTTTTATATATCTTAAAATTTGTGACTATGAAATTCTTTGGTTTAAAGATTCTAATTTGTTTTTTTATTTTTGAATAATTGGTATGAGCTACAAGTGTATCAATTATAAATCTATCCTTTTTTTTTGAAATAATTTTAAGTGTGCTTTCACCAATTGACCCTGTTGAACCTAGTATTGCTATTCTTATTTTTTTTTGCATATCATTTTAAATCAAAAAATAAAACAATTCATTGCCAATTGGTAGTCCAATTAAAATTCCGTCAAATCTATCTAAAACACCACCATGCCCTGGTAATAAGTTGCCTGTGTCTTTAACCTTAGCTTTTCTTTTTAAGTATGAAAAAAGTATATCCCCGGCTTGAGATAAAAGAGATATAGAGACTGTTAAAATAAATAGTTTATAGAATGGTATTCCATAGTCATATAAATTTACAAAAATAAATAAAATTATCAAACTGGATATTATTGATCCAGCTGACCCAGATATAGTTTTATTTGGACTAATAGATGTAAGTTTAGGACCTTTAAATGTTTTTCCAAAAATCAATCCTCCTATATCTGAAAAAATACAAATCAATAAGATAAAGACTGTAATAACTTTAATTTCTTTACCGTGGTTCAAATTATAAAAAATTAATAAAGAAAAATATAGAATGTAAACAATAAATATTGAGACATATAAGAATTTTAGCACAATATTTGAATTTATTTTTTTTAGTAAATTAGTAAATTCTAAGATTGATATAGTCCCAAACAAAATTATACAATAAATCAATATAAAATTATAATTCAGCAACAACGCAAGAATTGTAAATAAAATAATTGATGTAATTAATCTCTTTTTAAGGTTTCCATCTATCATATTGATCCGAAATTTCTTTTTGTTTTTTTATATTTATTTATAATCTTTCTTAAGTCAGATATCTTAAAATCAGGCCACAACTTATCTAAGAAGAAAATTTCGGTATAAGCAAGTTGCCACAGCATAAAATTACTTAAACGTTTTCTTCCTCCTGTTCTTACTAATATCTCTGGTTCTGGAACATTTTTTGTAAAAAGATTAGATGTTATCGCTTTTTCACTAATTTTATTAACATTTTTTATCTTTTTAATAGTACGAATTATTTCATCCCTAGAGCCGTAATTCAAAGCAAGATTAACGTTAATCATTTTATTTTTATTTGTTTTTTTTTCTACGTTTTTTAATAATTTTTTTAATTTTGATGGTAATGGATTAATGTTGCCGATAATTGAAATTTTTATTCCATTTTTAATAACGTGCTTAAGTTCTTTAGTGAAATATAAAAAAATAAGTTTAAATAAATATTTTATTTCTGATTTTGGTCTTTTCCAGTTCTCAGTTGAAAAAACATAAAAAGTTAAATGTTTTATCTTAAATCGAATTGAGCCTTCAACAACTTTCTTTACTGTTTCTACACCTTTTAGGTGACCATAATTTCTTCCTCTTTTTACTTTTTTTCCCCATCTGCCATTGCCATCCATGATGAATGCAACATGGCTTAGTTTATTCATATTTGTAATATCTCTTTTTCTTTTTCTTGAATAATTTTGTCGATTTGGGCAATAAATTTATCAGTCATATTTTGTATATTTTTTTCGAACTTACCGTTTTCATCCTCAGAAATTTTCTTATCTTTTAATTTAATTTTTAATTCGTCGTTTGCCTCTCTCCTGATATTTCTAATTGACACCTTTGATTTTTCACCCATACTCTTAAGAATTTTAATAAGTTCTTTTCTTCTTTCCTCTGTCAAATCTGGAATTCTGATTCTTATAATTTGTCCGTCAACTTGTGGATTTATTCCAAGATCTGATTTTTGAATTGCACTATCTATTAAAGAACAATTTGATTTATCCCATACTTGAATTGATATCAGCCTTGATTCTGGAACTGTTATTGTGGCTAATTGATTAATTGGCATTTGCTGTCCGTATACATCTACTTTAATTTTATCTAGCATGGCTGCGTTGGCTCTTCCGGTTCTAAGTGTCATTGTATCTTTATTAAAAGATATTAGTGACTTATCCATTTTCAATGAATAATTGTTTTCATCAAATTGGTCGCTCATTTAAACACCTTCTCCAATTTTCAATCTTTTAAAGTCTAAAATTTTTAAACTATTATCAGTCTCTTTTAAGATTTCGCTTAATTTCTTTTTTGGATCCATAACCCAACCTTGAGACAAAAGTGAACTATCTTCTTTAAATTTAGATAATTTACCTAAGCTTATTTTTTCGATTATATTATCTGGTTTTCCAGAATTCTTTAACTCTTCAATTATTAACTCTTTCTCCTTTTTAATTATATCTTCATCTATTAAATCCGACGAGAGAGCTAGTGGATCCATGGCAGCAACATGCATACTTATTTGCTTTCCTATTAAATCAATCTTTTCATCAAATTTTGACGCTTCAAGACAAATTATTACACCTAATTTTGATAGATTATCTTGCACAATTGAATGGTGATAAGAGTAAATTTTACCGGAATTAGCTTTAATAGTTTTATTTCTACCTAAAGAAATTTTTTCACCTATCTTAGAAATTAATGCGACAAGGTTTTCCTCAACTGATTTATTGTTTTTCATCAAAGTTGAATTTAACTTTTCTTTTCTGGAGTCTACCTTGTTATTTATTTCACCAACTTCTTTTGCAAAATTAACGAAATCTTGATTTTTCGCAACGAAATCTGTTTCACAATTTATTTCTAATATTGAAGATTTATCCTTGTCACCACATATTACAACAATTCCCTCATTTGCTGTTCGTGCCATTTTTTTGGATGCTTTTGATATTCCTTTTACTCTTAATATTTCAAGAGCTTTATCTAAATTTCCTTTAGCTTCATTTAAAGCTGATAAACAATCCTTGAATCCCGCACCGGATAATTTCCTTAGTTTTTTTACTTCTTCAATATTGCTCATTTAAAATTATTTTTTATCAGATACCTTTTTGTCTGATTTTGTAGAAGATATTTTTTTTTCTTTTTCCTTAAGATTTGAAATATTTTTTTCAGCGTCCTTGATTGTATTTTTTAATAAATCGCAATATAAATTTATTGACCTTCTTGCATCGTCATTCCCGGGAATAGGAAAATTAATATCAGTAGGATCGGAGTTAGTATCAAGTATTGCTATTATAGGTATGTTTAATCTCTTTGCTTCATTAACCGCCAAAGACTCTATGTTTGTATCTATTATAAAAATCAAATCCGGTAACTTCTTCATCTCAGAGATCCCACCAAGCGATCTTTGAAGCTTATCCCTCTCTTTTCCAAATTTTAAAATTTCTTTTTTTGTAAACCCAGTGTCTTCTTTAGCTAATTGATCATTTAATTTTTTCATTCTTTTTATAGAATTTTGGATGGTATTCCAATTAGTCAGCATTCCTCCTAACCATCTAAAATTTACAAAATACTGGCCAGTCTCTTGAGCTAAACTGCTTACTTGTTCTGCAGCTTGTTTTTTTGTGGAGACTATCAAAATTTTTCCTCCACTGGATATACACTTATGAACTTGTACTAATGCATTTTTTAAAAAGTTAACAGTTTGTGTAAGATCAATGATATGTATTGAATTTTTTTCCCCAAAAATAAATTTCTTCATTTTTGGATTCCATCTTAAAGTTTTGTGGCCGAGATGAACACCAGCCTCTAACAATTGTTTTATATTTACTTCAGGTACGTTCATAATTTTTCCGGTTCTTCCACCACAACTATTCCATTTCTGGACCGGTTGACAATTAAGCCATTTGTTGTGTGCGTAATAGATGACTAAATATATACAAAATTTAGTAAAATCAAGTTTTTAAAATGATATTTTTTTTACGTTTTTTGTGTTTTTTAGGTTATCTAACATGATCATATTAAATTTTCTCGTATTTTCTAATTCGTAAACAACTTTTTTATCATTAACTGGTATAATGAATTTTACGAGTGTTTTTCCCTTTTCTGACAAGAGAGATTTAAAATCCTCAAGGTTGTTAGTATTTAATAATTCAATCGTAACCTTATCAAAAGATTTTTTCATTAATTCATCTATACTTAAAATACTTTTTACATTTACTCTCAAACGATTGTTAGTATTTGAGATGTCTTTTTGTAATGTAAAAACAAACGACTCGGATTCTTTGAGTTTATCTCTATTTTTTACTAAGTTTTCAGAAAATAAAAATATTTCGAATTCTCCATCAAGATCACTTAGTTTCAAAATTGCAAAAGGTGTACCTTTTGAACTTTTCTTCTCTTGTAGGGACATTATAGTTCCGGCTATGTTTGCTTCTTTTAAACTTTTATTTTCCATAAATTTTTTGTGTGAAATTATGTTTAATCCAGAAAAGATAGATTGATAGTCACCCAATGGATGATCAGAGATATAAAATCCTAAAGATTTGAACTCTTCAAGTAATAACTCTTTTTTTGACCATGGTGTTACTTTGTTTAATACTAAGTCATTATGATCTTCTTTATTCTCTTGAAAAAGATTAGATTGCTTATTATCCTTATCTTCATTTATCGCTTTATTATATTGAATTATGTATGGAATTGCATTGAACAATCGACTTCTACTCTTTTCAAGATCATCAAAAGCACCAGCTTTTACAAGTCCCTCCAATTGTAATTTATTAATGTCTCTGGAATTAGCTCTTTGCACAAAATTTGATAAGGACTTAAATGGCCCATTCTTTTCCCTCTCATTAATCAAATTTTCGATGGCAGATCTTCCAACATTTTTTATAGCACTTAAACCATAATAAATTTTTCCAGTGCCTGCTTTAAAATCGGTGAAGCATGTATTTATATTTGGACGAATTAATTTAACATTTAGTCTTCTAAGTTCTTCGGCAAATTCTCTTAATTTACTTGTATTGTTTAATTCGTTGGACATTGTTGCGGCTATGAATTCCTCTTTGTGAAATGTTTTTAAATAAGCTGTCTGATAAGCTATCAAGGCATAAGCCGCTGCGTGACTTTTGTTAAAACCGTATTCCGCAAATGGTTCTATTTTTGTAAATATATAATTTGCTAAATCTTTCTTAATGCCTTTACTTGTTGCACCGCTTATAAATCTCTCCTTTTGTTTCTCTAATTCAGCTCTCTTCTTTTTTCCCATTGCCCTTCTTAGAATATCAGCTTCGCCAGCTGTAAATCCTGCTAAAACTTGAGCAATCTGCATTACTTGCTCTTGATAAATAATTATTCCATAAGTTGGTTTTAAAATTTTTTCTAAAGATGGGTGAATATAGTCAGGAGTTTTTAAACCGTTTTTACACTCGTTATAAATTGGTATATTATTCATTGGCCCCGGCCTATAAAGAGCCACTAAAGCTATTATATCATCAAATTTATTTGGTTTCATTTGTTTAATAGCTTCTCGCATTCCAGTGCTCTCAAGTTGAAATAGTCCTGTGGTCTCTCCAGTTGATAAAGCTGAGAAAACTCTTTCATCTGACAAATTTATTTTTTTGATGTCTATTTTTTTTCCCTTAAGATTTAGCATTTTAACAGTTTTATCTATTACTGATAAAGTTTTTAGACCTAATAAATCGAATTTTACTAAGCCCGCATTTTCTGATGAGTACATATCAAACTGAGTTGATGGTAATTGTAAGTTAGATGTATGATCTTTATAAAGAGGTACTTGTTCTGTCAAATTATGACCCGCTATTACTACTCCAGCAGCGTGAGTTGCCATATTTCTATTTAGCCCCTCTAATTTCAATGATAATTCAATTAGTTTATCGACTCTTTTATCTTTTTTAATTTCATCTTTAAATCTAGGCTCTCTATTAATGGACTCTTGAAGTGTTAAAGGTCTAGAGGGATCAAATGGTATCATTTTGCATATCCTATCTACATGACCGTAAGATAGTCCTAGAACTCTACCAACATCTCTTAAGGCCATTCGTGCTTTAAATTTTCCAAATGTAATAATGTGGGCAACGCCTTCTTTATATTTCTTTTTAAGATATTCAAAAACTTTGTCTCGTTTTTCCTCGCAAAAGTCTATATCAAAATCTGGCATTGAAATTCTGTCTGGATTTAAAAATCTTTCAAATATTAAATCAAATTCTATTGGATCAAGGTCTGTTATCTCTAGACAATATGCAACCAATGAGCCGGCCCCGGAGCCCCTACCAGGACCAACTGGAATTGAATTTTCTTTAGACCACTTGATGTAGTCTGAGACAATTAAAAAATAACTAGAATACTTCATTGAATTTATAATATTAATTTCATGTTGAAGTCTATCGAAATAAATCTCTTTTACATTTTTTTTTGGCTTATCGGGGTATCTACTATAAATATAATTATTAAGTCTTTTCTCTAATCCTAGTTCAGCTTCTAACAAAAGTTTATTTTGAATCGATTGACTATTACTTGTTTCAATTTTCGGTAGATTAGGTTCATTTTTATTTATCTTAAAATGAAACCTGTATGGAAAATTGTAATTATTTTCAAGTGCCTCTGGAATATCAGAATATAAATTTTTAAGCTCCTCTTGTTTTTTTAAATAATGTTGATCGTTATATTTTAGCCTATTGATGTCAGAAATGAACCTTTTTTCACCAATACATATTAAAGCATCATGTGCTTCATGCATGTTTTTATTAATATAAAAAATTTCTTGCGATGCGATTAAAGGAATATCAAGTTTTTTTGAAGTTGCAATTAAATAATCTTCAAAAGCTTTTTCATTATCTTCATTATGCCTTTGAATTTCTAAATAAAATTTATCTTTAAAATAGTTATTAATTTTTTTAAGAAGATCCTCCAATTGTTTAAGTTTATTAAGTTTAAATAAACCTCCAAAAAAATCTCTAAAACCTCCCGAAAGTACAATTACATCAGTATTATACTCCAACAAATCATCAAATAAACAATGAGGACTCTCACTAGGTTTGATTTCCAAAAAACTTTTTGAGGATAATCTGCTTAAATTTTTAAACCCCTTTTCAGAAGTTGCGAATAGTGGCAATTTAGAAATGTAATCTTGAAATCTAAAATTTATTTGAGTGCCAATTATTGGTTGTGTTCCTGTTTTACTAATTTTTTCAGAAAATTCTAGAGCACCACATAAATTAAAGCTATCGCAAATTCCTATAGATTTTAATCTATTTTCCTTACAGAATTCTGCCAAGTCATCAATTTTAATTGCACCTTCGCAAATTGAAAATTGGGTATGTACTTTGAAATTATTGAATTGTTTTTCATCTTTTTCCATTAACCTTTATTATCTTAGAATTCTGAATTCTTAAATTATAATCCGCCTTGTTAGCAAGTTCTCTATTGTGAGTTGCAAAAATTATTGCCTTATTTTTTCTTTTAAGCTTTTGAAAGTAACTAAAAATGTCTAAAGACGTTTTTTGATCAAGATTTCCGGTTGGTTCATCTGCAAGCACCAATTCAGTATTTGATATAAGTGCCCTAGCAATTGCTACTCTTTGTTGTTCTCCTCCTGATAAATCAGAGGGAAAATGATTTGCTCTCTCTGATAATTTTACGTCTTTTAGTATATTTTTTGCTTTTATTGTTGCTGTTATATGATCAGTTCCTTTTATATATAGTGGCATTAATATGTTTTCAATTGCCGTAAAATCATTCAGCAAATTATTGTTTTGAAATATAATAGAAATCGATTTTTTTCTAATATCATCTTTTTGATTCTCTTTAAATTTTCCCACTTCTTCATTTGATATCAATAATTTGCCAGAGGTAGGTTGCTCTAACAAAGCTAATATATGTAATAATGTTGATTTTCCAGAGCCAGATGGTCCAGTTACTGCGATTAGATCTCCTTTTTTTATTTTAAAATTTACATCATTAAATAACGATATTTTTTTGTTAGCACTAACAAACGATTTTGAGATATTTTTAGTTTCTAATAAATAGTTATTCATATTTTAATGAGCTTAAGATATTATTTTTAGAAATTGACCTGACTGGCAAATAAGATGAGAGAGCTGTTATAACTAATGAAAAGAAAAAAATTAAAAAAATTGAATTAAGATTTATTTCACTAGGTAGTTTTTCCAATACATATACATCGGCAGGGAAAATATTTATATTAAAAACTGTGGAGAGAAACAAACGAATTTCTTCAATATAAATTGAAAATATTACTCCTATTATTATTCCGGTTACAGTTGCAAAAAAACCAATAACAAAACCAGTCAAAAAAAAAGTTTTTTTTATAGATTTGTTGCTTAAACCTAAACATTTTAAAATTGCAATTTCTTTTGTTTTATTTTTGATTAAAATAGTGAGTCCCGAGATAATATTAAAGGCTGCTACTACAATAATTAAAGTCAAAATTATAAACATTACATTTCTCTCAACTTTCAAAGCAGAAAAAAAAGATTTATTTATGTCTGACCATGTATAAATATAGAAATTTGAATTAACACTTTGTATCTTAGCTTTATATTTGTTTGCCTCAAGCGGATTCTTTAAATAAATTTCTAAATTGATTTTTTTTTCATTTTCGCTAAATAATGTTAAAGCATCTTGCTTATTTAGATAAATTAATTTTTTGTCAAATTCATAAAATCCACTATTAAATATTCCCGAAATTGTAAAAATTTCTTGCTTTGGCAGTGAACCTATCGGGGTGCTTATAAAGGATGGGGACATTAGAGTTAAGTTATCGTCGACTTTGACATTTAAATCAAACGCTAGCTCCGCTCCTATTATAATTTTATTTTTACTTAAATCTTTTTTGGATCCATCTACTAATTTATTTGATATATTATTTTTTTTAAAATCGCTGTTCGAAATACCTTTGACTAAAACTCCAAGAGTATTATTATTACTAACAATTATTCCCTCTCCATTTACTATTTCAGCGTATTCGAATTGAGGGTATTTTTTTATTAATTCACTAATGTATTTTTTTGGTATTTTTTCTCTTGAATGTTCAATGACAATATGCGGGTTAAGTCCTAGTATTTTATTAGTAAGGTCAGTTCTAAACCCGTTCATGACTGACATAACTATAATTAAAACTGCCACTCCAAGACTAATCCCAAGAAAAGAGAATAAAGATATTACTTTGAGGAAACCCTCTTTTTTTTTGGGCCTCAGGTTTCTAAATGATACAATTCTTTCTACTCGATTAAACAATTTATTATATAAGTTTAGATTTTATTTCTTCCAATGAAATAATTGAACTAACATCTTTATCATTTTTATATTCAAATTTATCAGAAGTTGATTTAGATCCAATTATTATTTGGTTTGGTATTCCAATTAACTCATGCTTAGTAAATTTACTTGACATACTTTCATCAGTGTCATCCAATAATGCGTCAATATTTTGTTTTTTAAGCTCCTCATAGACTTTTTCTGCTTTTTTGAGATTTTCTGTATTATTTTTATTAAAATTTGGGATGATTACAACATCAAATGGTGAAATAGACTTGGGCCACTTCATTTTATTATTTAGAAACTTAGCTTCGATTATCGCTGCAACAAGCCTGGAGACACCAATCCCGTAAGATCCCATTTTTATACTTGTTTTCTTCCCGTCTTTGGTATCAACGAAACAATTTAATGGTTTTGAATATTTATCTGAAAAATAAAATATATGACCAACCTCTATACCTTTCGTTATCATCTGATTGTCTTTTTTAACCTTTTTATCGAATTCTTTTTTACTAAACTTTTCATCTGTAACCGCATAAATTTCAGAAAATTCATTTCTCATTTTTTCTAGTGAGGATTTGTCCTCGTTATATTTTTCTAATTTTATTTTTAAAATACTTTTATCTGCAAATATTTTACTTTCTCCTGTGTCTGCCAAGATAACAAATTCATGAGATAAGTCTCCGCCAATTGGACCTGTGTCGGCTGCCATGGGAATAGCTTCGAGACCTAATCTTTTAAAAGTTTTTAAGTAAGCATAAAACATTTTATTATATGATATTTTTGCACTTTCATCATCAACATCAAAAGAATAAGCATCTTTCATGTAAAACTCTCTGCATCTCATCACTCCAAATCTTGGTCTGATTTCATCTCTAAATTTCCATTGAATATGATAAAGAATTTGAGGAAGAGATTTATAAGATTTAATACTAGATCTAAATATATCTGTTATCAGCTCTTCATTAGTTGGGCCGTAAAGAATTTCTCTACCTTGTCTATCCTTAATTCTCAACATTTCCTCACCGTAATCATCGTAACGGCCGCTTTCCTTCCAAATTTCTGCTGATTGTATTGTCGGCATCAGTAATTCCTGTGCACCTATCTTGTTTTGCTCCTCTCTAACAATTTGCTCAATTTTTTTCATTACTTTAAATCCAAGGGGCAACCATGAATAAATTCCTGCAGCAGATTGTTTTATCATCCCAGTCCTTAACATTAATTGATGAGATTTAATTGTTGCATCTGAGGGTAAGTCTTTAGTTATTGGTAAAAATAATTTTGATAATCTCATTAATTAAAAAAACTCCTTAAATTTAAAAATTCACTATTAACCATATAATATATTCCAATAAAAAGAACGCTAGTTAAGATTGTTGTATAAATAAATTTTTTTCCAATATTGGGATTTTTTGGTGATCCGGGATCAGCTCCTCTTATATCTTCAGTAAATTTTCTATTATCATGTTTTATACCTATAGGCAAAAATGAAAAAAAAACAATCCACCAAATAATAACATATACAACTATTGATCCAGTTAACGACATTATAATCTCGCGATATTTATATTGGTATAAGGTTTTTTCCCTGTTTTATCTTTTATAAGTCTTCTACAATTGTTTTTAATACTTTCTATCAAATTTTTTTCATGTTTTTTATTTTCTAGAGAAAAGGATTTACAAACTTTATGAATTTCTCCTTCCATGTCGAAAATTATATCATCTACATCTTCCTCTTTATTTGGGATACCCTTGAAGGAAATTATTGGTTTTGTTAACTTTCCTGAGTCTGATATTATGATTGTTACTTCAAGATATCCATTAGATGCTAAATTTCTTCGCTCTTTTATAGATCGAGATTCTGAATTTACACTTACTTCGCCATCTAAATACATTTTTCCAGAAGGTGCTTTATCCACTATTTTTGCATTTTTCGAAGGTATTAATTTAATTATATCCCCATTTTCAACTTGTAATGAGTATGGTACCTGCATTTCTTTTGAAAATGATATGTGTTCTTTCATATGCCTGTGTTCTCCATGAACTGGGATAACACAATTTGGCTTTACCCATGAATACATATCTTTCAAATCGTCTCTGTTAGGATGACCTGAAACATGAACAAAAGCATTTTCCTCAGTTATCAA
Organism: uncultured Pelagibacteraceae bacterium; assembly: GCA_902563575.1. Lineage (GTDB taxonomy): Bacteria > Pseudomonadota > Alphaproteobacteria > Pelagibacterales > Pelagibacteraceae > Pelagilacustribacter. The sequence goes on from CACEXV010000001.1 coordinate 135,430, forward strand.
ATTAATATCTTTTTTTGTAATTAAATTTTGTAATTTATAAAGCTTCTTTTCATTACCAGGGATCATTTTTGAAGAAAAAATTATTGTATCTCCTGCCTCTATATATACGTCTGGATGAGTGTCATTTATTACTCTATTCGTTGCGCCCATTGGCTCACCCTGACTACCGGTGCAAAGAAAAATGATTTCCTCACGCGGTATTTTATTTGAGTCTTTAACGTCAATTGGTTCCAACAAATTTCCTAGATACCCGCATTGTCTTGCTGCCTTATAAATTCTTAACATTGATCTACCAACTAAACATATTTTTCTATTAGTTTTTTTTGCACAATAAAAAACTGTTTCCATTCTTGCAACATTAGAGGCAAATGATGTGACTATAATTTTTTTTTTTTGTTTTTCTATTATGTTTAATAAACTATCACGAACATCTGATTCTGAACCAGCTCTACCCGGATATAAAACATTTGTAGAGTCGCAAATCATTGCGATAACCCCTTTTTTTCCTATCTCAATTAATTTTTGTTTATCAATATTATTACCAATGAGAGGGTTGGGGTCAATTTTCCAGTCGCCTGTATGAAGAACTGTACCTAGTGGAGTATTAATACTAAGACCATTAGGTTCAAGAATAGAATGAGTTAATGTCACAAAATCTATATTAAATGGACCAAGCTTTAAATTACTGTTTAATTGAACAATTTTTATTTTACTGCTAATGTCAATTTTTTTTTCTTTGAACTTTTCCTGAACTAACACAGCGGTAAATGGAGTAGCATAAATATTACAATTTAGTTGCGGCCATATATGAGCTATGGCACCTATATGGTCTTCATGCGCATGGGTCAAAACTATTCCCAGTAAATCTTTTTTTTTATCAATTAGGAAACTCGGGTCTGGAAATATCAAATCAATGCCTGGTATTGAGTCGTCTGCAAATGTTACACCCATATCTACCACTATCCATTTCCTATTTTCCTCATTTCCATAGGCATAAAGATTCATATTCATCCCTATCTCACCTGAGCCTCCTAGCGGACAAAATAAAAGTTCATCTTTCATCTAATTCCTTGTTAATTTTAATAGACCCTTTATTGTAAGATCTTTATCAACTTTAGTTTTATACTTTAAAGATTTTCTAAACAAATGAGAAAATCCACCAGTTAAAATTATATTAAAGTTTTTTTTGTATTTTTCTATAATCAGTCTAATTATATTGTTAATTAAACCAATATAACCCCAATAAAATCCAGATCTTACTGCTTCTTTTGTATTTTTTCCAACAATAGACTTAATTTTTTTAAGACTAAGAGGTTTTATTAGAGAGGCTTTAGTTATTAATGTATCTAAAGACAATCTTACTCCCGGTGCAATTACTCCTCCCATATATTGATTTTTTATAATAACATCAAATGTAGTAGCTGTTCCAAAATCTATAATAATAAAATTTTTTTTCAAATCGGCAACACTCAAAGCATTAGCAAGTCTATCTGAGCCAACTTGATATTTATTAATTTTGATCTTTATTAATTTATTCAAATTCTTTTGTTTAAGTTCAATAATGTTACAATTTATCTTTTTTTTAAAAAATCTTTTTAAATTATTGAGTAAATTGGGGACGACACTACTACAAATAATCGTGTTAATTAAAATTTTTTTATTATCAAGAAATTTAAGTTTTTTATTGAGATAATTAAAATTTAATCTATCTGAATTTAATTTAATTTTTTTTGTAAATTTTTTTTCATATAAATAAAATTTTGTTTCTGTGTTCCCTATATCAATTAATAATATTTTCAATTAAAGCTCCTTAAACTTTTTAGATATTTTTTTTTTATAATATTATATATATCGTTCTTTTTAATTTTTTTTTTTGTGTAGTTAGATAAATGTGAAGTTGGGTAATTGTCGATTTTCGGGCTTTTAATCAAGTTTAGACCAATTCCAACAATTAAAAATCTTCTTTTCTCCCTTGTAATGATCTCTTGTAAAATGCCACAAACTTTTTTTTTATCTATAAGTAGATCATTGGGTGGTTTTATATAAATTTTTTTTTTTATGATATTACCTAAAGCGCTTTTTATAATTCTACAATTTTTTTTTGTTATCTCATTTATTTTTAATCTCTTATTTATTTCAAAGAAGATGCTCATAAAGATATTGCCCTTCAGAGAAATCCACTTATTCCCGTACCTACCCCTACCTCCTGTCTGAATATTAGAAACTATAATTGTTGGGCTAAAAATCTTATTTTTTAAAAGTTTTACAGCATAATTATTAGTGCTGTCTACTTTATTTAGTTTGATTAAATTGAAGTTCATTAATTCATAAATATTGGTTCTATGATATTATTTAATACTGAAGGATATATAAAATAAGAAATTAATAATAAACAGCTTATAAAAATAATAGATGATGTTTGTAAATTTTTAATTTGGTCAAGTTTTGTCTGTTCCTCATCAAAATAGATAATTTTTATCACTTTCAAATAATAAAAAGCTGATATTACTGTAGTTACTAGACCTACCACAGCCAAAGTATAAAGTTCACTTTTAATGACTGAAATAAAGACATAGAATTTGGCAAAAAAACCTCCGAGTGGTGGTATTCCTGCCAAAGAAAAAAATATAATTAAAAAGGAAAAAGCTAGTATTGGTTTACTTTTAGATATTCCAGCAAGATCATTTATTTTTTCTGTGTATGAGCCATTAAATTTCAATAAGTACAAACATGAAAATGCACCTATATTCATTACGACATAAATTACTAAATATACTAAGGAAGAAGCGTAGCCATTTTGTTGACCTGTTGCAATTCCAGCTAAAACGTAACCGATATGACCGATTGAGCTATAAGCTAATAATCTTTTAATATTTTGTTGACCGATGGCAGCGACTGCTCCTAAAATCATAGAGGCTATGGATAAAAAAATTACTATTAGCTGCCACTCAGATAAAATATTTTTAAAAGGTATATCCATAAATCTAATTATCACTGCTATACCTGCAATTTTTGGTACGACAGCAAAAAAATTAGTGACAGACGTCGGTGATCCCTCATAAACATCGGGTGTCCACATGTGAAAAGGAACTGCTGATACCTTAAATGCTAAACCTACTAAAATGAACACTATAGAGAACAAAGCTCCTATATTATCTGAATTTAACTCCATTTGTATTACATCAAAATTAGTGGAGCCCGTAAATCCATAAAGTAGTGAACATCCATATAACAATAAACCGGAGGATAGTGCGCTAAGCACAAAATATTTCATGCCAGACTCAGTTGATTTTATATTATTTCGATCTATTGATGCCAGTATGTACAAAGCAAGAGATTGCAATTCGAGACCTAAATAAAAAAGAATAAGATCATTAGAGCTTACCATGAAAAACATACCTAGAATTGATAATAAAACTAAGATTGGATACTCAAATTTTGAAATTTTCATATCTTTTATAAAATTTTGAGAGGCAAATAAAACAAACAAACTACTGATAAGAATTAAAATTTTTATAAAATTAGAGAATTTATCTCTAATAAAAGAATCTAAAAATATTTTTTCTAAAGTTTCGTTAGAGTAAAATACCAAAAAACCGGTGCATATAATTATTAAAACACAAATTTTATTTACTAAGCTATAGGTATTTTTTAAGAATACACCGACCATCAAAACTACAAAAATGCTTAATGTCAAAAAAATTTCTGGAAATATTACTTCTAAGTTAGTCATAATTATCTAGAGTTTACCTCAACACTTGCTAAATTATTTTGATAATTACTTATTAGACTATTAACTGAAGTGTCTACAGTGTTTAAAATTAAATTTGGGTAAAATCCCAAACCAATAGTCAGTAATGCTAATATAGCAAGTATTGCAAGCTCTGATTTGTTTACATCAGTAAGTTTAGTCACACTCTCATTTGTAACTTTTCCAAAAATTACTCTTTTGGCTAGCCAAAGCATATATGCCGCTCCTAGGACTACTCCAAAAGTCGCTAATACTGCCGCCAAATAATTTTTAGTAAATGTACCAACTAATACCAAAAACTCACCGATAAAACCTGTTGTCCCAGGTAAGCCAAGAGATGCTAGTGTAAATATAATAAATATTAAAGAAAATTTAGGCAAATAATTTACAACCCCGCCATAAGATCTTATGTCTCTTGTCTGCATTCTATCATATAAAACTCCGACGCATAAAAATAACGCTGCAGAAATTATTCCGTGACTTATCATTTGGAACATTCCACCTTCAATTCCTTGTTTTGTAAAAGTGAAAATACCTAATGTTACATATCCCATATGAGCTACTGAGGAATAAGCGATAAGTTTTTTCATATCATCTTGCATCAAAGCTACCAGTGAAGTGTAAAGAATTGCAATTAAACTCAATGTAAAGACTAGAGGAGTAAAGTATTCAGAACCATGAGGAAACATACCTATTGAAAATCTCAAAAAACCATAACCTGCCATTTTTAACAATATTGCTGCTAAAATTACAGAGCCAGCTGTAGGGGCTTCCACGTGTGCATCTGGTAGCCAAGTATGGACAGGCCACATTGGCAATTTTACAGCAAAAGAACTGAAAAAAGCCAGCCAAAGAATATTTTGATATTGAATTGGAATTTTAATTTCATAGATTTGTGTAACATCAGTTGTTCCAGTCAATGTATATATTGCAATGATAGCAACGAGCATTAAAACGGAACCGAGTAAAGTGTAAAGAAAAAACTTATAAGCTGAGTAAACTCTTCTCTTTCCACCCCATATTCCGATTATTAGAAACATTGGAATTAAACCTGCTTCAAAAAATAAATAAAAGATAACTAAATCTAGTGAGCAAAAAACTCCTATCATGAATGTTTCTAAAATAAGAATGGCTATCAAAAATTCTCTCAATCTATTTTTAATTGAATTTACACAAGAGATTATACAAATTGGAGCGATAAATGCTGTTAGAACTATGAATAAAACTGATATTCCATCTATACCTAATTTAAATTTGATAAAACCACTTATCCAATTTTTTTCTTCTAAAAATTGAAATCCATCAAATAACGGATCGAACGACCACCAAATAAATAAAGATAAGAAAAAATTAGCAATACTAGTGAAGAGAGAAATATAAACCACACCAGTATTATTTTTGGGTTTAAATATCATAATAAATAGCGCACCCAACAGTGGTAAGAAAATTATTGATGATAAAATAGGAAAATTCATTATTTTATTATAAAATAGGTTATTAATAGTGATAGGCCGATTAGCATTACAAAAGCATAATCATATATAAAGCCGCTTTGAAACTTTGTCGCTTTATTTGACAAATTTTTAATTAATCTAGATACTCCATCAGGTCCAAATCTGTCGATTACTCCAACGTCCCCTTTTTTCCAAAAAAAATATCCAATCTTTTTTATAGGCCGAACTATTAAGCTTTCATATAACTCATCAATATACCATTTGTTAAGTAAGAAATTATATAAAGGGTAATTTGTTTTTTTGAAGCTTACTAATATTTCTGGTTTTTTGATAAAATAAAAATAAGATACTGGAATTGCGGTAGTGACTAAAATAGGTGTTGTAAGCAAAAACCAAAGCGGGACAGTATGTTCATCTTTTAAATTTAAAAAGAAAATAGAATCTTGCCAAAATTTTGAGCTTAACCCGATGAATAAATCTTTAAAGATATATCCAGAAAATAATGCTCCAAGCGACAATGCCATTAAAGGGATTAACATAACCATTGGTGACTCATGAATTGTATCTATTTTTTCTTTTCCTTTGTAATCTCCGAAAAAAGTTTTAAAAAAGAGCCTCCACGAATAAACAGACGTCAAGAAAGCAGTTATTATTCCAATAAAAGCTGCATAAGACCCTACTTTTGTACCGCTAATATATGCATATTCAATTATTGCATCCTTTGAATAAAAACCTGATAAAAAAGGAAAGCCTGTTAATGCCAAAGTTCCGATCAACATTAAAGCACAAGTCATTGGAATTTTTTTCCAGACACCTCCCATGTTCCTGATGTCCTGTTCGTCGTTGAATGCATGTATTACAGATCCTGCTCCTAAAAATAGTAAAGCTTTAAAGAAAGCGTGAGTGAATAAATGAAACATAGCTACTTGGTAAGCTCCAACACCAGCAGCGAAAAACATATATCCAAGCTGACTACATGTAGAATAAGCGATTATTTTTTTAATATCATTCTGAACTAAAGCTATTGATGCAGCAAAAATGGCGGTAATCATTCCTACGACAGCCACAAAATTTAGTGCTTGAGTAGAATATTCGTAAATTGGCGAGCATTTTACTACCAAGAACACACCTGCTGTCACCATAGTTGCGGCATGGATCAGTGCCGAGACTGGCGTGGGTCCCTCCATAGCGTCTGGAAGCCATGTGTGTAAAAGAAATTGTGCGGATTTTCCCATCGCACCAATAAAAAGGGAGAAACAAATAACCGTGATTAAGTTAATTTTAACCCCTAAAAAATCGATTGTTTCGCTTTTAAATTCAGGTATGAGAGTGAAAACCTCGTTATAATTAATTGTTCCGAAAAAATAAAATATTAGAAAAATGCCAATTGCAAGGCCGAAATCTCCAATCCTATTAACGATAAATGCTTTAATAGCAGCATTATTTGCAGTCTCTCTCTTGTACCAAAAACCAATTAACAAATAAGAACATAATCCTACACCCTCCCAGCCAAAAAATAATTGAAGAAAATTGTCAGATGCCACAAGCGTCAACATTGCAAAAGTGAATAAAGACAAATATGACATGAACCTTGGTTTATGCGGGTCACTACTCATGTAACCAATTGAGTAGATATGTACTATTGCAGAAACGGATGTGACAACCACCAACATGACTGAACTTAAAGGATCAATGTTTATTGACCAGTTAGCGATAAATTCCCCCGATCTAATCCATTCAAATATTATATGATTATCGTACTCATTAAAAACTAAACCTCTATAAAAAATTATTACTGATATTACTGCAGACACCGTAATTAAAAAACTTGAAAAAACTTGTGAAAATTTATTTCCTAAAAACTTTCCGAAGTAAGTTACCAGTGCGCTTATTAATGGCAAAAAAATTAAAAAGTAAGGCATTTAACCTTTCATCTCGTTTATATCCTCAACTCTTATAGATCCTCTGTTTCTGAAATAAACAACTATTATCGCAAGACCTATTGCAGCTTCAGCAGCTGCTACTGTTAAAGTAAGCATAGTAAAAATCTGCCCCAGTATATCCCCAGAAAAAATTGAGAATGAAATCAAATTAATGTTAACAGCTAAAAGAATTAATTCTATTGACATTAAGATTACTATCACATTTTTTCGATTTAAGAAAATTCCTAATGTTCCCAAAAAAAATATGATTGCACCTAATGACAAATAATGACCTAAGCCTACTTCAATCATCAATTTTTACCCCTTTATCAAACGAAACTTCTTTTATTTCAACAGCAGATGACCTTTCTCTCGAAATTTGATTAAAATAACTTTGCCTTTTAATGTTTTCTCTTTTTCTATAAGTTAAAATAATTGCACCTATCATGGAAAGCAAAAGTATTATTCCTGATATTTGAAAGTATAAAACGTAATCTGTATACATTACTGATCCAATTTCATGAGTGTTAGAAATTTTTTTATCCATATTTAGTGTTGAACTTGTCATCAAATTTTCTTTGTATTTCCAGCCTCCAACCACAACTAAAAGTTCTAAAAAGATTAATACACTAAACAACAATCCAATCGGAATATGTGTAGATTTTTTTCCCATAAACCATGATTGTTTTTGTTCAGCTACATTTAACATCATGACAACGAATAAAAAAAGAACAGCTACAGCACCAACATATACTATTAATAAAATCATTCCTAAAAACTCTGCTCCAACCATAATAAAAAGACAACCAACTGAAATAAAATCAAGTATTAAAAAAAAAACTGAATTTATTGTACTTCTGGAAGTGATTACCATGAGTGCTGAAAAAATTGCAATAAATGAAAAAAAGTAAAAAAAGAATGCGTGAGTGTACATTTTACCTAAAAATTTTATCTAGTTTGATATTTTTATCTAAAACAGGTTCCCATCTGTCTCCATTATCTAAAAGTTTTTCTTTGTTATAGTAAAGCTCTTCTCTAGTTTCAGTAGCAAATTCAAAATTAGGCCCTTGAACTATAGCATCAACAGGGCAGGACTCTTGACACAATCCACAATAAATACATTTCAACATATCAATATCATATCTGGTTGTTTTTCGACTACCATCACCTCTTTCCTCAGACTCGATGGTAATGGCTTGTGCCGGACAAACAGCCTCACAAAGTTTACAGGCTATGCATCTTTCCTCACCATTAGGATATCTTCTTAAGGCATGCTCGCCTCTATATCTTGGGCTTATCGGGCCTTTTTCAAAGGGATAGTTTATCGTTTTTTTTGGTTTAAAAATTTCTTTAAAAGCTTTTAAAATTGCCTGGGCAAATTCTACCAAAAAAATTGTTTTAAAAAATCTATTTAAATTCATAATGCTCCTGCTTTAGGCAATAAATCAAAGTACATTAAAAAACTTGCAGTTAAAACCACATATATCAATGAAAACGGAAGAAATATTTTCCAACCTAGTCTCATTAATTGGTCATATCTGTATCGAGGTACTATTGCTTTTATTATTGCGAACAAAAAGAACAAGAATAAAATTTTTAGAACCATCCAGATAGGTGATGGTAATAAATTAAACGGAAAAATGTCTATCGGAGGCAACCAGCCACCTAAGAATAGTATAGAACCTAGCGCGCACATTAATAATATATTTGCATATTCTCCTAACCAAAACATAGCGTACATCATTCCAGAATATTCTGTCTGATAACCCGCAACTAATTCAGCTTCAGCTTCAGGCAAATCAAATGGTGGTCTATTAGTTTCGGCTAATGCAGAGATAAAGAAAATGACAAACATTGGAAATAATGGCACCACAAACCATAAATTTTGTTGGGCCATTACTATATCTTTGAGATTAAGTGAGCCGACACACAAAAGGACATTAATTATTATTATACCGATTGATACTTCATAAGAAACCATCTGCGCAGCTGATCTAATCGCCCCGAGGAAGGGATACTTTGAATTAGAGGCCCATCCACCCATTATAATTCCATAAACTCCTAGTGAAGAAATAGCAAATAAATATAATATACCCACATTAATATCGGCTAGAACAAAATTTTCACTCATCGGAATAACTGCCCATGCTACTAAGGCTAATGTCATCGTAATAATTGGCGCTAAAATAAAAATAGTTTTATTTGCACTTGAAGGAATGATAATCTCTTTAAAGAAGTATTTTAATGCATCAGCTAAAGTTTGAAATAATCCAAATGGACCCACAACATTTGGACCTTTTCTTTTTTGCACCAATCCCCAAACTCTCCTATCAAACCAAACAATCATAGCAACAGATACCAAAACTGGGATTAAAACGAACAAAATCCTGTATATTTCACCAAATAGAAAATTAATACCCTCTATCATCTGGCTACCCCATTAATATTACCATTTGTTCTTATGTTTCTACATTCGCTCATTGTTTTAGAAGACCTAGAAATACTATTAGTATAGTAGTAATCAATTGGCTCAATCACAATTTTTTCAGAGTGGAATAATTTATTTACTTTATCATTTTTCATTTTCATTTGTTTTGGCAACGATCCAATTTTTTCGAAATCTGTAAGATGTCCTAAGACCTCTTTTCTAATCTCATTGAAACTGTCATAAATATTTTTTTGTATCAGTTTTTGATTAAGTAAATTAAATATCTTATAGTCTTCTTTAGCTAAGCCTGGTGGATAGGATGCTTTCCTACATTCTTGTATTCTTCCCTCAACATTGGAAAACAATCCATTATGCTCTGTGTAAGCGGGGCTTGGCAAAATAACATCTGCCATCTCAGCTCCTTTATCTCCATGGCTACCTTGATAAATCACAAAAGTATCTCTTTTATCGAATCTTAAATTTTCAGATCCAAGCAGGTACAAGAATTTAAATTTACCTGATAATAAATCATCAAAAAAATTACTTGATTTAGAATTCAAAATTTTTAAATCCAAGGCCCCTACTGTGGATGCTTCTTTATGTAAAATACTTAATGCATTCCATTGATCATTAATAAAGTTATTTTTAAATAAGTAATCTTTAATTTCTTCAAAAATGAAACCGCCGCTTTTAGTTTCTAGCGCTGTTTCACCTATGATAATTATCGGATTTTTTGAATTTTTTAGAATTTTTGAAATTTTACTATTACCTTCGATAATATCTTTAATATCATCAGTTTTTTCTCCGATTAGCTCATAATCATACGTCAAGTCTCCTGGGTCACCTATTGAAAAGATATTTAAGTTTTTATTTTGTAATTTAGCTTTTCTTATTCTTGCATTGATCATTGTGGCCTCGTGTCTTGGATTAGTCCCAATAAGTAAAATTAAGTCCGCTTTTTCTATATTTTTTATCGATGAATTAAATAGATAGTTTGGTCTTTGATTATAATTGTAATATCTTTCTTTATTTCTAAAGTCTATATTTTTGCTCCCGATTGTATCAAAAAATTTTTTAAACGCTAAAATTGTTTCCATGCTTGACATTTGCCCTATATGACCTGCAACTTCCTCTGGCTTCAGTTCTGTAATCTTATCAGAAATTATTTTTAAAACATCATCCCAATTTGATTTAACAAGGCGGCCTTCATGTTTGACATAAGGAGTATCCAGTCTTTGGTTAAGCAATCCATCACAAGCGTATCTTGTTTTATCTGAAATCCATTCCTCATTAATTTCTTCATTTAACCTTGGCAATACTCTTTTGACTTCCCATCCATAAGTATCGACACGAATATTTGAGCCAACAGCGTCCATAACGTCTATACTTTCAGTTTTTTTCAACTCCCAGGGTCTCGCTTCAAAAGCATAAGGTTTTGATGTCAACGCTCCAACAGGACATAAGTCTATTACATTCCCTGACAATTCAGATACCATTGATTTTTCAAGATACGTAGTTATTTCTGTATTTTCACCTCTTCCTATTGCGCCAATTTCAGAAACTCCAGCTACCTCAGTTGCAAACCTAATACATCTGGTGCAATGAATACACCTTGTCATATGAGTTTTGATAAGTGGACCCATATATTTATCTTTTACTGATCTCTTATTTTCAACAAATCTTGATTTATCAACTCCATAATAAAGTGATTGGTCTTGTAAATCACATTCTCCTCCTTGATCGCATACAGGACAGTCTAAAGGGTGATTTGCTAACAAGAATTCCATAACCCCTTTTCGAGCTTTCTCTACTAATTTAGTATTAGTTTTAATATTCATACCTTCAGCAGCTGGCATTGCGCAAGATGCAATCGGCTTTGCTGATTTTTCCATCTCGACTAGACACATTCTACAATTTCCAGCGATTGATAGTCTTTCATGATAACAAAATCTTGGTATCTCTACGTCAGCCAGTTCGCATGCTTGTAAAACTGTCATGCCATTCTCAAATTCTATTATTTTTCCATTAATTGTAATTTTAGGCATTGTCTTTTTCCAATAAATGTTGATCTACTAAATATGGCACATCAATTTTCTTTTTAATAATTGGGTCACCAGCACATTTTTTTTCTATTTCTTTTCGGAAATGACGCAATAAGCCTTGGACCGGCCAAGCTGAACCCTCACCAAATGCACAAATTGTGTGACCTTCTATTTGTTTAGTTACATCAGCTAAAAGGTTAACATCGCTAATATTTGCATCTCCATTTGAAATTCTTTTTAAAATTCTCCACATCCAACCAGATCCTTCTCTACAAGGTGTGCATTGTCCGCAGCTTTCATGCTTATAAAATCTGGCTATCCTAGTCATACATTTTAAAATATCTTGATCTTTATTAATTACTACTACTCCAGCAGTACCAAGTCCGCTTTTGTTTTCGATTAATGTGTCAAAGTCCATTCTTAAAGTATCACAGACTTTTTTAGGTAATAATGGCATTGATGAACCTCCAGGGATCACTGCAAGCAGGTTGTCCCACCCCCCAACAACTCCACCAGCATGTTTTTCAATAAGATCTTTTAAAGGGACTCCCATTTCTTCCTCAACATTACACGGATGATTTACGTTTCCTGATATGCAAAAAATTTTGGTTCCTGTATTTTTAGGCTTACCTAATGACGCAAACCATTTTGCTCCTCTTCTTAAAATTGTCGGTACCACAGCTACTGTCTCAACATTATTTACAATTGTTGGACACCCATATAACCCCACTAATGCAGGGAAAGGAGGTTTAAGTCTTGGTTGACCTTTGTTGCCCTCAATACTTTCAAGCAAGGCGGTTTCTTCACCACAAATGTATGCACCAGCTCCAAAATGGATATGAATATCAAAGTCCCAGCCAGTATCACATGCATTTTTACCAAGAAAGTTCTTTTTGTAAGCTTGATCGATAGCTTCTTGTAGTCTTTGGCCCTCGTTATAATATTCGCCTCTAATGTAAATGTAACAGCTGTGGGCATTAACAGCAAATCCTGCAACAAGGCACCCCTCAATCAATTTTTGTGGTTCAAATCTTAATATATCTCTATCTTTACATGTGCCTGGTTCAGACTCGTCTGCATTTATTACAAGGTAATGAGGTCTGGTACCAACTTTTTTTGGTGCAAAAGACCATTTTAAACCTGTTGAAAAGCCTGCACCGCCTCTACCTCTGAGCTCTGATTTTTTAACCTCGTCTATTATCCAATCTCTCCCTTTGGAGATAATTTCTTTAGTATTTTTCCAATCATCCCTTTTAAGAGAACTGTCTAAATCCCAGCCTAAATCATTGTAAAGGTTTTTAAAAATTTTATTTTCATCTTTAAGCATGTTTATCTCCTTTGTAATCTTTATTTCTTTCTGGAGCTGTATTTTTTCTCCCTCGATATGAACCTGGTTTTAGTGGCTTATCATTCATAAACGAGTCTATAATTTTTACAGTATTTTTTTCATCTAAATCTTCATAATAGTCATTGTTAACTTGCATCATTGGTGCACTCACACAAGCGCCGAGACATTCAACCTCTGTCCATGAGCATCTTCCATCCTCTGTCACCTTATTCTCTTTTTCCGATATTTTTTCCTTACAAATTTTGACTAATTTATCAGCTCCCCTGATTAAGCATGGACTTGTTGTGCAGACTTGAACAAAATATTTTCCAACAGGAGATAAGTTATACATTGAGTAAAAAGTAGCTACCTCATAAACATTAATATAGTTAATTGACAGGTATTTGGCTATGTACTTCATAGCTGCGAGTGGTATCCAATTTTGATTTTGTCTTTGAGCTAAATATAATAATGGCATAACGGCACTTTTCTTTTTTCCCTCAGGATATTTTTTGAGAATCTTTTCAGCAACAACAAGATTTTCTTTGCTAAATTTAAAATCTTTTGGTTGGTTTTGTGCAACTTTTTTTAAACTCATCTATCAACTTCTCCAAATACAATATCTAATGAGCCAAGCACAGCTGGAACATCAGCCAGCATATGTCCTTTAATTAAATAATTCATTGCCTGAAGATGTGAAAAACCTGGAGCTCTTATTTTACATCTATAAGGCTTATTACTCCCATCAGAGATTAAGTAAACCCCAAACTCACCCTTTGGTGCTTCGACTGCAGTGTATACGTCTCCAGCAGGAACTCTAAAACCTTCTGTAAATAATTTAAAATGATGAATTAACGCTTCCATAGACTGTTTAAGATCATCTCTTTTTGGAGGGGAAATCTTTCCATCGACTGATTTAATTGGACCTTTTGGTAATTTTTCAATACATTGAATTATAATCTTTAAACTCTCTCTCATTTCTTCAACTCTGCAAAGATATCTATCATAACAATCGCCATTACGACCAACTGGTATTTTGAAATCTAAATCTTTATAACATTCATATGGCTGTGATTTTCTTAAATCCCATGGAACCCCTGATCCACGTAACATAACTCCTGAGAAACTATGATCCAAAGCTTCTTGTTTACTTACGATTCCAATTTCAACGTTCCTTTGTTTAAAAATTCGATTGTCAGTAAGTAAATCTTCCAGATCGTCTATTATTTTTGGAAAAGATAAACAAAATTTATGTATATCTTCAATTAATTTAGTGGGTAAATCCTGGTGAACACCACCAGTTCTGAAATAGTTTGCGTGTAACCTTGAGCCAGATGCTCTTTCATAAAAAGTCATTAAAGTTTCTCTTTCTTCAAATCCCCAAAGCGATGGAGTAAGTGCACCAACATCTAATGCTTGAGTAGTTATGTTTAATATGTGGCTTAATATTCTGCCAATTTCACAGAATATTACTCTTATGTATTTTGCTCTTATCGGCACTTCCAAATTTAAAAGTTTTTCAGTTGCAAGAGCAAACGCGTGCTCTTGATTCATTGGAGCCACATAATCTAATCTATCAAAATATGGTAAAGCTTGAGTATAGGTTTTGTGTTCAATTAATTTTTCTGTGCCTCTATGTAAAAGCCCAATATGTGGATCTGCCTTCTCGACAACTTCTCCATCAAGCTCAAGAATCAATCTTAAAACACCATGAGCAGCTGGATGCTGGGGGCCAAAGTTTAAATTGAGTGTCTTAGTTTTTTTTGTCATTTTTATTTTCTTTATTTATTTCCTTAATATATTGAGTTCCTTCCCAGGGACTTGAAAAGTCAAAATCTCTGTAACTTTGCTCCAACTTAACAGGTTCATAAATTACCTTTTTATCTTTTTCGCTGTACCTGACCTCATTAAAACCCGTTAAAGGAAAGTCTTTTCTCAACGGATGACCTTTGAAATTATAGTCTGTCAGTATTCTTCTCAGGTCGGGATGATCTTTAAATCTAATTCCATACATATCAAAAACTTCTCTTTCCATCCAATTAGCAGATGAGAAAAGCTTTGTTATTGATGAAATTTTCTTTTCAGTTTCAAAATTTATTAAAATTTTTACTCTTAAATTAAATTCGTGTGACAGCAAAAGATAAATTAAACTAAATCTTTTAACCTCTGAAGGTTTATCGACACCAGCTATATCTATTAGTTGTCTAAATTTACATCGATCATCTGATTTCAAGAATTTAATTACATTGTTTAATTCATCGGACTCCACTTCAATTTTCAATTCTTCATTTTCTATTTTTGAAGATATTATTTTTGAGGTTAATTCAGAGTTTACTATTTTTTCTAACTTATTTAATTCATCAATTAACATTGGTTTATCTAGCCGTATTCCCTTCTCTTCTTATTTTTTTTTGTAATTGAAGTATGCCATATAGCAACGCTTCAGCAGAGGGTGGGCAACCTGGCACATAAACATCTACTGGCACAATTTTATCGCATCCTCTAACAACAGAATAAGAATAATGATAATAGCCACCGCCATTCGCACAGCTTCCCATCGAAATTACATATCTCGGTTCTGGCATCTGATCGTAAACTTTTCTTAAAGCTGGTGCCATTTTATTCGTTAACGTGCCAGCAACAATCATAACGTCAGATTGCCTAGGTGAAGCCCTAGGTGCTGCTCCAAATCTTTCTAGGTCATATCTTGGCATAGATGTCTGCATCATCTCGACAGCGCAACAAGCCAATCCAAACGTCATCCAGTGTAATGAACCTGTTCTTGCCCAATTTACTAAGTTGTCCACTGAGGTTGTTACAAATCCTTTTTCAGCAAAGTCTTTGGCTATCTCTTTAAATTCTTCAGGTATTTGTTTTTGTTTATCCTCTAATATTTTCATATTATTATTCCCAGTCCAAAGCTCCTTTTTTCCACTCGTATATAAAACCAATTGTAAGTACACCTAAAAAAATCATCATTGACCAAAATCCGTATAGCCCAATACTTCCTAATGAAATTGCCCAAGGAAATAGGTATGCTATTTCAAGATCGAATATGATGAACAATATAGCAACTAAATAAAATCTAACGTCAAACTCCATTCTTGAGTCATTAAAAGCCTCGAAACCACATTCATAGGCTGATAATTTTTCTGAGTCTGGGTTGTTAGGTGCAGCTATGAAATTAAGTACTATAAAACCAATACTTAAGCCAATGGCTATAAATAAAAAGATAATTATTGTTAAATAGTCTGATAAAAAGTTATAAATCATTTTTATTAATACCTACTCTAATACTCATGGTTTAGAGATTCTTATATTAATGGGTTAGTTATAACATTTTCGAAGTGTGTGTACAGAACAAGATGGTAGCAGTTTTTTTGAAAACTAGAGCCATTTTTATTCATATTGAAAATCATTATCAACTAGTGGCGGGAGTGACGGGACTCGAACCCGCGGCCTCCTGCGTGACAGGCAGGCGCTCTAACCAAACTGAGCTACACCCCCAATTTTATCAACTTATGGTGGGCGGTAAAGGACTCGAACCTATGACCCTCTCGGTGTAAACGAGATGCTCTACCAACTGAGCTAACCGCCCATCAATAAGGAAATCCTTATACCAACACTTTTAGAAAGATGAAAGGTTTTAAATAAAGAAATTAGGTAATTAATAGGGATAATTATCATGATTTTAAGAATTGCCGGTTATTTAAATAGCTGTAATATTTTAAAATAATGATTTAATGTAGATCGAAATGATTATTATATGTAAATCTTGCAATAAAAACTTTAATGTTCCTCAAAATGCAATACCAAAAGAAGGGCGACTAGTTCAGTGCAGTTCTTGCGGAAATAAATGGGTTCAGTTTCCTGAAGTAAGTAAAAAAGTAGATATAAAAAAAAGCATTAAGCCTGTTTCTGTAAAAAAAACACCTAAAAAACGAACTGTAAAAAGATCAGGGCCAACAATATACTCTAGCGAATATTTGGAAAAAAAACATGGCATCAAAATAAAAGATACATCAAACACTTCAAAAACACGAACTGCTAAAAAAGAGGTAAAAACATCATTAGGTTTTTATAGCGTCTTTCTAATAACGATAATTTTTTTAACTGCTTTTTTAGGAGTATTAAATCTCAATAAAGAATTAGTAATTTCGACTCTACCTGTGACTGAAAAATATATTAATTATTTGTTTGAAAATATAAATATTATTTGGATAATATTTAAAGATATTGTCACTATTTATTGACCCACACTTAGTGTTGACTTAAAGTTTCAGTTTTATTCTTACCTTTTGAACCTAATGGATCAATTTCTACCCAGTCTACTCTTTTGAGATTTTTTGTTAAAGCTATTTTTAACACCTCTTCAACATTTTGAACTGGAATAATTTCAATATTTTTTTTTATTGTTTCAGGTATTTCAGTAAGATCTTTTTTATTCTCGAACGGTATTAAAACTTTTTTAATTCCTGCTCTGTGTGCAGCAAGAAGTTTTTCTTTTAAGCCTCCAATTGGAAGTACTACGCCCCTTAGAGTGACTTCGCCAGTCATCGCAACATCTCTATTTACAGGTATCTCCGTAATAGCTGATACAATAGAAGTAACCATGGCAATACCTGCTGATGGTCCATCTTTTGGAGTAGCGCCTTCGGGAACGTGAATATGAAAATCTTTTTTTTCAAAAATTGGCGGTATAATTCCAAAATCTAAACTTTTAGATCTAATATACGATTTAGCAGCTTTAACAGACTCTTGCATTACATCTCCCAATTTTCCTGTAATTTGCATTTTTCCTTTACCTGGCATTATTACTGTCTCAATCTTTAATATTTCGCCTCCAACTTCTGTCCATGCCAAACCAGTTACAACACCAACTCTGTTATTTTTTTCTATTTCACCGTGTGTAAACTTCTCAATGCCTAGGTAATCATTTAAATCTTTTTCTAGTATGGGATTACTTACTTTTTCTTTTGCATCAATTTTTTTAACTACTTTTCTTGCTATTTTAGATATTTCTCTCTCAAGATTTCTAACGCCTGACTCTCTTGTGTAGCCTCTAATAATTTTTCTATTTACTTTTTCGTTAATATTCCACTCATCGTTTTTTAGACCATTATTTTTTGACTGTTTGGGTATTAAATATTTTTGAGAAATATTCACTTTCTCATCTTCTGTGTAACCTGATATTCTTATCACTTCCATCCTATCCAAAAGAGGCGGGAGAATATTTAATGTATTTGCAGTAGTGACAAACATCACATCTGATAAGTCGTAATCAACTTCTAAATAATGATCATTGAATTCTTTATTTTGCTCTGGATCCAATGCTTCTAATAATGCAGAGGATGGATCGCCTCTATAATCGTTTCCAACTTTGTCAATTTCATCTAATAAAAACAATGGATTCTTTGCGCCAGCTTTTTTCATCATCTGAATAATTTTTCCAGGTAAAGAACCAATATAAGTTCTTCTATGACCTCTGATCTCTGCTTCGTCTCTTATTCCTCCTAAAGACATTCTTATAAATTTTCTATTAGTTGCCTTTGCTATTGATTTACCTAATGAAGTTTTACCAACTCCTGGAGGGCCAACCAAACAAAGTATAGGTCCTTTCATTTTTTGAATTCTTTTTTGGACAGCTAAAAATTCGATTATTCTTTCTTTGACTTTTTCTAATCCATAATGATCTTCGTCTAAAATTTTTTGTGCATTTTTAAGATCGGTATTTATTTTTGTCTTTGCTGACCAAGGTATCTCTGTCATCCAATCTAAATAATTTCTTACAACTGTGGCTTCGGCTGACATAGGACTCATTGACTTAAGTTTTTTTAGTTCAGAAAAACATTTCTCTTGCGCACTTTTTGGCATTTTTGCTTTGTTGATAGCTCTAGAAATGTTAGTAATTTCGTCTTTACCATCATCAATCTCACCAAGTTCTTTTTGAATTGCCTTTAATTGTTCGTTTAAGTAATACTCCCTTTGAGTTTTCTCCATCTGGTTTTTTACTCTTCCCCTAATTTTTTTCTCGACTGAGATTAAACTTGTTTCTTTTTCAATATAAGTATTTA
Organism: uncultured Pelagibacteraceae bacterium; assembly: GCA_902563575.1. GTDB lineage: Bacteria > Pseudomonadota > Alphaproteobacteria > Pelagibacterales > Pelagibacteraceae > Pelagilacustribacter. The sequence continues at coordinate 154,428 of CACEXV010000001.1, forward strand.
ATTTTTCAAGTTTGCTTCTTGCATCTCCAATCTCAAGCAATTCTTGCTTTTCAAAAATTTGAAGATTTAAATTTGAAGCAATATTATATGCAATTTTCAGGGGCTCTTTGAAAGACTTTAAATTTCCGTAGCTTTCATTGAAATCTTTTTTATTTAAGACTGTAAGCTTCTCGAATTTTTTCAATAAACCTTGAGCATATAACTCTAGATCTTTACTATCAGAATTTTCATCCGTAATTTCAATTTCGCAACTCAAATATTTTACATTTTGTTTATCTATTGAGTTTATCTTAACTTTCTTTTGACCTTCGATTAATACTTTCACTGTTCCATCAGGCAATTTTAATAGTTGAAGAATTTTACTCAAACATCCGTAGCCATATAAATCTTTTTCTTCTGGGTCGTCAATTTCAGAATTTTTTTGCGCAACTAAGATAACAGATTTATCTGTTTTCATAACTTCTTGTAATGCGTTTATAGACTTCTCTCTGCCTACAAAAAGAGGGACTACCATTGTTGGGAAGATTACAATGTCTCTAAGTGGCAATAATGGTTTTGTATCCTTTAGACTCATAATTAAGTTATATGGCAATTATGAAGTATATTTCAAGATACAAATTTAGTTTATGCGACAGATGTTGACTGTTTTTTGCCAAATGTTACAATTGGGTCAGTTTTGCCTCTAACTGAAGACTTATCAACTGTCACTTTTATGACGTCTTCCATGTCTGGAAGCTCAAACATAGTCTTTAGTAAAATATTTTCTAAAATAGACCTTAGTCCTCTAGCGCCTGTTTTTTTACTTATAGCTTTTTTAGCAATTTCAGTCGTTGCGTCATCGTTAAACTCAAGTTCAACATTCTCAAATTCAAAAAGTCTTTTATATTGTTTGATTAAAGAGTTTTTTGGTTCCTTTAAAATTTTGATTAAAGATTTTTCATCTAATTCATCTAATGTTGCAATAATTGGCATTCTTCCAATAAACTCAGGTATTAATCCATATTTTATTAAATCTTCTGGTTCTAGAGATTTCATTACTTCAGATAAAGGGAGTGATTTATAATCTTTAACTTTAGCTCCAAATCCTATTGAGCTGCCTTTTCCTCTTTGATCAATAATCTTATCTAAACCAGCGAATGCTCCTCCACATATAAATAAAATATTAGTAGTATCAACTTGTAAGAATTCTTGCTGAGGGTGTTTTCTTCCTCCTTGTGGCGGCACGCTCGCAATCGTTCCTTCCATAATTTTTAAAAGCGCTTGTTGTACTCCCTCTCCTGAAACGTCTCTTGTGATAGATGGGTTTTCGGATTTCCTACTGATCTTATCCACTTCATCTATATAAACAATTCCTCTTTGTGCCTTTTCGACATTATAATCAGCGGCTTGTAAAAGTTTTAGAATTATGTTTTCAACATCTTCTCCAACATAACCAGCTTCTGTTAATGTAGTGGCATCTGCCATTGTAAAAGGTACATCTAATATTCTTGCTAAGGTTTGTGCAAGAAGAGTCTTACCACATCCAGTGGGGCCTACGAGTAAAATATTAGATTTTGATAATTCTACCTCTTTGTTATTTTTGGTTTGATGATTTAATCTTTTATAATGATTATGAACTGCTACAGACAAAACTTCTTTAGCGAATTTTTGACCAATCACATAATCATCCAAAACATTGCATATTTCTTTTGGAGTGGGAACTCCGTCTTGATGTTTATTTACTAAAGAAGATTTATTTTCCTCTTTGATTATGTCCATACATAACTCAACACATTCATCGCAAATAAAAACTGTGGGACCTGCGATTAATTTTCTAACTTCATGTTGGCTTTTGCCACAAAAAGAACAGTATAAAATATTTTTATTATTTTCTGACATATCGAATCAATAAGTAATATTAATTCCCTTAAAGATTGTTATCAAGTTGAAGTTGAATAAAAACCTATATCTTGTGTGTTATTTTCTCTTTTCTACCACAGAGTCAATTAATCCAAATTTTTTAGCCTCTTCTGCAGTCATAAAATAATCTCTTTCGAGAGCTTTAGAAATTTCATCAACAGATTTACCTGTATGCTTCGAATAAATTTTGTTCAACTTTTCTTTTAAAGACAAAATTTCTTTTGCATGAATTTGAATATCTGTTGCTTGACCTTGAAAACCTGCTGATGGTTGATGAACCATTATTCTTGAATTAGGTAAAGAATATCTTTTTCCTTTTTCACCCGCAGCAAGTAAAAACGATCCCATTGATGAAGCTTGACCAATGCAAAGAGTTGATACTGGGGAATTTATATATTGCATGGTATCGTAAATACCTAAACCTGCTGTGACCAAACCTCCTGGACTATTAATGTAAAAACTAATTTCTTTGTTTGGATTTTCACTTTCCAAAAAAAGTAATTGAGCAGTAACAAGCGAGGCAACGGTATCATTAACTGGACCTACTAAAAAAACTATTCGTTCTTTTAAAAGTCTTGAATAAATATCGTAAGCTCTCTCTCCCTTACTCGTTTGTTCAACGACCATAGGTATTAAGCTATTCATTTTTTCATCTAGCGTACGACTCATATCAAGCGTTATACAACTATTGGTTACTTTTTGCTAATTTTTTTTGATTTGGCTCTAGATTTTTTTACCTCTTCTAACTTTTCTGAATTAGATTTTTGAGGATTTTCCAAATTATTGAAATTTTTAATTAAACTTTCAGCTTCTTTATCTGTGATTTCCTTTTTTGTTAATTTTGTTTTAAGTTTAATTGAATTAATTATTTTTTCTTCATAGAGGCTTCCTTTAATAGACTGTAATGCCATTGGATTTTTTTTATAATATTCCAAGATAAATTTTTCTTGACCCTGCATTCCTCTAACTTGCTTATTAATCTCGTTTTGTACCTCGGCTTCACTAACAGTTAAATTATTTTTTTCGCCATACTCATTTAATATTAAACCTAGTTTAATTCTTGATTTGGCTAATTTCTCATTTTGTTGCCTATGTTTTTTTTTATCTTCTTCTTTAATATTTTGGGTCATTATATTTAGTTCATGATCTACCAAATTTTTTGGTAAATCAATTGTATGATTTTTTTCAAGCTGATCTAAAATTTGTTTTTTAGTTATTGCTTCTAGGGCTTGCTGATATTGATTAACTATTTGTTTTTCTATTAAAGATTTTAAATCCTGCAAATCTTTTGCACCAAATTTTTTTGCAAATTCGTCATCTAGTTTACTTTTTTCCCCTATTTTTACATTTAAAATTTTACAAACAAAATTAGCATTTTTATTTGCTAGGCTTTTTTGAGGAAAATTTTCAGGCAGTTTGACTTTTACGTTTTTAATATCATTCTTTTTTACGCCAACTAGTTGAGCATCAAAACCTTTTATAAAGAGATCTTTGCCCAATTCTAACTGAATACCTTTGCCTTCTCCATTTTCAATTTTTTTCCCATCAACAGAAATTTCATAATCAAAGATAACCTGATTGCCAGTGTCTGCTTTTTCTGAATTTTTTTTATCAATAAAATTTTTATGTTCACTAGCGATTTCATCTAATTTTTTTTCAACAATTTTTTTTTCAATTTGAACTTTGTATTCTATAACTTTAAATTTATCTAATGATTGAAGTTTTATATCTGGCAAAGCATCAATTTGTAATTCGTAATTTAAATCTTTTCCCTCACCAAACGTTTTTAAATCAATTTTTGGCTGCCCGGCAATTTTTATTTTTTTTTCAGCAATGGCTTTTGAAGATGTCTCTTTCAGAATAGCGTCAATTACTTCTCCGTATACTGCTTTGCCAAACTGTTTTTTAATTAATTCTGGAGGCACCTTTCCTGGTCTAAAACCCTTTAGGTTTACTTGAGTTTGAAGCTCCACTAATTTTTCTTTTATTTTTTCTTCAATGGATTTTTTATCAACGAAGACAGACAAAATCGTTCGAAGACCTTTCCTTGACTGTAGTTCAACCTTCATAATTATTCTTAAACTTAACTTTTTTTCTTATTATTGGTGGGCAAGAAGAGACTCGAACTCTTAAGCCTTGCGGCACTAGTTCCTAAGACTAGCGCGTATACCAATTCCGCCACTTGCCCGTAAGATAATGATTTATATATTAATTTGATTTTTTGTAAATCTATAAAGTCTAAAGTAAAAAATTACATAAATAATTAATGTAAATAAAAACCAAAATTTACAAAATAATCCATTTTCTTTTAAAACTAGAGCGGGAATTATAAGTGTTAGGTAAGATATATTTATTACTATAGAGTTTAAATAATTACAATCTTTGTTTTGAAATTTTGTCTTAAGAAATTTGTAAGTTATCATATGCAAATGAATATTGTCTGGTTTCAATGGTGATCTATTTAAGAGCAACTTTCTAAAAAAAGAAAAAAAGACTTCAAAGAAGAGATAAAATAACAATATACAGAAGAAAAAAGATGATATTTGATTATTAAGGCCATCAGTATTAATAACATTTAAAGCTGTAATAGATCCATGTAAGTATGCGCCACTGTCCCCTAAAAAAACTTTTGCTTTTGGAAAATTAAACAATGTGAAAACTAGAAGAATAATTATTTGTGAAATAATTAGCACAGAATAATCTAAGTTTTTACTCTCAAGATTTATATACAATAAAATTAAATTAATTATAATTAAATGTATGCTTAATAGCCCGTTAAATCCATCGACTAGATTAGCGCCATTAACAACAAATAAGAAACACAAAGTTAAAAAAATATTTAAGAATAATTTGTTTTCCAGTAAATTTTGTAAAAAGATTAAATCTATTTGACTTAATGAAAGTGGAAATAGATTAACTCCAAGTGAGAGCGCAAATATCATTAATGCTAGTCTTGTTTTTGGAGAAAGATTATATTTAATGTCGTCTATAAAGCCTATTGAAAATAAACTAAACCCAATAAATATATAGTCTAGATAAGAATGATTAAATATATAATGATGTAAAATAAAGAATACAATAAAGCAAACAAAAGATGCTAAACCTCCGCTTCTTGGAATTGGTGAATCATGAAATGACTGGGGTTTAGTGAAGTTGTCATCAATCAATAGTCCATTAGCTATTTTATTCGAGAACTTAATAATAATCAAAAATATAAAAAAGGATAAAAAAGAAAACAAAGATAAAAAATTTAATTCAATAGAGCTTTCTTGCATTTTAAACCAAACCCTTATTATTTTTTTTTACAATATAAATTCCTAAAATAATTATAGCCAATGAAATTAATACTCTTATGGTAATAACTTCTTTCATTAAAAAATAACCAAAAAAAACACCAAATATTGGTATTAAATACGCCACTTGAGTCTGAAAAACCAAGCCATTTACGGTTAATATTCTAAATCTTACCAGCCAAGCTAACCCTGTGGCTACTGTACCTAAATATAAAAGTGAAATTGTAGAACCAAAAGTCGGACTTGAGTTCCATGGTTGCTCTAGAATTAAAGAAAATGGAAGTAAAAATATTATAGACCATAAAGTTGTAGAAGTAGTCACGTTTTCGTTTCCTTTGTCTTTAATTTTAAGTGTAAGCAATCCTCCAATAGAATAGAAAGTTGAGCCTAATATTGTTATTAATGCATATATATAATTGCTTTCATTTATAACTATTTTGTCCAAAAATAAAAAAACTATTCCCGAAAATCCTGTTAAAACTCCAATGGCCTTAAAAAAATTTATTTTTTCATCTCTAGTAAAAAAATGTGCTAAAATTGTTCCGCTTAAAGGAGTTGTGCTCATCAACATTGCTGCTAAGTAACTATTTATTTTGCTGGTGCCTAAGGCTATTAAGACAAATGGTATTGATATATTACAAAGTCCGATTAAAGCATAAGATCTCCAATCAGAGGAAAAAGCTTCAATTTTAATGTTTTTTATTTTGCACAAAATCAATAATGGGACTATTGCAAATATTACTCTAACTAAAGCTAATGTAATTGGATCGTAACTTAAAGATGCTATTTTTATGTTAAAGAATGATGAACCCCATATAATCGCTAATATTAGGAGTAAAATCACATCGAATGAATTAGCTTCTCTCATAAACTGCAATCAAAAATTGTATTGATGTTAAAAGTGCATAGCTGATATCATCTTATTATATAACTTTCTAGACTATTTATTTGTTATACAACCTTTGAAAAAAAACAATTATGACTGCGTCTAATATTAAAAAAATTATTAAAGAAAAAGAAATTGAGTACGTTGACCTTAGGTTTACAGATCCTAGAGGTAAACTCCAGCACTTGACTATGGACGTAAATGTCGTCGACGACGAGATGTTAGAAAAAGGTGTGTTTTTTGACGGGTCATCTATCGCAGGTTGGAAAGCAATAAATGAGTCAGATATGATTTTAAAGCCTGATCTATCTAGGCCAATAATTGATCCTTTTAATTCACATCCAACACTAAACATTTTTTGTGACATAATGGATGCTGTTAAAAAAAATCCCTACGAGAGAGATCCAAGAAGTACTGCAAAAAAAGCAGAAAAATATTTAAAAGACAGTGGAATCGGCGATAAAGCATATTTTGGGCCCGAGCCTGAATTTTTTGTTTTTGACGATGTAAGATTTAAAAATGACATGAACGAGACTAGTTTTTCAATTGATAGTTCAGAGGGTCCCTATAACTCAGGTAGAAAGTATGAGAATGGAAATTTAGCTCATAGGCCTGGCATTAAAGGAGGTTATTTTCCTGTCCCGCCAGTTGATAGTGCGCAAGACATGAGAGGTGAATATTTAAAAGCTCTAAGAGATATGGGTGTAAAGGTTGAAAAGCACCACCACGAAGTGGCACCCTCTCAACATGAGCTCGGAATGTATTTTGGTACTTTAACCAATATGGCAGATAATGTGCAACTTTATAAATATGCAGTTCAAATGGTTACTCATTCTTTTGGCAAGACTGCAACTTTCATGCCAAAACCTGTTAAGGGAGATAATGGATCTGGTATGCATTGTCATCAATCCATATGGAATGGGAGCACCCCTTTATTTATGGGAAAAGAATATGCAGGTTTGTCTAAGACAGCTCTTCACTATATAGGCGGTATATTAAAGCATGCTAAAGCAATTAATGCATTTTCTAATGCATCAACGAATAGCTACAAAAGACTTATTCCAGGGTTTGAAGCACCAGTAATTTTGGCTTACTCATCAAGAAATAGATCTGCATCGTGCAGAATCCCAATCACAATGAGCCCGAAAGCTGCAAGAATGGAAATTAGGTTTCCAGATGCTTCTGGTAACCCATATTTGACTTTTGCTTCGATGTTAATGGCTGGACTTGATGGAATAAAAAATAAGATCGACCCTGGTAAGGCTTTTGATAAAGATCTTTACACATTAAGTGAAAATGAAGTTAAAAAATTACCAACAGTATGTGGATCATTAAGAGAAGCAATGGAAAATCTTGACAAAGACAGAAAGTTTTTGACAGCAGGCGAGGTTTTCACTGACGACCAAATAGATGCCTACATTGACTTAAAATTTCAGGAAATTTATAAATTCGAGCATACACCTCATCCTATCGAGTTTGAGATGTACTACAGCCAGTAATTATCTAAGCTTTAAAAGATTCTCCGCAACCACATCTCTCAGTTTCATTCGGATTTTTGAATACAAATTGTGATGAAAATTTGTCTTGCTTATAGTCCATCTCTGTTCCGATTAAATATATTATGGCTTTAGGATCTATTAGAACTTTTACGCCTTTATCTTCAATAACTTCCTCATTTGGATTAATAGTCTTAGCATATTCCATGACGTAACTCATTCCAGCGCAACCTCCTGATTTCACTCCAATACGCACGCCTATTGTTTCTTTATCAGCAGAAGACATTATTTTTTTTATTCTGTCGGCTGCACTACTACTTAATGTAATAATTCGATCTGTCATATATTTAATTCCAATTTAGCTGCCTCAGTCATCATATCTTTATTCCAAGGTGGATTCCAAGTGAGTTTTACTTCTACTGACGAAACATCTTTAATTTTCTCTATATTTTCTTTCACATCTTTTGGTAGCGAGTCTGCAACAGGACAATTAGGGCTTGTTAAAGTCATTTTAATGTCTACATGTTTATCTTTTACAGAAATATCATAAATTAAACCTAGATCATAAATGTTAACTGGGATCTCTGGATCGTATATTTTTTTTATTTCTTTTATAACTTCTTCTTTTAAATTACTCATTTTTCCCTTTTAACGCCTCTGATAATGTGTGCCAAGCCATTGTTGCGCATTTAACTCTCATTGGAAACTCTTTAACACCAGAAAGAGACATCATAGTTGTTACCTGATCTTCGTCTAAACTATTAGTTTTCATTTTATCGTTTTTTTTAATCATCATTAAAAAATCGCTTATTATCCTTTCTGCTAAACTGTATTCTTTCCCTTTAACTACATCTGTCAAAATGGAAGCGGAAGCCAAAGAAATTGCACATCCTTCACCTTCAAAACTTAAATCTATAACTTTTTTTTCTTTATCAACTTTTGCATATATATGAACCTTATCTCCACACAAAGGATTATGCCCTTTTGCATCTACATTATAATTTGTGCATTTGCCAAAGTTTCTGGGATTTTTGCCATGATCTAATATTATTTCTTTATATAATTCTTTTAATTCCATAAATTAGCTAAATAGTTTCTTACATTTTCCAATAGCATTAATCAAAATATCAATATCTTCTTTATCATTATAAATGCCGATGGATGCACGTGCTGTTGCAGGGACTCCAATTTTATCGTGTAGAATTTGACAACAATGATGTCCAGCTCTAATTGCAACTCCATCGTCATCTAAAATTGTTGCAATATCATGGGGATGAATGCCTTTTAGAGTGAAAGAAATAACTGATGCTTTATTTTTTGGTGTGCCAACAAGATTGATCGAATTGTCTTTGCTAAGCATTTCCAGTCCATAATTTAATACTTTATCCTCATGATCTTTTATTCTTTTTAAACCTATTTTTTCTAAAAGCTTAATAGACTCCCCAAATGCTACTACTTCGGCAGTCTGCATTGTACCTGCTTCAAATTTAGTTGGTGTCTCAGCGTAAGTAATATTATTTTTTTTAACTTCATCAATCATTCCACCTCCACCCTGATATGGATCAAATTGATCAAGCCATTTTTTTTTACCATATAAAACTCCTAGGCCGTTTGGCCCGTATAGTTTGTGGCACGAAATAGCATAAAAATCACAATCAAGATCTAACATGTCTAGTTTCAGATGAGGCGCGCCTTGAGTCCCGTCTACGAGCACAGGAATATTTTTAGTTTTCGCTAGATCTATTATTTCTTTTAGTGGGGTAATACCGCCTGTAACATTAGATAAGTGTGTCAAAGCTATAATTTTTGTTTTATTGCTAATTAATTTTTTTACCTCGTCAACATTGATTTGTAAATTTTCATCAAGTTTTACAAATTTTATATTAGCTTTTCTTTTTTTTCTTAAATAGTGCCAAGGTACATAATTAGAGTGGTGCTCTAACTCGGTTAATATAATCTCATCACCCTCATCTATAAATTTTTCACCAAATGAATTCGCAACCAAATTTATTGATTCGGTGGCACCTTTTGTGAATATAATTTCTTCTCTATGTTTGGCATTAATAAATTTTTGAACCATATCTCTTGTCTCTTCAAACTTATTAGTTGCAGTGACAGCAAGAGAATGAACACTTCTACCGATATTTGAATATTCGTTTTCATAAAAATAAGTCATTCTATCAATTACTGTTTTCGGTTTTTGTGACGAATTTGCACTATCGAGATATACTAATTTTTTTCCATTAATTTTTGTTTTAAAAATAGGAAAATTATTTCTAATTTCATTAATTTTCATAAAGTGTACTCTTTTCAATATGTTCTTCGACTACTTCTTTTAAATAATTAAGCTTGATTGTTTCAATGATCTCACTTAAGAAACCCTTAACTAATAATTGTATAGCGTCCCCCTTTTCAATCCCTCTAGCCATCAAATAGTAAATAGCGTCTTTATCTAAATTTCCAGATGAGGAACCATGCGAACATTTTACATCATCTGCATAAATTTCTAACTCTGGTTTTGCATTAAATTCTGCTGCATCATTTAAAATTAGAGCATTACTTAATTGGTATGCATTAGTTTTTTGCGCTCTTTCATTAACAAATATTTTTCCTTGAAAAATACCCCTACTATTATCTCCAAGTATTTTTTTAATTTTTTGGTGGCTTTTACAATTCGGATCCTCATGATTTATTACAGTTTTAATTTCTTGATGCTCGTCTTTTTTTAGATAAGACGCTGAATAAATTTCACAATTAGACTTACTTCCATTTAAGTAAATTTCATTGTCGTCTTTTCTAAATTTTATACCTGAGGAGAGAATATAATATTTTAGCTCCGCATTATTTAGCTTTGATAAATTATTACTATAATTATATGATTGTGTTTTTCTATCATTGATGAAGTAATAGTTTAAGGTGCCATTTTTTATAAAAATATTTTGATAAGTATTTTTTAAGTGACTTGTATTTGAGTCATCGAAATTATACTCTATAATTGTAGTTTCGGTGTTTTCTATATTTATAAAATTAAAACTATTGATCATTTTATCATTTAAATCTTTATTAAAAAAATTATAGATAACTATTGGTTTATCCATCTTTTTAGAAATTTTTATAGAGTACCCTCTATCAGTTAACATGCTATTTAATGTTTGCATTGAATTTTTATTTGTTTTGCTTATTGATTTATGAGATATTTGACTTGACTCACATCTATTTAAATTAAATGGAAAATCCTCAAAATAATCAACTAGATACCCGTTAAGTGTATAAACTGAATAATGGTCAAATTTTAATCTAAATTGTGTTTTAAAATTTTTCTTTTCAGTAAAGTTTGTAAGTTTATCAAAATTTATTTTTATTATTCTATCTAGATCAGTAAATTTCCAATCTTCATCTTTTTTATTTGGAAATCCTTTTTTTAAAAACAATTCATCAAAAATCTTTTTTTCGTAATTTATGAGTTTATTTTTGTTTTCTATGTTTAAATTAAATTCCATTGATTTAGTTAAATTTTGCGTATCCCGATTTCTCAAGTTCTTCACCAAGCTCGCTTGTACCTGTTTTAATTATTTTGCCTTTTGACAGGATATGAATAAAATCCGGTTTAATAAAATTAAGTAGTCTTTGATAGTGTGTAATTATAAGAAATGAGTTTTCTCTACCTTTATATGAATTAACACCATCTGCAACTATTTTTAGCGCGTCTATATCCAAACCAGAGTCTGTCTCATCAAGAATGCATAGTTTAGGTTTAAGTATCTTTAATTGTAAAATTTCATTTTTCTTTTTTTCTCCTCCTGAAAAACCAACGTTTAGTTGCCTGCTTAAAAATTTCTCATCAATTCCAAGTTCTTTTGATTTTTCTTTTACAATTTTCAAAAAGTTAATTGCATCAATTTCTTTTTCTCCTCTAGATTTTCTTACTGAGTTTAAAGATGTTCTCAAAAAATTTCCCGTGTTAACACCTGGAATTTCAAGTGGGTACTGAAAAGCCAAAAAAATCCCTTTTTGTGCTCTCTCTTCGATTGGCACATCCAGTAAGTCGGATCCCTCAAATTTTAAATTTCCTGAAACTTCATATCCTGGTTTTCCAGACAGAACATTTGCCAATGTGCTTTTTCCAGAACCATTTGGACCCATAATTGCGTGAACCTCACCTTTTTTGATTTCAAGGTTTAAGCCATTTAATATTTTTTTTTGATCAGTGGCTGCTTTTAAATTTTCTATTTTTAGCATTATCCAACACTCCCCTCTAAACTAATTGATACTAGCTTTTGAGCTTCCACGGCGAACTCCATGGGAAGTTGTTGTAATACTTCTTTGCAAAAACCGTTTACTATTAAACTTACAGCTTCCTCTTGATTTAAGCCTCTTTGATTACAATAAAATAGTTGTTCGTCATTTATTTTAGAAGTTGTAGCTTCATGTTCAATTGTAGAGGTTGAATTTTTATTTTTTATATATGGAACTGTATGAGCACCACATTTATTCCCCATTAATAATGAGTCACACTGAGTATAATTACGAGCATTTGTGGCTTTTTTATTTATATCAACAAGGCCCCTATAAGTATTATCTGCTTTCCCAGCTGAAATTCCTTTGGAAATAATTTTACTTTTTGTATTTTTTCCTAGGTGTATCATTTTGGTGCCGGTATCTGCTTTTTGAAAGTTGTTTGTAATTGCAATCGAATAAAATTCACCTACGGAATTATCTCCTTGAAGTATGCAACTTGGATATTTCCAAGTAATTGCAGAACCAGTTTCGACTTGTGTCCATGAAATTTTCGAATTTTTTCCTCTACATGCTCCACGTTTAGTAACAAAATTATAGATACCTCCTTTACCTTCTTCGTCACCAGGATACCAGTTTTGAACAGTCGAATATTTTATCTCAGCGTCATCGAGGGCTACCAATTCTACATTAGCAGCATGTAGTTGATTTTCGTCTCTCATTGGAGCTGTACATCCCTCTAAGTAACTTACATAACTATTTTTGTCTGCGATTATAAGAGTTCTCTCGAATTGACCAGTTTGAGATGCGTTTATTCTAAAATAAGTAGAAAGCTCCATAGGACACCGAACATTAGGGGGAATATAAACAAACGAACCGTCCGTGAATACAGCTGAGTTTAATGTAGCAAAATAATGATCTGTCAAAGGGATTACTGAACCTAGATATTTTTTTACTAATTCTGGATGTTTTTGAATTGCTTCCGATATAGAACAAAATATTATACCTTTTTTTGTCAGTTCATCTTTAAAAGTAGTTGCAACGGATACTGAGTCAAAAACTGCATCAACAGCTACGCCGCTTAGTCTTTTCTGTTCATCCAAGGGAATACCAAGTTTCTTGTAAGTTTCAATTAGTTTAGGATCAACTTCATCTAAACTCTTAGGCTTTTCTTTAAAGTTTTTGGGAGCTGAATAATAATATAGATCTTGATAATCTATCTTAGGATATTTTGGTTTTTGCCAATTTGGTTCTTTAAGTGATTTCAATCTATTGAAAGCCTTTAGTCTCCATTCTAATAACCACAAAGGTTCTTTCTTAATCTTAGATATAAATCTTATAGTATCTTCATTAAGGCCCTTTGGAGCTCTATAGCTATCTATATCGGTAGTGAAACCGTATTTATAATCCTTTAATTTATTTATTTCGTTGTTGTTCATAATTTTCTTTTAATAAATCCTCTAATTTCACATTTTCAAAAAAACCGTTAATATGATTATCTAGTCTGTCCCAAAGGTTGTGGGTTATGCATTTAACTGATTTGTTATTACACCCTCGTTTTGAATCTTTTTTGCAATTTAACGTTCTTACCTCTTCTTCAACGGCATAAAAAATATTTGATAACTTAATCTCTGAAGCTGGTTTTTCCAAGGTGTAGCCTCCTCTTGAGCCTCTAAGGCCTTTCACAAGTTTTTTGCTTTTTAATTTGATAAAAAGCTGCTCAAGATAAGACAAAGATATATTTTGTCTTAATGATATTTCCGTCAAACTGACTGGTTTTTCATTAGAATGGTAGGCAAGATCTGCCATTGCCATGACTGCGTATCTTCCTTTGGTTGTCAATTTCATAATTTTGTAAGTTTTACAGCAGTTTCTTTAGAATTCCTAGTAGATTTGTATGATTTAAAAAAAAAAATTTGACGCACAAATTCGTGTTATAAATCTGAACTTTTTTTGAAAATAATTATCATTATTAATATGAAACCAAAAAGTTCAGAAATATTTATACCAGGGCCTTCAGGAAGACTTGAGGGAAAATATTATAAAAACCCAAAATTTGGATCGCCAATAGCGATTGTCTTACATCCGCATCCGCAATATGGAGGAACAATGAATAATAAAATAGTTCAATTAATGTTTAATATATTCCTTAACAATGGTTTCTCTGTGATAAAATTTAATTTTAGAGGCGTAGGTAAAAGTGAGGGTATATTTGACAATGGACAAGGCGAATTGTCAGACGCAGCTGCTGCATTAGATTGGATTGAAAGACAAAACTTGGATTACAGTCAATGTTGGGTTTCTGGTTTCTCTTTTGGTGCTTTGATATGCATGCAACTAATTATGAGAAGACCTGAGGTTAATAATTTTATAGCTATATCGCCTCAGCCAAATGTTTACGATTTTTCATTTTTAGCACCGTGCCCTACCTCCGGCCAGGTTGTTTATAGTGAAAACGATGAATTAGTAACAAATGAAAGTATTACTGAATTAGATAATAGGATTAAGAGTCAAAAAGGAGTTGAGGTATTATTTTCAAAAATTAAAAATGCAAATCATTTTTTCAAAGATAAAGAAAATGATTTAAAGTTAAATATTGAGAAGTATATAAAAGAAAAAACAGCTCTTATTTAAAAGTTATTAACTTTCCACCTTTGCATTCATCTTTTTTACAACCTGTCATCCATCTATAACTAATTGGTTGATTTATAAAAGAGCGTATAGCTAAAAAAGCAAAAGCTTGGGACTCAATAAAATCTCCATCTAAATTATATTTTTCTATAGGATTGATATCACAGTTTATCTTTTTTTTTAAACGCTCTACAAGAAATTTATTTTTTCGGCCGCCTCCAGTTATAATCAATTTTGTTTTGTTAGATAATTTTACACTTTCAAATTTTTTTTTTAAAAATGAATTTATTTTCCATGAAATTAATTCAGAGGTGTATTCCGTTAATGTTGCCGCGCCATCTTCAGTAGAAAGTCCTCGAACAAATCCTAAATCAAAATCATTGATGTCATATGATGAATTAATAGGCTTAAACTGTTCACTTTCAAGATTATCTTGTAAAATTTGCTTATTTATTGTTCCGCGACTTGCAATAATTCCATTATCATCAAATTTAAAAGATGTATTTATTCTAATCCAATTGTCTATTAAGCAATTACCTGGTCCAATATCCATTGCTCGATAGTCGTTGGGATTTTTTCCACAAAAGGTGATATTAGAAATTCCACCAATATTTAATATAAGCCAAGGAGGAATTATTTTATTTTTTTTGGACAAAGCCAAGTGAAATAGTGGAGCTAAAGGTGCACCTTGACCCCCGTTTTTAATATCATTACTTCTAAAATCAAAAATTATATTTTTTTTTGTTAGCTGGGATAATAATTTTGCATTACCAATTTGTTTAGTAATCTTTTTATTTGGATTATGAAAAATTGTGTGCCCATGAAATCCTATCAAGTCAATTTGATATTTCTTTGAAAAAGTACCAGCAACCTTTGCGTGAAAAATTGTTATTAATCTTTCAACTTCTTTGATTTCATTGGAATAAGTTTTTAAGTCTTTCATTGTATTAACCTTATTTCTTAAAACATAAATTTTTTTAAAGATTGTCTGATCATACTCAAAATATTTATCTACAATAACCTCGTAGCTATTATTTTCATTTAGACTGCCGGTTGACCTTATTAATGAAGCGTCTACTCCATCTCCTGAAGTGCCACTCATTAATCCTAAGGATAAATAGCTCTTTGTCATATTTTTATTTATTTATACAAAATTTCGTATAATAGTAGATTATTGATGTTGTATCTATGAAAAGTAATTTTTTAGCAGAAATGAAGGACCGTGGCTATTTAAATCAATGTACAGATTTAGATGGGCTAGATGAACTTGCGAAAAAAGGTAAGATTTTGGCCTACATTGGTTTTGACTGCACTGCAGACTCATTGCATGTTGGTAGTTTATTGCAAATTATGGTTTTGCGATTATTACAAAAACATGGTCATCAACCAATAATTTTGTTAGGAGGTGGCACTACACTAATTGGTGATCCATCAGGTAAAGATTCTACCAGAAAAATTTTAAAACATAACAATATTAAGAAAAATATTTTAGGTATTAAAAACAATTTCAAAAAACTGTTAGATTTCAAAAATAAAAAAACTAAACCAATATTCGTAGATAATTTTAACTGGTTAGGTAAGTTAAATTATATAAAGTTTTTAAGGGAAATTGGCACACATTTTACAATTAATAAAATGCTAACTTTTGATAGCGTTAAGTTGCGATTAGAGAGAGAGCAATCTTTAAGTTATATGGAATTTAATTATATGATTCTCCAAGCCTATGATTATTTACAGCTAAACAAAAAATATAATTGTATATTGCAGTTAGGTGGATCTGATCAGTGGGGCAATATTGTGAATGGAGTGGAGTTAATTAGGAGAATAAGTAGAAAAGAGTCTTTTGGTTTAACCACGCCACTCATTACTACGTCTTCTGGGTCTAAGATGGGTAAGACGGAAAAAGGTGCTGTATGGTTAGATAAAAAAAAGATGCACCCTTATGACTATTGGCAATTTTGGAGAAATACGGAGGACGCAGACGTTGGTAAATTTTTAAATTATTTTACAGATTTAAAAGTTGATTTTATTCAAAATTTAATTCGGAATAATGCGGATATTAATAAATTAAAGATAACCCTAGCAAATGCTGCAACAGTTTTACTTCACGGAAAAAAGGCTGCTGAAAGTTCAGAGGCGACCGCTAAAGAAACTTTTGGAAAAGGAGGTTTGGGAAGAGACTTACCTTTAATAAAAATCAATAAATCTTTTATACTTAATAATGTTGAAATATTAAGTTTTTTAAATGAAACGAAAATTTTTTCATCAAAAAGTGAAGCACGAAGAGCTATAGAAAATAAAGCTATAAAAATAAACGATGAATTAGTCCGTGACTATAAAGATCATTTATCTATAAAAGATTTTGTAGATGAAAAAAGATTAAAAATTTCGTTCGGTAAAAAGAAACACTTTTTGGTAGAATTAAAATAGTTTATTTTTTTTTTATAGCTTTCTGTATAAATCTTGGTGTTATAGTTCGTAATGGGTTAACAGTTGTTTTAACTTTTCCTGGTAAACCTTTTATCTTAAAACTAATTCCAAATAAACCCTCACCAATATCTTTTGGTATTATAATTTCACCTACCACAGGTATTTTTGAAATAATGGTATTTAATGTTTTTGCCGGTATCATATTTCCTTTAAAACTTACAAGACCACTCTTGTTGTCAATATATCCCTCCATTAAAATAGATACACTAGGACCTATAGCATACAGTTCATTTAATTCTATTTTGTCTTTTTGTTTTGTAAAATTTATTTGCAACTCATCAAAAGATACTCCATTACCTTTGGCGGCATCTGCTAAACCTTGTAAGTCCGCCAATGATAAAAGTTTTAAGAAACCCGGCGCATCTTTGATCTTAAATTTTTCAATTATCATTTGATTAGTGCTGGACCTTTGATCAAAACTACTCACAAACGTAAGTTTACCCCCTATGACACCTCGAAAAAAATCGTATTCTTTTATAAATGGATCTGGAATGTCAGAATATATTTCAAAAATTTTTAATGTATTTTCTTCATTTTTCTTCAGACTAATATCAAGAAATTTATTTTTACTAAACTCCCCTTTAGACGATAACTTTTCGAATTTTCCATTTTTAATTTTACCGATTAAATTAAATTTTTGGATAATATTTTGATCTTTAAAACCAGTATTAATTTCATCTAAAGTGATATTTATATTTTTACTAAATTTGTCAAAAATACTTTTTCCATCGTTTTTGTTTATTATTGACAATAATTTAGTGGCGTCAAATTTCTTTCCTTTTATTTCAATATTTTTTTTAATTTCTATCGTGAAAGCATTATTAGTTTTTTTATCTAATTTTGTATTTAACTCGATTTTTTCAAGTTTATTTATTTTGCCAGTCTTATCAAATTCTAAATTATGTATGTTAATAAAATCATCATTGTTAAGATAATTAATTTGTTTAAATAGAAGTTTGTTTTCTTTTTGTAAAATATTTGCCTTCACGTTTTGAGTCGTATCTGAACTGTTGTAATTTATTAAATCTATAAATAGTCTCTCATCAAAATCTAAGTCTACAGAAATATTATTTGTTCCATTTGTTAGTATATTTTTAAATTTTAAAACATTATAATTTTTTCCATCGATACTATACTTCCCATCAAAATCTGTTGAAAATTTTTCTTTATTAAATTTTATCTTTATTTTACTTTTATCTACATCAATAATTTCTATCTTTTTTTTTATCATATTTGACTCAATTGGGTTCTTTAAAGATATCTTTGTTTTAGAAACATTGCCGATACCAGAAAAGCTATAGTCAGAAATTTGCCTTGTTTTATCAATTTTTATTTTTATTTCATTTGTCAAATCGGAGTTAATGAAAAGATTTTTTAATTTATTATCTAGGTAATCTTTATTTTTTGGTAAAATTTTTTTAATATCCTTTAGATTTAATTTAATAGATGTTTTGAAGTCCGATGCTATCTCAATCTCATCGCTTGATGATAAATTCAAACTTCCTTCAGATATAAGTAAATTATTTAAACTTCCCTTTAAATTTTTTAAATCTAAGCTATTTTTTTCAACGAAATATAAAAAACTTGCATTTTCTAATTTAAGATTTTTATTAACTTTTGCCTGAAAATTTTTTACGTATCCCTCCGCTAAAAAATTAGAAATATTAAATTTATCATCGAATATCAGCTCGTAGTTACCTGTAATTTTTCCTTTTTCAAAGTGATTTAAGGCTATTCTTTTAAGATTAGATGGTTTAGATATTTTTAAAATTTTTTCAATGTCATTGTAGTCTACATTATTAATGTTTATTGAAACTTTTGTTATTAATATATTTTTTCTTATTAAAGATTTTAAATCTATAAAACTTTTTAATTCTGTAATAGGAATTGAAACTTGGTTAAAGATGATATTTGGTTCTTTAGTCGATAAATAAAGTGTAAAATCTCTAATGTTTAATTTAATTTTTATTTTTTTTATTTCTAAACTTAAATTATTGTTAAGTAATTTAATTCTCTCATAAATTAGATTATTAAATTGACTAGTTTGGTATCCAATGGTGCTTAAATAAATGATTATACCTATAATTAAAAATGATATTAAAAAAATTCCTCTAAGTAGTATCTTTTTCATTTAAGTATTTGTTACTCCTGACTCAATGAATTCGTCTAGTTCCCCGTTCAGTACAGCAGTCGGGTTAGTGCTTTCAGTTTTATTTCTTAAGTCCTTAACTAGTTGATAAGGTTGGAGCACGTAAGATCTGATTTGGTGACCCCATCCAATATCTGTTTTTTCTTCTACGGACTTCTTGGTCTCCTCTTCTCTTTTATTGATCTCATTTTCATAGAGTCTTGATCTCAACATTTTAAAGCACGTCTCTTTATTTTTATGTTGTGATCTCTCATTTTGACATTGAACAACAATTTTTGTTGGTAGGTGGGTAATTCTTACTGCACTATCGGTTGTATTGACGTGTTGGCCGCCGGCACCGCTAGATCTATATGTGTCAATTCTTAAGTCTTTGTCATCAATAATAATTTCAATACTATCGTCAACCACAGGATAAACCCAAATACTTGCAAAACTTGTATGTCTTCGTGCACCGCTATCAAAAGGCGAAATTCTGACCAGTCTATGAACACCTGACTCTTTTTTCATCAAGCCATAAAGGTACTCGCCAGAAACTTTTAAAGTGCAAGACTTAATTCCAGCTTCTTCACCTTTATGCTCACTAATAATTTGATAATGAAATTTTTTTTTGTCAAACCATTTTAAGTACATTCTTCTTAGCATATTTGCCCAATCCTGACTTTCAGTTCCTCCTGCACCTGCGTGTATTTCTAAGTATATGTTCAAACTATCACTTTCACCTGAGAGAAAACATTTTGTCTCATTGAACTTTAAGTTTTTAATTAATTTTTTAATCTTAGATTCACACTCATTTAACACTGCTTGATCATTCTCTTCTATTGAAAGAGAATGTAAATCTTTTATATTTTCAAGTTCAATTTTGTTAATATCAAAATTATTTATTAATTCTTCGTAAAAGTTTTTCTTTTTTATTATTTTTTTTGCTTGAGTATTATCTTTCCAAAAGTCTTCTTTGGTAATTAACTCAGATAAGTTTTTGAACTCTTTATGTATTTTATTTTTTTCAAAGATACCTCCAAATATTTTGAAGGATTTTGTTTGCGATGTTTATGTCTGTATTAAATGAGTTCATTTTAGTAAAATTTATTAAATTTGCTTAAAGTATCATATTCTTCTTTATCTGATAAATTTTTATTAGAAATATTGTTAATATCTTTAGTTTTAAATGCTTCAATAATTGAATTTTTTTGATCAAAATTACTTTTATTCCCGCTGTCATAATCCACAGGCGCAAAATAGATACCTTTGGGTATTGGAAAATTTTTAAATTCATCTTTATAGATGGATCTCTTAACGAAATCTTTAAATATCGGTAACGCAGCTTTAGATCCTGTCTCATATTTGCCTAAGGTCTTTGGATTATCATACCCAACATAAACCCCAATAACTAAGTTAGAGGTGAATCCAATAAACCAAGCATCAAAATTATTATTAGTGGTGCCAGTTTTACCTGCAAGCGGAACATTTAGATCTCTTAATTTTTTTCCCGTACCTCTTTTAACAACGCCCTCCAAAATTGAAGTTATTTGGTATGCTGTTTGCTCTGAGACTATTTTTAAATTATCTTTTTTTATCGATGGCATTTCACCAGCAATTATAAATTTATCACAACCAACGCATTTGCCTGACAAGGCAGGGACATAAATTGTTTTACCTCTCCTATCCTGAATTCTACTAATTAGGGTTGGATTTACTTTTAATCCTCCATTTACAAAAGTAGAGTACGCAGATGTTAAATTTAGTAAAGTTGTTTCAGCAGAACCTAGGGAAATAGATAAAAGTTTTGGCAGGTCCTGATAAATATTTAAATCTTTTGATAATTCAATAATTTGCTTTAGGCCGATCTTTTGAGCTACCCTCACTGTCATTAAATTTCTAGAATACTCTACGCCTTTTCTTAAGGTAGAGGGTCCATAAAACTTTTTACCATAATTTTCAGGTTTCCAATCTTTTAAACCTATGCCTTGTTGTGCCACAAAAGGTGCGTCTAGAACGATTGAATTTGAGGAAAATCCATTTTCTAAGGCAGCAGCGTAAACAAAAGGTTTGAAGGCTGACCCAGGTTGTCTTTTTGCTTGAGTGGCTCTATTAAATTCGCTTGAACTATAACTGTAACCTCCTACTAAAGCTTTAACTTCACCTGTGTAAGGGTCCAAAACTACAATGGCTCCATTAACTTTAGGACTTTGCTTGATTTTCCAATTGCCGTTTTCCATTTTTACAAAAATGAAATCCCCGGGTTTGAAAATTTCTTCAACTTTATTTTTTTTAATAATCCATTTTATAAACTTATTTTTTATATTGCCTGTAGTTTTTTTTTTGTAAATGCTAAATTTAATTTCATTTTGATTTATTGAGATGACTTCAGCTACTTGCCAATTTAGTGACTTATCTAAGTTTAAATTATCTAATTTCTTTTTCCAGCTTACATCATTGTTTTTATTAGTTATTGGACCCCTATATCCTTTTCTTCTATCAAATGCCTCGAGACCATTTCTCAAACTTTTAATAGCGTTTAATTGGTAATTGATATTTAATGGAGATTTGATTGTTAATCCTTCTGAGTATAGTTTCTGAAAACCATATTTATTTTTAATAGATCTTCTGATTTCCTCCGTAAAAGATACGGCTTCATTAACAATTACAATTTTTCGTTTATTTAATTTTATTGGTTTTTGTTTTAAATCTACTAATTCTTTTTTGCTTATAAATCCATTCTCAGCCAAGTTATTTAGAACTAAGTTTCTTCTAAACTTTGCCTCGTCAGGGTACTTAAAAGGGTTATATTTACTTGGCGCTTTAGGAAGTGCTGCTAACATTGAAGCCTCTTGATAATTAAGCTCTTTAATTGATTTATTAAAATACTCTAAACTGGCTGCGGCTATACCATAAGTACCCTCACCTAAGTAGATTTGATTTAAATATAATTCTAAAATTCTTTCTTTCGAATAAGCTTTTTCAATTCTGAAAGCTAAAATGGCCTCTTTAATCTTTCTTTTAATGGAAACTTCGTTAGTAAGTAAAAAGTTTTTTGCAACCTGTTGCGTGATTGTTGAAGCGCCTTCAAGTCTTTTCTCTGACAATATATTAGTAATGTTTTTAATTGATGCTCTCAAAATACCTTTTGCATCAACCCCAGGGTGATCAAAAAAATTTTTATCTTCGGCAGATAAAAATGAATTTATAATCTTATCAGGTATTGATTTATAAGGTACAAATAGTCTTTTTTGTAAGGAGTATTCTGCAATCAAACTGCCATCTTCAGAATAAACTCTACTCGAAATAGGTGGTTCATAATTAGATAATTTTTTGTAGTCAGGTAAGCCCGAAGAAAAATAAAAAAAGGCTGAGAAAATAATTAAAAGTAAAGTTATTGAAAGTATAAGAATAATCTTAATTATAGGATTAATAAATCTAATCATATGATGAATATTATTAATAAATTAGGCTTTCTTATGGCATTTATGTATTGCATATAAATTAGTGCAATTGCCTAAAAAAATTGTATAATAAGTATATGAGATCATTTTTTAATATTACACAAATTTCACAAAAAGGAATTCACTTAAGATGGAAAAAAATTTATACATCGATGCATCGCATCCAGAGGAAACTCGAGTTGTACTTAAATCAAAATCTTCAATTGAAGAATATGAGTTTGAAGACAAAAACAAGGTAAATTTTAAAAACAATATTTATCTTGGAGTGGTAAGTAGAGTTGAACCATCCTTACAAGCTGCATTTATTGACTTTGGAAGAATTAAACACGGTTTTTTAGCATTCAATGATATTCAATCGGACTATTATCAAATACCAGCAGAAGATAAAGAAAAATTAAAAGATATAGAGGAAAAAATTCGTGAAGATTTGAAAAATAAAACTTTGGATAATTCCTCATCTGAAGATGACATTAATCAAAATTACGAAAAGACTAAAACTATAGAGGAAAATAAAGATATAAAAAATAAACCAGAAAATGAAAATAATTATAGAGAGACACTAAAAAAATCATATGGAGTTAGAAGATATAGAATTCAGGAGGTAATTAAACCTGGTCAAGTAGTGCTAATACAAGTCCTAAAAGAAGAAAGAGGACAGAAAGGCGCCGCACTAACGACTTTTATTTCACTAGCAGGTAAATTTATAGTTTTAATGCCAAACACACCCAAGGGTGGAGGTATTTCCAGAAAGATTTACAACTCAAATGAGAGAAGAAATATTAGAAATATATTAAATGAAATTGATATTCCAAAAAGTATGGGAGTGATAGTAAGAACGGCAGGCGCTAATAAAACAAAAAATGATATAGAAAAAGATTTCAAGTTTACTTTAAAAACTTGGGAAGAAATTAGAGACAAGGCAATCAAGTCCAATGCTCCTTCACTAATTTATGAAGAGGGTGAAATTATCAGAAGAGCTCTTAGAGATATTTATGATAATGAAACTAAATATATTTATATTGACGGGAACGACGGCTACCAGAAGGCAAAAAAAATTATGAAGGAACTCATGCCAAGCAACGTAAAATTTATAAAGAAATATAGGGGAAAAATTCCTCTTTTTCACGACTCTGGAATTGAAAAAGAGTTGAATAATATATTTGAACCAACTGTAAAATTAAAATCTGGAGGTTATTTGGTAATTAATCCAACCGAGGCTTTAGTCGCTATTGATATTAATTCAGGCCAATCAACAAAACAAATGAATATTGAAAAAACCGCTCTCAATACAAATATTGAGGCCGCCGAAGAAATTTCAAGACAGATAAAGTTAAGGGATTTGTCTGGTCTTATAGTGATAGACTTTATTGATATGGCCAACTTCTATAACAAACGGATAGTTGAAAAAAAGATGAAAGAAAGTATTAGAAAAGATAGAGCTAGAATACAGGTAGGAAGAATAAGTAATTTTGGTCTTTTGGAGATGACACGGCAAAGATTAAGAGAAGGATCTATTAAATGGGAAACTAATTTATCACTTGAGTCATTTTCTCAACAAATTATAAAAAAAATTGAAATGTTGGCTTTTACAAACAAGATAAAAATTGTGAAAGCACAAATACCAGAAAAAGCTAAAATTTATATTGAAAATAAGTTAGATAAAGAGTTGAATTATTTTCAAAAAAAATTTCAGTATAAAATAAATTTAATAGGAGATATTAGCATGATTATCCCGGAATATAAGATAGATTTGATGAACAAAAATAATAAAATTTTAAAAACCTTCGAGCATTTAAGAAAAATATCTCTTAAAGATAAAATTATTGAAAAAAATATTAAAGATAAAACTAAAGGATTAGAATTAAAATCAGGTCAAAAAACAAAATTAGTTAAAAAGAAACAAGCTCCAAAAACATTGTGGGTTAGAAGAAAAAAAGCGAGTTAAATCAAACCTTTTTTTGGAGAACTTGCAATGCCAAAAAAATTCTTTTTCATTCTCCCAGCAAGAAATGATTTCCGTCCGGCCTTGACAGCATGTTTAAAGGATTTGGCCATCATTGTAGGGTCTCGCGCCATGGCGATCGCGCTATTAATAAGAACGCCATCACATCCTAACTCCATAGCCACTGTTGCATCTGATGCTGTTCCTATTCCAGCATCTACTATGACTGGAACTTTTGACTTTTTTATAATTAATGAAATATTAATTTTATTTTGTATTCCAAGTCCAGAACCTATTGGGGAAGCGAGTGGCATTATAGCAGATGCTCCACAATCCTCTAAGATTTTTGCTTGAATAGGATCATCGCTACAATAAACCATTACTTTGAAACCCTCTTTAACTAATATTTTTGTTGAATTAATTGTCTCAATCATATTTGGGTAAAGAGTTCTTTTGTCACCAAGAACCTCCAATTTAACTAAATTCCAGCCTCCCATTTCTCTAGCAAGTCTTAGTGTTCTTAAAGCCTCTTTTGAATTATAACATCCCGCAGTATTTGGTAGATATAGATATTTTTTTGGACTCAAATAGTCAGATAACATGGGTTTTTTTTTATCAAGAATATTTACTCGTCTTACAGCTACTGTTACTATTTCTGCTCCTGATGAAGATATTGCATCACAAGTTTGCTTGAAATTTTTATACTTTCCAGTTCCAACGATTAAGCGAGATTTAAATTTTTTGTTGCTTATCTTTAAGTAATCTTTAATCAAATTAACCTCCGCCGATAAAATGAACTATTTCTATAATATCTTTATCTTTTAACAATTGTTTATATTTTGCTTTAGGCAATATTTTTCCATTTAATTCAATGGCAACTGCTTTTTTTGTTAATTTGTATTTTTTCACCAATTCTAATATAGAAATCGTATTTTTTAAATTAACTTTTTTCCCATTTATTTGTATTTTTGCCATAATTAAGATAACTATTATTTCTATACCAATCTTATGAAAAACAAAATAATTGTTATTAACGGACCTAACTTAAATCTTTTAGGTGAAAGAGAAAAGAGTAAATATGGAAATACAACTCTTAATAACCTAAAGGAACAATGTGTAGATTATGCAAAAAAAAATGATTTGAGTGTTAATTTTTATCAATCTAACATCGAGGGTGAGATTGTTGAAAAAATTCAAGAAGCCAGAAATAACATGGATGGACTAATAATTAATGCAGGAGGTTATACACATACTTCGGTAGCTATTCATGACGCTTTAAAAATATTAAAAATACCTATTATTGAGCTGCATATAACAAATATTTACAATCGAGAAGATTTCAGGCATAAATCACTAATAAGTGGAGTCGCTTCTGGTATAATTTGCGGATTTGGAATAAATGGTTACTTTATGTCAATAGATGCATTAAAAGATATATTTAAAAAATGAAAATCGATAAAAAAATAATTAAGGAGCTAGTAGACTATTTATCGGAATTCAATCTTACAGAACTTGAATATCAGGACGGTGATAAAAAAATAAAAGTTTCTAAAGCAAGTAAAAACTTTGTTGGACAAAATGTATCAGACAAATTAGTTTCTTCTAACAAAGCAGTTCTTTCAGAACAGTCTGATGCTGAAGGTAATCGTATAAAATCTCCTATAATTGGAACAGCATATTTAGCGCCAGAGCCAGGTGGCAAACCTTTTGTAAAGGTTGGAGATAAAGTTAAAAAAGGTCAAACAATTATGATAGTTGAGGCGATGAAGACTATGAATCACATACCTTCTACTTCCGATGGCACGGTAAAGAAAATTATGGTAAACGATGGGCAACCTGTCGAATTTGGTCAGACACTAATCATAATCAATTAAATGTTTAAAAAGGTTTTAATCGCTAACAGAGGTGAAATAGCTGTTAGAATTATTAGAGCTTGTAAAGAATGGGGAATCTCAACAGTTGCGGTTCATTCAGATGTAGACTCCGAGTCAATGCATGTGCGATTAGCTGACGAGAGTGTTTGTATAGGTTCCCATCAACCTCAAAATAGTTATCTTAATATTTCCTCAATTATGTCTGCAGTAGATCTTACTGGAGCAGAGGCAATACATCCAGGGTATGGCTTTTTATCAGAAAACTCCAAGTTTGCAGAAATAGTAAAAAAACATGGAATTAAATTTATTGGACCCAGTTCTGATATTATTAAAAAGATGGGAGATAAAATTGAAGCTAAAAAAATTGCAAAAAAATATGGGCTTCCTGTAATAGAAGGGTCTGATGGAGGAGTAAGATCAATTGATGAAGCTAAAACAGTGACAAAAAAGATAGGCTATCCGGTTTTGATAAAGGCTGCAGGAGGTGGTGGTGGTAAGGGCATGAAAATAGTTGATGATGAAAATAATTTGGAGGAAATGTTTTTGACCGCTAAAAGCGAGGCAAAAAAATATTTTGGTAATGATGAATTATATATTGAAAAATATTTTAAAAATCCTCGTCACATAGAGGTTCAGGTCATGTCGGGAAAAAATAGAACTGTTCATATTGGAGAGAGGGATTGTTCAGTTCAGCGAAGACACCAAAAATTAATTGAAGAAACACCCAGCCCAGTTCTTAGCGATGAGCAAAGGAGGGATCTTCTTAATAAAACAGTTAAAATGGTAGAGCAGATAGGCTACGAAGGTGCGGGAACTGTAGAGTATATTTTTGAGAACGGTAAATTTTATTTTCTTGAAATGAACACAAGAGTGCAAGTTGAACACCCAGTAACTGAAGTTCAAACAGGCATAGATATTGTAAAAGAACAGTTGTGGGTAGCATACTCAGGAGAAACAGCATTAAAACAATCTGATATCAATCCAAGAGGTCACTCTATAGAATGTAGAATAAATGCTGAAAATCCCGCACTCAATTTTCAGCCAAGTCCAGGTATAATTAAAGTTTGTCATCAACCATCTGGATTTAGAACAAGAGTAGATGGTGCTGTGTTTCAAGGGTGTAAAATTACTCCATATTATGACAGTTTAATTGCAAAAGTAATTTGTAAAGGTCGAAATAGGACTGAAGCAATTCAAAGAACTTTGAGGTCGCTAGATGAGTTCGTTTTAGAGGGAATAACAACAACAATAGACTTACATAAAAAAATTCTGAATCATAAGAAATTTGTAAACTCTAATTTTGATACTAATTGGTTAGAAAAAGAGAAATTTTATTAAACTTTCTTGCAGTCTATAAGCCATAAGTCATAAATGGCATGATCGAATGGATTTAAATTTTGATCCTTAGAAAATGTCCAGCCATTAAAAATAAAGACCTTATCTTGGTTTTTATCAGCCAAATCTTTAACTTGCATATAGGCAGCCAATTGTCGTTTATTTTCGTCTTCAACAATACCGCAGTTTAACACTTTAATTTCTAAAGACCCAAAAAATTTTGCTTGTCCTATTTTTAAATCAAATTCTTCTTTCTTTGCCGTGATCTTATCTAGGCCCATCATGATTATTGATGACTTTTTTGTAATATTGTTATCTGTCGATTTTTTTTCCTTAAGTTTTATTAAAGAATTGCTTATTTCATCTTCAGAGCCAGCTTCTTCAAAAGTAGGTTTTAATTCGTCTAAATTTATAATTTCAGTGGTATTAATCTTCTCTTCTGATAGCGAATTGGTTGAAAAAAAAATAAAAAAGATAATTAATAAATTTTTAATCATGCCAAGTTTTGTATTTTTTAATAGTTTTCTTTGAAATTTTACCAGGTTTGTATGCCTTTATCGATCCGGTCAAATTATGCTGATGATCTTTTTCCCAAGAATATTTTTTTTCCTCATTTGCAGGGACCTCGTTAGTGGTGTGATGAACCCAATGAAACCAATTTACTGGAATTTTTGAGGCATCTATTTCACCGCTGTATATAACCCAGCGATCATTTTTTTTATTTTTGTAATATTTATTACCGAATTTGTCTTTGCCTACAAGTTTACCGAAAAAAAACGTCTTCAAAAAAGTTCCAAAAGTTTGTTTATGCCACCAGACAAATATTTGTTTTATCATTTTTTAAGTCCACACAATTAATAAGTGTATAATTACGACTAGACACTTAAATTATTTTATATATCATTATTAAAGATTCCTTTTAATTATGAAAAAATACATCGTTGAGACATATTATACTTGTAATTTCAAAACTGTACATAGGTTAGATAAATTAAGTGAAAAAGATTTATCTGAAATAGAAAATAGAGATGATGGAGAGGTTGAAGTTATTGAGGTAAAGTTAAATAACAGAAAAACTAAAACAATTGGTGATAAATCATCTATTTCGTCTGCGACAACACCTCCAAAAGATTTTGCTGAAAAGGATATTACCAATAAAACAGCACCGATATCTAAGCCTTTAAAGGATAATTCATCTTCACTTAAAAAATTTATAGGTAAAATTGGTGAAAGATTTAAAATGCCTGACAGAAGAAAAGGATACATTCAAAAAGCTTCCATCGGTGAGCATAAAATATATTTGCATACTGGTGAATATAATGACGGAAGAATTGGTGAAATATTTATAGATACAAATAAAGAGGGTGAGCTAGTGAAAGCATTAATGAATAATTTTGCGATTGCGATATCTTTAGGACTACAGTATGGAGTGCCGCTTGACGAGTTCGTGGATGCATTTATTGAAACAAAATTTGAGCCATCTGGAAAAGTTAATGGTAATGATAGAATTTTAAGTGCTACATCAATTTTAGATTATGTTTTTAGAGAACTAGCAATTTCATATCTTGGTAAAGAAGAGCTCGCTCATACACCATCTATCTCTAGAAATAAAGAGCCTATCGAAAAACAAGAAGACGACAAATTTCTTAAAATAGTAAAGAACATTACATCCAAAGGGTTTGTTAGAAGTAATTACGAGGAAAAACTTGTAGATTTGAGTGATATACGACTTAATTTAAAAACGAAAAATTAATCTTTTTTAATATTAATCTTTAAACCAAGTTCCTTTAATTGCTTTTCATTAACTTCAGCAGGCGCGCCCATTAATAAATCTTGACCGTTTTGAGTCATTGGAAAAAGAGTTACCTCTCTTATATTTTTTTGACCAGCTAGTAACATTACAATTCTGTCAATACCTGGCGCCATACCCCCGTGTGGAGGAGCCCCGTAAGATAGAGCTTTTATCATGCCTGAAAATTTTTTATCAATATCTTTTTTTTCGTAACCAACTTTTTTAAAAACTTTATACATATAATCTGGAAGATGATTCCTAATTGCTCCTGATGAAATCTCGTATCCGTTACAAACTAAATCGTATTGATATGCCAAAACTTTCAAAGGATCCATCTTATCAAACTCGTCTATATTTGCTTGAGGCATGGAAAAGGGATTGTGTGAAAATTCTAGTTTTTTCTCAACTTCATCATATTGATACATAGGAAAATCAACTATCCAGCAAAAATTAAATTGATCTTCGTCTATTAGTTTTAAGTCTGTGCCAATTTTAGTTCTTACCAATCCTGCAAATTTTATTGCCTCACTATATTTATCACTAATGAAAAATATGCAATCGTTTGGTGATACATTGGCGTCTTTAACGAGTGAGTCTAGAGCATTTTGTGAAAAAAATTTTGCAATCGGTCCTTTGCTGATTATTTTGGTCTCATTCTTCTCAAAAGCAATATATGCTAAACCCTTAGCACCTGAGTCAATTGCCCAATTATTTAAATTATCAAAAAAACTTCTTGGTTTATTAGAAATATTTTTAACAACAATACCCTTTACTACACCTCCGCTCTTAATATTTTTTTTAAATATATCCAATTTTACTTCATCACTTTTAAATAATTCAGTAAAATCTGTTATTTCAAGAGGATTTCTAAGATCTGGTTTGTCTGTTCCATATTTTCTCATCGACTCTTCAAAAGAAATTCTTCTAAAAGGAAACTTATTAATCTTTTTATTGTTTCCAAATTCAGTAAATAAATCAAAAAATATAGGCTCTACTGTTTTAAAAATATCTTCCTGTTCCACAAAAGACATCTCCATATCTAGTTGATAATGCTCACCCGGGCTTCTGTCTGCTCTACCATCCTCATCTCGGAAACATGGGGCGATTTGAAAATATCTGTCAAATCCTGCTATCATTATCATCTGCTTAAATTGCTGAGGAGCTTGAGGCAAAGCATAAAATTTCCCCTTGTGAACTCTACTTGGAACTAAAAAATCTCTAGCTCCTTCCGGACTAGAGGCTGTTAAGATAGGTGTTTGAAACTCAAGAAATTTATTTTTTATCATTATGTTTCTTAAGAAAGATAAAATCTTAGATCTGAGAATTATAATGTCGTGCATTTCCTTTCTTCTCAAATCTAAAAATCTATAAGTTAATCTAATATCTTCTGGATACTCTTGGTCGCCAAACACCGGCATAGGTAAATCTTTTGCTTCAGATAAAAGTTTTACTGACTTTATATCAACTTCAATCTTACCAGTTTCCAATTCATTATTTTCGGTACCCTCTTGTCTTTTTACTACTTTACCAGAAATTGTAATTACGGACTCTGGCTTAAGCTTTTCTAATAATTTAAAATGTTCACTTTTGTTTTCTAACACACATTGTGTCAATCCAAAATGATCTCTGACGTCTACAAACAATAAATTTCCATGATCTCTTTTTCTATGTAACCAACCAGAAATAACAACATCATTCCCGATATCGTTTTCTCTTAATGAAGAGCAATCATGTGTTTTGTATTTATTCATTTAAAAGTATTTTTTTTATTAATTTAATATTTATTGTTTTTCCAGAAGATAATGACTCATTATCAACATCGTTAATAAATTTGATAATTTTTTCATATGAGCGGTCAATATGTTTAATAATATACTCAAAATTTCTTTCATTCAAATCTATTTGTTTGTCAGAAAAAGTTTTAGATATAATGATTCTTAATAAGTCATCATTTGGTAATCCTATCCCTATTTGAATGAAACTGCTTAAACGAGATTTCAGATCAGGTAGCTTCACTTTATATTCACTTATAGGTTTAGTTGAATTTATTATTAAATGCTTATTATTTTGGCTTAAATAATTTATAATAGTATAAAAAAATTTTTCATCAATTTGGTTTTCAAAATCATCCAGAATTACACACTCTACTTTATCTATTTTACTTAATGTTTTTTCACTAATTAAATTTGATTTAATGATAATTAAGCTGATCTTTTTATTTAATATATTTGCTAAATGAGTTTTTCCACACCCAGATGGACCATATAAATTGATTTTATTTCCTGGCCAATTTGGATAACTATCTATTAGTTTATAAGCTTCGTAATTACTCGAAGATACATAGAAATCCCTTTCAAGATAATTTTTTTTGAATGGAAATTTTAAATATAATTGACTCATTTGTCGAAATTCAATTTCCAGTCATTATTTTTATATTTTAACGATAAATTCGATCTTCTTAAACTATTAGTTAATTTTTCTAATTTTCCGTAAAATTTTACCTTTATTTTTATGTAATCTTTATTTATCTCTTGGAACCTCAAATACTCAACTGTATCTATGTTATTAAAAACTTCTCTAACATAATATATCTCACTAGTTTTTTTTAAATCTAATTGCGCATTTAAAAATGATGGTGTTTGTAAATCAATCATATTTTGAGTTTTGTAAATTTCGATAATTTCTGCGTCAATAAATTTTATAAGATTTACTTTATTTTCTATTTCATTTTCAATTTCTATATCATAAATAAGATTTTTAATTATTGGTTTCCCCCCTATAAATCCCTTTAATAGTATCTTAGTTTTTTTGTCATTGATGTTAATTATAACAATTAAGTTATTTTGTAAGTTGTACTCTTCAAAAATGGTTTTAGTATCATAGTCGCCTATAGAATTATATTTTTTGATATTCTCAATAAATTCTATACTTTCAACTGGTAAAATATATTCTATTTGAGTGTTATCAACTTTCCAATTTTCAAAAAAATAATTTTTATCAAATATATATGTCTTGTTATTCTCTATCAAAAGAGGAAAAAAAGTGATCTCGGTATCGTCAAAATCACAATAAGCAATTTTATTTTTAAAGAAAAAAGAATTTAGTTTTGATCGGTCAAAAAAAATATTCGAGCTAATTGGGTCACTATTTTTTTTTGGTTCAATAATCTCATAATGAGATATTAAATTTTTAATTTCTTTTATGGATAAACTCTGAAGTCTTTGATAATCTTTCTTTAGTAATATCTTCTTTGAAAGTTGATCAAATCCATCTTTAAAAAGATTATTAAAAAATTTATCTTTATTTTTATAATATTTATTATCAATCTCTATATTATTCACATGAAAAATACTATTATTTGATAAAACATTTCCAGTTTTAAATAAAAAGAATATTATTAAAATTATTGCTGATATAAATTTCATATTACAATTACGTTAATATAATGAATAAAGCCAAAATAAGTTATAAAAAAAGTGGTGTTAATATACAACTTGCAAACAGGTTTGTTGATCATATAGCTAGTTTGACTAGTAAAAATGTCAAAAATAGGAATTCGAAAAATAAATTCAAAAACATAGGTTCATTTGGTTCTTTATTTGATTTAAGTGAATACAAGATTAAAGATCCGGTAATAGTATCTAGCACCGATGGAGTTGGAACTAAATTAGAATTAGCTAACTATTTCAAAAAGTTCGACACAATAGGTATAGACCTTGTTGCAATGTGCGTAAATGACCTGATTGTTCTGGGAGCCAAGCCTCTTTTTTTTTTAGATTATATTGCGATAGGTAAAATAAATTTAAAAAAAGTGAAAAAAATCTTAGCTGGTATAGTAAGTGGATGCAAACAATCGGATTGTGAATTAATTGGTGGAGAGACAGCTGAGATGCCTGGGACATATGAAAAAAATAAATTTGATCTGGCTGGTTTTTCTGTTGGAATAATTTCCAAAAAAAAAATACTAAAAAAAAACAATGTAAAGAAGGGAGATATAATATTAGCATTTCCTTCAAGTGGGTTACACTCTAATGGCTATTCATTAGTCAGACATATTTTAAAAAATAATAAGATACCGAAATCTTTATCTAAAGAACTTTTGAAGCCAACAAAAATATACGTTAAAGAAATTAAAAAATTGGTTAGCAAGAATCTAATCAGTGCCGCAGCTCATATAACAGGTGGAGGTATATCAGAAAATATAGTTAGATCGGTACCCTCTAATTTATCTGTTGAAATTGATTTAGCTAAAATAAAAACCCAGAAAATATTTTCATGGATTAAATCAAAAAATTTAGACGATTTAGAAATGTTAAACACTTTTAATTGTGGAGTAGGTTTTTGTATTATAGTAAAAAAAAATAATCTCAAAAAAATATACAAATCTATCAAAGGCCCATATCAACCCTATGAAATAGGTAGTATCAATAATTCAAAAAAACGCTTAAACTTTAAAAACAAAATTAAATGGTGAAAAAAAATGCGAGTATCTTTATATCAGGAAAAGGAACAAATCTTAAAAATATTTTAAACAAATCCATTGACTATACTTTTCCAATCCGTGTTAAATTAATTGTGTGTAGCTCTCGATATGCAAAGGGTTTAGTCTTTGCAAAGCAAAGGTCTATACCAATTTTTATAATTCAAAATAATTTGATCTCTCAAATGAAGTTAATAAATGAAATCAATAAAAGAAATATTTCAATAATTTGTCTAGCAGGTTTTATGAAAATATTGAGTAAAAGTTTTATAAGAGCATTAAATTTAAGAATATTAAATATACACCCTTCATTATTACCAAAATATAAAGGTTTAAACACTTATGAGAGAATTAAAAAAAACAAAGAAAAAAAGACCGGTTGCACAGTTCATTTTGTAAATGAAAAACTGGATTCTGGAAAAATTATTCTGAGAAAATATTTTTATATTTCTCCTAATGACGATTTTAAAGTTTTAAAATACAACACTCAAAAGCTTGAATATCTTGCATATCCGGAGGCTATTTATAAATTATTTAGATACAATTAATTGTTAAAAAAAAAGTCTATTTCTTTTTTGGCATTATCTGGTGAGTCAGATCCGTGGACTGAATTTTTATCAATTGATAATCCATACATTTTTCTAATCGTATTTTCGTCCGCTTTCTTTGGGTCAGTCGCTCCCATCAATTTTCTATTCTTAAGAATGGCATCTTCCCCCTCTAAAATCATAGCTATAATCGGACCAGAGGATAAGTATTTACATAAGTTATTGTAAAAAGGCTTAGTTTGATGAACTTTGTAAAATTCTGAAGCCTCTTCTACTGATAATTTAATTTTTTTACTTTCAAGTATTTTCAGCTTATTTTTTAAAAATATTTCTTTAATTTTTTCAGAAAGATTTCTTTCAACGGCATCTGGTTTTATAATAGATAAGGTTTGCTCGATATTACTCATAGTTCTCTTCGACTAATTGATTTAGTAATCTCACTCCAAATCCAGTGGCTCCTCCAGAATTTAGTGCACCACCATATTTTGAAAAGGCCATACCCGCTATATCTAAATGCGCCCATGGAGTTTTATTTAAAATAAATCTCTGTAAAAATTGCGCTGCGGTTGTTGATCCTGCTCCACCGACATAATTTATGTTTTGCATATCAGCATTTTTTGAATTCATTAATTTATCATAATTTTTATGAAGCGGCATTCTCCAAACTTTTTCCTCAACTTTTTCACCTGCATTAAAAATTTGTTTAGACAATTTATCATCATTAGAAAAAAGCCCAGCATATTCTGATCCCAAACAAACTATTATTGCGCCCGTTAATGTCGCTAGATCAATAATAAATTTAGGTTTAAATTTTTTTTCAGTAAAAGTTAAAGCATCAGCTAAGACTAATCTTCCTTCCGCATCTGTGTTTAATACCTCTATTGTTTTGCCGCTATAAGATTTTACGATATCTCCGGGTCTTTGTGCGTTGCCACTAACCATATTTTCTACAAGTCCAACTACACCAACTGCATTTACTTTTGCTTTTCTTAATGCCAAATTTTTCATTAATCCTACAACTGTAGCAGATCCCGCCATATCATAGGTCATATCTTCCATAAATCTTGCTGGTTTTAATGAATAACCACCAGTGTCAAAACAAACACCCTTTCCAACAAATGCCAAAGGTTTGGAATTATTTTTCGCACCGTTCCATTCTAGTGTAACGAGGTATGAACCTCTAATACTTCCTTGGCCCACACCAAGTAAAGCATTCATACCAAGTTTTTTTAATTTTTTTTCATCGTAAACACTTACTTTTAATCCATTTTTACGGAGAGAACTCAATCTTTTTGCGTATTCATCGGGATGTAAAATATTTCCCGGTTCAGATACTAGATCTCTAGCATAAAAAGTACCCTCCTCTAAAGCTTTAAATTTCAATTGACTTTGAGATGAAGGTTTATTTTTGGTACCAACAACATTAAGTGAAATAAATCTTTTCTCCTTTTTTGATTTATATTTATTAAATTCATAAGATTTTAACTTTAGTCCATGAAGGAAGTGACCTAAAAAATTATCATGTTTACCAAATACACTGTCAGAGTTAACAAAATAATTACTATTTTTTCCAAAGTTTATACGCCCAAATAATTCTGCTCCTAAATTTTCTATATCTGAAGTTTTTATGTTATTTTTAATTGAAACTAAAATTATTTTTCTTTTTGAACTCACTTCAAAAACAAATAGATTTTTTTTAAGGTCGCTTGTTTTCAATATTTCATTTATATAAGTAAAATCAGATCCAGAAAGATATTTTTTCAAATTATTAGTATTGAACCTGTCATTTGTAAATAAAATTAGGTTGACTGAAGTGCCGCTAATTGTTTTTTTTGAGTAGCTGATTTCAATTGACATAAGATTTAATAAGTTATTGTTAGGTATATATGATCGAATATATCATATTTCAACATATTATTATTATGTTGTACTATCATAGGTTGAGTTTTAATTAAAGTTGCATTATTTATATACAATAAAAACCCCATGGTAAAAAACAAAATTTATAAATATTTTTCAATAGAAATTTTAAAATCATTTATTACCATCCTCTTTGCTTTTAGCATAGTCGCTTGGACAGTTAGATCTGTCAACTTTTTAGATTTAATAGTAGATAGTGGACATTCTTTAAGGTCCTACTTTATGTTCTCTATTTTAAATATTTCGGGAATTATTACTAAATTTATACCTCTTAGTTTTTTATTGGCCTTAGTAGTTTCTATTTACAAATTCAATAATAAAAATGAATTAATGATAGTCTGGACCACTGGATTGAGCAAATTAAGATTGGCAAATCTATTTCTCTTTCTTTCTTTTGTAATAACTTTAATTCACTTATTATTCTCTTCTCTAATCACTCCTTATACTTTGAATAAATCTAGGTCCACACTCACTAATGATGAATTGGGAAATTTCTCTATAAATATGCGTGAAAATACTTTTACTGATACGTTTGCTGGAATCACGTTTTTCGTAGAAAAAAAAATTAACGACAGATTTTATAATATTTTTATTAGCGATGAAGAAAATAAATTTCAGAATGTTATTTCAACAAAAGAAAATAATAATAATT
Organism: uncultured Pelagibacteraceae bacterium; assembly: GCA_902563575.1. Lineage (GTDB taxonomy): Bacteria > Pseudomonadota > Alphaproteobacteria > Pelagibacterales > Pelagibacteraceae > Pelagilacustribacter. The sequence goes on from CACEXV010000001.1 coordinate 191,491, forward strand.
TAATAATTCTAGCTAAAGAGGGTTTTATCAGCCAAAAAAAACTTGTGTTATTTAATGGTAGAATACAATCTATTTCTAGTGATAACGAATTAGATGAGATTGTTTTCAAAAAAACAGAATTAGTATTAAGTAACTTTGACTCTCGGACTACTAAAGTTCCCAAAGTGCAAGAAATATCAACCAACTATTTGATGAGGTGTAATAATGGTGAAAATTTAGTGCTCATAAAAGATAATTACCACTGCCCAGAAAATAATTTAAGAAAAGAAACTGTAGCAAGAAGATTAGGGTTGCCTTTATACATTCCATTAGTATCAATAATTTGCTCTTTTCTTTTAAGGTCAAGAGGGAAAAATAGTGATAGTTTCTTTAAAAGATATTTTATTTTTTTAATTTCCTTCATAGCCTTATTATCAGCTGAATTACTTTTAAGGTTCGCTGGATTTTCAGAGCTAAACACATTGTTATATTTTCTTATACCGATCATGGGATTACCGCTGTTATACTACATGCTTAAAATAAATTTAGAAAAACAAGAAAGTTAAGATGATTAATGTAATTAATAAATATCTTATTCAAAAATTTTTAAAAATACTATTTAATTTTATAATGGTATTTATTTGCATTGGCATTATTTTAAGTTTGTTTGAGGAGATAGAATTTTTTAAAAATTTAGATGTAAATTTGAATTTGCCTTTAATGTTGACTCTATTAGTGATTCCAAATTGGCTAATTAAATTAATGCCTTTTATAATATTTTTTTCAGCAATGTGGTACTTGATATCAGCGCAAATAAATAAAGATTTATTAAACTTAAAAATCTTTGGAGTCTCTAACTTAAAAATTACTACAACCTTAAGTATATTAAGTTTTTTAATTGGATTGATAATTATAGTTCTTTTGACTCCAATTACTTCTGCTCTCGTTACAAAATATGAAGCGACAAAAGCTCGATATTCAAAAGATGTTGATCATCTTGTTTCTATTAATAAAAATGGTGTATGGATAAAAGAAAGTTACTCAGATCAAATTAGGATAACAAATGCGAAAAAAATTGAAGATAATTACTTAATCGATGTCTCAATAAAAATTTTGAACAAAGATTTTGATTTATTAAAAAGAATAAGATCTGAAAGAGTAAACATTATAGAAAACAAATGGGAGATTGAAAAACCAATTATATTTGATAGTCAAAATAAAAATAAAAATGACGAAGATGTAATCAGCTTTTACTTAGTATCCAATTATAATTTAAATAAGCTTCAATCGTTATATAAAAATTTAGATACAATTTCTTTTCTAGATATAGTTTATAATAAGGACGATTTGCTTCAAAAAGGATATCAAAAAAGTCTTCTTTATGAAAAGCTTAATCTTTTTATCTCATTTCCTTTCTTTTTATTAATCATGGTTGTATTAGCCTCAATTTTTACTTTAGGAACAACTCGAAAATTTAACAATTTAAGATACTTATTTTTAGCAATTATAACAGGTGTTGTTATATTTTACTTGAGGGACTTATCTTTGGCTTTAGGGAAAACGGGCTTTATTCACCCAATTTTATCAATTTGGGTCCCAATACTTGCAATCAGTTTATATTGTTCGATAGGATTAATACAAATAAATGAAAAATAGTTTTATTATAATTTGTCTGTTAGTGATATCTAATTTTAATCCAGTGCTATCTGAAGAATTAAAATTAAATTCTAATTCAATAAAATTAGATAAAAATAATAATTCAGTATCATTAAATGGAAATGTAAATGTTTCAGATAATTTTGGGAATTCCATTTCTACAGATCAGGCTATATATAATAAGAATTCAGAAACATTAAAAACCATTGGTGAAACCAAATTAGAAACAAAAAATAGATATTTAGTAAAATCTAACAATATACTTTTCGATAATGTTCAAGGACTTGTTAGAAGCTCATTTCCATCAACAATTATTGATATTGATGGAAATCAAATTCAAGTTCCCATGTTTGAATATGACAGAAAAAAAAGTTTGTTTTTTTCAAAAGGAAAAATATTAATTAAAGATGTTAATGATAATGAGTATAAATTTTCAGAGATATATATTAATGAGAAAAACAAAAAAATTGTTGGGTCAGACTTAAGAGCACACTTTAATCAAAAAGATTTTAAACTAAATGAAGATAATGATCCTAGGTTCTATTCAAATATCTTAAGTTTAGATAACGAAGATTTAATTTTAGAAAAAGGGATATTTACCTATTGTAAGAATCGTGGTGAAGATAAATGCCCGCCATGGTCTATACAAGCAGAAAAAATCCAACACAGCTCAACAAAAAAAACGATCTATTACTCTAATGCGGTGTTAAAAGTTTACGACTTTCCCATTTTCTATTTTCCAAAATTTAGTCACCCTGATCCCACTGTGGACCGTAGGTCAGGATTTTTAGTTCCGACACTATTAAATAGTTCTAATTTAGGTACAGGATTTTCTCTTCCATATTATGTAAATCTTTCAAAGGACAGAGACCTCACATTGACCTCAGAATTGTATTCTAAAGAAAACCCATTGATATTAGCAGAGTATAGACAAGCTTTTAAAAATTCTTTTCTTCAAATAGATGCTGGGCATACTGAAGGATATAAAAAAGTTACTAAGAAAAAAACGGACGGTGCAAGAAATCACTTATTTATAAAATATACATCAGGTATTCTTAAAAATAATGAAGAAAGAGGTTCATTTGAATTGAATCTTCAGCAAGTTTCAAATGAAACATATTTTAAAGTGTATGACATTGAAACAGATCTTATTGATAAAGAAAATAATATTGTAGAAAATTCAATTAAATTTGATTATTTATTTAAGGATGACTCTAGTATTAATACATCAATAGCTTCCTTCGAAAATTTATCAAAATCAGGTCACAAAAAATTTGAATATTTATTACCTTCTCTAATATATAACAAAAATTTAATTTCAGATTTAAATTTCGGTTCTTTAGACTTAAACACAAATTTAGAGGTAAAAAATTATGATGTTAACAAACAAACTGAATTTTTTGTTAATGATTTGATATGGGAGTCTCCAATGAAAATTAATGATTTTGGTTTTGAAACTCAATATCTAGCTAAAATGAAAGCTGTAAGTTATAATGCCGACAATACCTCTAAATTTAAGAACGAAAATAAAAATTATGAGGCTTACGGTGCATTAGGTTTGTCAGCAAAACTTCCTATGTTAAAAGAAAATAAAGATAAATCTTTTAGAGATTATTTTACACCGAAATTTTTATTAAGATACTCGCCAGGACATATGAGAAACATAGATGGTAACTATAAGTTAAAATATGATGACGTTTTTAATATAGATAGAATAAATATTATTGATACTCTTGAGTCGGGTCTAAGTGCAAGTTTGGGATTTGAATATACTAAAAATAAGGTTGTTAATAATGAAACAAAGGAACTATTCTACACCTCTTTTGCCCAAATAATTAATGCTGAGGAGAATAATGACCGACCAGCACCAATTAACAAAAAATATTCAGATTTAGTTGGAAAAACTAAATTAAATATATCCGATAATTTTAATTTAAATTATAATTATGCAATAGATCAGACGTTAAATGATGTCAATTTTAGTGAAATAGGCATGAATTATTTAAATGGACCTTTGCAATTTAATATTAATTACCTTGAAGAAAAAAACAATTATGGCAGCCAAGAATATGTCAAATCAGAATTAAATTACTCAATCGGTGAGAGTGGAAAATTATCCTTTTCAGCGAAACGGGACTTGTTAAAAAGTTCATCAGAATTTTATAACTTAAGTTATCAGTATATAAACGATTGTTTGAGAGCAGGTATAGCTTATAGAAGAGAGTTTTATGTTGATAAAGATATAGAGGCTGAAAATTATTTAATGTTTACGATTGATATCGTGCCTTTTGGATCATTATCTTCTCCGACATTTAATTAAGATGGCCAAAGTAATAAAAATACTATGTGTTATTTTTATATTTATATATCAGAACGCGTATCCTCAGGTAGATAACAAAATTTTAGTAAAAGTAGATAACAAAATAATTACTAATTATGATCTTGTCAGAGAAACAAGAACCTTATTATTAATCAATAATATTGAGTTTAATAATGATAATTATATTAAGACTAAAGCAATAGCTCTAAATGGTTTAATAGATAGATCTCTTAAATTATCCGAAATTGAAAAATACGAAATTGAAAAATTTAATAAGCTAGAATTAAGTTCATATATTGATAATCTTGCAAAATCTCAAAATATTACAGTTTTAGAATTAAAAAAAAAGTTCGCAAATAATAACTTAAATTATGATACATTTATCGAGAATTTAAAAGTTGGTTATATCTGGAATTCTTTAATTTTTGATTTATATAAAAATCAGATAGAAATTAATACGGTTGAAATTGAAAATGAGTTAGAACAAATAGTTAATATTGGCAAAACCCTTCAAAAATTTAATATTTCAGAGATAGAGATTTCAGCAAAAAATATAAGTGAAAAAAAGATGGTAGAGATATACGAATTTATAAATAAATTTGGATATGAAGAAGCAGTCAAGAAGTTTAGTACTTCTGAGTCAGCTCTGAATAATGGAAAACTGGGCTGGATAAGCGAAAATGAACTTCAAAATGTGTACAGTCGAGAATTAAAAAAACTTAAAGTTGGTGAAATTACACAACCTATTAAAAAAAATAATAAACTTATAATTCTGAAACTTAATGACAAGGAGACAGAACAAAAAATCGTAGAGAACATTGAAGAATTGAGAAAAAAATTGATAAACCAAAAAAAAAATAAAAAATTAAATTTATTTTCAAAGTCGCATTTAAGTCAACTTGAAAGAACGGTCTTGGTAGAAAAATATGAGTAAAAAAATATGTATAGTGTATGGTGAGACAAAAAGTATTAATGCAGAAATTATTTTTAAATCTATATCAAAATTAAATAAATCGCTAAAAAAGAAAATTTTTATAATTGGAAATTTTAAAATCATAAAAAAACAATTGAAAGAACTTAATTACAAGCTACATCTTAATAAAATAAATAATCTATCGGAATTTTCAAAAAAAATTGATATTTTGAACATTAAGGATAACAGAAAAAAAAATTATATACTTCAATGTATCGATATCGCACACAATCTAGCCATCAAAAAAATGATAAATGGTTTTATAAATTGTCCTGTTGATAAAAAAATTTTTAGAGGCAAATTCAATGGTATGACAGAATATGTATCAAGAAAGAATAATACCAAAAAAAATGAAATAATGATGATTTACAACCCTTCCCTTTCGGTTGTCCCTTTAACAACACATATCAAATTAAATAAGGTAACTTCATATATTTCTCAAAAAAAAATAATAATGAAAATTAGTAACTTAAATATATATTTTAAAAATTTATTTAAATTTAAACCAAAAATTGCTGTATTAGGTTTAAATCCACATAATTCTGAATATGATAAAAATTCAGAGGAGGTTAAATACATAATTCCAGCTCTTAAAAAATTAAAAAAAATGAATGTTAGTGTTGAGGGTCCTTTTTCTGCAGACAGTTTTTTTCAAAAGAATAATTTAAAAAAATATGACGTTGTTGTTGGCATGTACCACGATCAAGTTTTAACACCTTTTAAAACTATTTTTGACTATGATGCAATCAATATTACGCTTGGATTAAAATACATTAGAGTTTCACCCGATCATGGTACTGGTGCTAATATAATTGGTAAAAAAATTGCAAATTCTCAGAGCATGTTCAAAGCGATCAATTTTTTAAATAAAGCCAAATATAAATGAAGCCAAAAAAATCGTTAGGTCAAAATTTTTTAATAGATAAAAATATTTTAACAAAAATTGTTAACTTAGTTAACATCGATGGTGAGAACATATTAGAAATTGGGCCAGGAACAGGCAATCTAACAAATGAAATATTAAATAAGAAACCAAACACCTATCTTTGTATAGAAAAAGATAAAGAATTAAATGATATAATTATTAAAAAATTTCAAGGTAAAAAAGGTTTCATTTCTATTAATAAAGATATCCTGGAATTTGATATAGAAAATAATATTCATAAAAAATCTATTATCTTTGGAAATTTGCCTTATAACATTTCTACCAAGATTTTAATCAATTTAATTAAATTTAAAATCTGGCCCCCAAAATATAAATTTTTAATCTTAATGTTCCAAAAAGAGGTCGCTCAGAGGATTTGTGCAAAATTTAATACAAAAAATTATGGAAGAATAAGTATTCTAACAAAATCAAGATTAAAAATAGTTGATCATTTTGATATCTCAAGAAATTCTTTTTATCCTAAACCGAAGATTGATTCTACTTTAATAATTTTTGAGCCTAAAACGATTAATGCATTAAATTTTAAAAATATTGAGAATCTAGAAAAAATTACAAATATTCTTTTTTCTAATAGGCGTAAAATGATTAATAAAAGCCTAAAGAAAATTCTACCTGAAAAATTAATTAATTCTAAATTAAATGATATAAGTTTAAAGATGAGACCACAAGAGTTGCCAGAGTCCATTTATTTCAGAATAACTAGCTGTTATGAGTCGGCAAAGTAACTTGATTTAATTCTTTTTTAATTATCTTTTCAATTTGGCTAAAGCAGTTTTCTAAGTTATCATTTATTAAAATATAATCGTATTCATTCCAATGATGCTTATCTTCATCGTAGGAACTTAATCTTTTATCGATAGAGTCTGCATTTCCCTTGTTCCTATCTATCAATCTTTTTTTTAATTCATCTTTATTAGGAGGTAAAATAAATATCTTTACTAAATTTAGTTCTTTATACTTAGATAATTGATTTGTTCCTTGCCAGTCTATATCGAAAAGAATATTAAAATTTTTATCCTGAAGATCATTCACTGATTTCTTTGAGGTTCCGTAATAATTATCAAAAATTTTAGCAAATTCATAAAATTCGTTATTTTTAATCTTTTTTTCAAATTCATCTTTAGTGATAAAAAAATAATCTACTGAATCTACCTCATTTGCTCTTGGTTTGCGTGTTGTATGTGAAATGGATATTTTAAAGTTACTAAATTTTTGTTGTATTTTTTTTGAAATTGTTGTTTTCCCAGCTCCCGATGGAGATGACAAAACAATCATTATGTTTTTATTTTCTTTACTACTCAAATCTTACGCTGCTTGTTAAAATTTATTGTTAAGATGACTTAGACTCAATAAATTTAATAGCGTCACCAACAGTTAAGATTTTTTCGGCCTCACTATCAGAAATTTCTGAGCCGAATTCTTCTTCGAAAGCCATGACTAGTTCTACTGTATCTAAACTGTCTGCACCAAGATCATCAATAAAACTTGCTTCATCTACGACCTTGTTCTCGTCGACACCTAGATGGTCTGCAACTATTTTTTTTACTTTCGCACCTATATCTTTTGACATTTTTCTCCTTGATTTAAAACTTTGATTATATTTGGATATAAATTATTCATAGATATTGTCAAGACATATACATACCGCCGTTAACATGTATTGTTTCGCCGGTAATATAATCAGATAAATCAGATGCTAGAAATGCAACACAGTTAGAAACATCCTCTCCAGACCCCAGGTAACCCGAGGGTATCTTATTTACTAGTATTTTTTTAAAATCTTCACTGATTTTATCTGTCATTTCGGTCTTAATGAAACCGGGTGAAACGCAATTTATATTTATCTTTTTCTTGGCATACTCTATAGCAAGACTTTTTGAAAAACCAATTATTCCAGCTTTAGATGCTGCGTAATTAGCTTGCCCCAAATTGCCTGTATGACCAACAACTGACGTGATATTTATTATCTTGCCATATTTATTTTTTAACATTTTTTTAATTGAAAATTTACACATTAAAAATGTAGATGTTAAATTGATATCTATTACTTTTTTCCAATCATCTTGATTTAATCTTACTGATATATTGTCCAAAGTTATGCCAGCATTATTAATCAGAACATCCAACCCTCCAAGCTCTTTGAAACAGTGCTCAACAAATTCCTCGATTTTGTCGTGATCATTGAGCTTAAATCTAATGTATTTTACGTTTGGATAAGTGCTTTTAAGCTTTTTTAACTTTTCCTCATTAGTGCCTGTAGCTAAAACTTCAGCACCTAGCTCTAAAAATTTCTTAACAAGTGTATTGCCTATTCCACCAGTGGCACCTGTAATTATAATTTTTTTATTTTTCAAGTTCATCATTCAATTTCTTAATATCATTTAATGAGTTAATACTAAAGGTATTAGTATCTTTGATTGTTCGTTTAACCATTCCTGTTAATGCTTTTCCTGGACCTATCTCTATAAACTGTTTTACACCTTTCTTGCTCATATTAATCATACTTTCTCTCCATCTTACTTTAGAATAAATCTGTTTGAGAAGCATTTCTTTAATTTCTAAAGGTTCAGAATATGGACTTGCATTAACATTTCCCATAATTTCTTTTGACGGTTTAGAAAAATTTATTGAATTTATTTTTTTCTCCATTCTTTTGGCAGCCTTTTGCATCAATGAACAATGAAAAGGTGCACTAACAGGTAATAAAATACTTTTTTTACTATCTGACTTCAATTGGTTCTGAAGTTTTTCAATTGAATTTGTATCACCGCTGACAATAATTTGGCCGACTGCGTTGTCATTAGCAATTTCACAAATATTTTTATCAGAGATTTTTTCGATATACTTTTCTAGATCTTCTAAATTTAAACCAAGCACTGCTAACATTTTGCCTTCACCAACTGGTACTGACTCCTGCATCGCCTTTCCTCTTTCATGTAATAAATAAATAGCGTCATCTAATTTTAATGAATTTGAAGCGACAAGAGCACTATATTCTCCTAGCGAATGTCCAGCAAAATATTTTATATCTTTTTCTAAGTTGATATTTAACTCTTTTTTGAAAATCTCATAAATTGATAGACTTACAACTAAAATTGCTGGCTGAGTATTCATCGTAAGTTTTAGATCATCTTCCGGTCCCTCTAATATAATTTTAGAAAGTTTATAATTTAATTTATCATCAGCTTTTTGAAAAATTTCTTTTACTGAAGCGAAGTTATCATAAAATTCCTTGCCCATGCCTACAATTTGTGATCCTTGACCTGGAAATATTATTGCTTTCATAAAAATCCTAAAATAAACACTTATAATCCTATTGAAAAAGGATAGTTTAAATAGTATAAGTCCGATCTTTAAATTAGTAAAATTATATTTTATATGAGTTTTTATGAACATACAATCGTGGCTCGTCAAGATGCATCCTCAAAACAATTAGCTGATTTTGAGGACAAATACTCAAATATTCTTAAAGATCATTCAGGAAAATTAATTAAACTTGAAAAATGGGGTCTAATCAATTTTGCTAGAAAAATTAAGAAATTTAATAAAGGCCATTTTTTACACTATAAAGTTGAGAGTGAAAGCAATTCAATGGATGAAATAAAAAAGAAAATTAAATTGGATAAGTTAGTTATTAAAGATTTAGTTATCAAATATAAAAAATTAGATTTAAAAACAGAGTATTTTAAAAAGGATAAATGATGAAAAAAAAATCAAGAAATTTTAAAAGAAATTCAAATCCTCTTAATAAGTTAAGTCTATTTCAAAAGAACGACGTGCGTGGTGTGAAAAAGTGCCCGCTTTCTGGTAAAGACGCTCCAGTTATTGATTACAAAAATATAAAACTTTTGAGAAAATATTTAACCGAAAATAGTAAGATTTTATCATCTAGAATTACCGCGGTTTCTCAAAATAAACAGAGAAAAATTAATAGAGAAGTTCGAAGAGCTAAATTTTTAGGATTATTATAGATGCAAATTATATTACTTGAAAATATTTCAAAACTTGGAAAAATTGGGGACACTGTAAATGTTAAAAATGGTTACGCCCGGAATTTTCTTTTAAAAAAAGGTAAAGCTTTAAGAGTGAACAAAGAAAATTTGGATTACGTAAGCAAAAAGAAAGATGAATTAAATAAAAAGAACCAAAAAATTAAACAACAATTTGTTGAAATTTCAAAAAAAATAAATAACAAAATGTTAATTTTTAAGAAAGAAAGTAAAGAGAATGGTGACTTATATGCCTTTATAAAACCAAAAGAAATATCAACAGCATTTGAAAATCAACTTAAAACAGAGATAAAGCCAAGCCAAATAATTCTTAAAACAGATATTAATAAGGTTGGTAATTATAGTCTTGAGGTAAATTTATACCCAGAAGTTTACTCAGTTGTAAAGATAAAGGTAGATAAATTGTCATCGATAAAATCTTAATTACTTTTCCACAGGTAGAAAATACAGTGTGTAACTTTTTACTTTAAAAAAAAGGTGCATTCAGTGATATATCTGTGTGGAAAATATTAATCTTAAGCCAAAAAATTCTATTGAAAACAAACTTCCCTCTAATATCGAAGCTGAGCAGGCTTTGATTGGCTCCATTTTAGTGAATAATGATATTATCGATGAAATTTCAAATCTTCTAAAATCTGAGAAGTTTTTTGATCCTGTTCATAAAAAAATATTCAAAGTGATTGAGTCTTTAAATAACAAAGGAATGATTGCAAATCCCATAACATTAAAAAACTATTTTGAAAATTTAAATGAATTAGATGAAGTTGGTGGAGCAGAATATCTAGTAAAACTAACTAGGTTTGCATCTTCATCAAAACAGGCAACAGATTATGCTAAAATTGTTCACGAAAATTTTGTTAAAAGAGAGCTGCTTGAAATTTCAAACGTTATAAGCGAGGACTCTTTAGATGTTGATCTTGATAAATCCTCTGAAAATATTATCGAGGATGCAGAAAAATCTTTGTTTGATTTAGCAGAGAGAGGAAATTTTTCTCAGTCTTTTTTACAATTCAATCAAGCAATAGATCAAACAATCTCAATGGCAAAAAGTGCCATCAAAAGTGATCAAGGTATAGTTGGTGTTCCGTCAGGTTTAACTGCATTAGATGAAAAGCTTGGTGGTTTACATAAATCAGATTTAGTTATTATAGCTGGTAGACCGTCGATGGGTAAAACTGCATTGGCTACAAATATAGCTTACCATGCAGCGAAAAATATTTTTGAAAAAAATGAAAAATCATCTGTAGCTTTTTTTTCATTAGAAATGTCTTCTGAGCAACTTTCCACAAGAATTTTATCTGAACAATCAAGAATTCAATCTAATGATATTCGACGAGGTAGAGCGTCAGAGGAGCAACTTAACCGATTTATTGAAACCTCCAGAAATATATATGATTTACCTTTATATATTGATGAAACTCCCGCTATCACAATATCAACTATGAGCAACAGAGCACGAAGAATTAAAAGATTGTTTGGATTAAGTTTAATAGTTGTAGATTATATTCAACTAATGAAAACTAATGCCAAGAAATACGAAGGGAGAGTTCAAGAATTGTCTGAAATTACACAAGGATTAAAAGCGCTAGCAAAAGAATTATCTGTCCCTGTTCTTGCATTATCTCAATTATCGAGGGCTGTAGAGCAAAGGGATGACAAAATTCCACAACTTTCGGACTTAAGAGAATCAGGTTCAATTGAACAAGATGCCGATGTAGTAATGTTTGTATACAGAGAACAATATTATCTTGAAAAAAAAGAACCAAAACAGGGTTCAATAGAACATGCTGAATGGCAATCAAAAATGAACGATATTTACGGTTTAGCTGATATAATTATTGGGAAGCAAAGACATGGTCCGACAGGCAATGTTCAAGTTGAATTTGAGGGTCAATACACTAAATTTAAAGATTTAAAGCAATAATTTAATTTTTGTTATCATTTTTTTGAGGTATATTTTGATAATCCTCATGATTTTAAAAATTTACAAAAAATTAATTACTGATTTTTCGAAATTTTCATTATTTTTAATATTACTTTCTGTTATTTCTGCTCTTTATTTCTCAAAAAATTTTAATTTAGATGCCTCATCTGATGCATTATTGTTGGAAGGTGATAAAGATCTAGAATTTTTAAGAGAGGTAAACGATAGATATGGCTCTAGAGATTTTCTTGTAATGACTTATGAGCCTAACTCTAGCTTTGAAAAAGAGGATACCATTATCGACCTCCAATTTTTAAAATCAAAGATTGAAAAATTATCATGGGTCGATCAAGTTATTACTTTAGCAGATGTTCCTTTGTTAAAGAGTACAGATGAGCCTCTGATGGATCGACTTAAAAACTATAAAACATTATCTTATCCAGAAATTGATAAAAAAAGAGGCTTACAAGAAATTTTAGAAAGCCCAATATTTAGAGACTATATTATCAGCGCTGATGGAAAAACTTCTGCAATAGTTGTTTACTTAAAAAAAGACGAAAGATTAAATGAATTTATTAATCAAAAAAATAATTATTTTAAGTTATTTAATAATAAGGAGTCCAGTAGGATTGAAAAAGAAAAATATAAAACATTTTTAAAGGATTATGAAGATTACAAAAATTTATACAATAAAAGAAACCATCAGAATATTAATGAAATCAGAGATGTAATTAGTAAATATAGTCAAAATGCAAAAATCCATTTAGGTGGTATTCCAATGATAGCGGATGACATGATGACGTTTATTAAAAACGATATTATCGTTTTTGGCCTTGGGGTTTTTATATTCATAGTTTTAACATTATGGGTAATTTTCAGAAGCTATAAATGGGTTTTGGTGCCATTGATGGGGTGCGCTTCTTCAGTAATATTAATGGTTGGTCTCTTGGGATTTTTGGGCTGGAAAGTGACTGTAATATCATCGAACTTTATTGCTTTAATGTTAATACTGAACATGGCAATGAATATTCACATCACTGTAAGATTCTTACAGCTAAAAAAAGAATTGGTAAATGAGACTAATAACGAAATAATTTTCATTACCGCAAAAAAAATGTTTTTGCCTATTCTTTATACAGTTTTAACAACTATATGTGCTTTTTTATCTTTAATATTTAGTGGAATAAAACCTATTATTGATTTTGGTTGGATGATGGCATTAGGATTGTTAGTTTCAATATTATTAACTTTTATCTTAATCCCCTCTCTTTTAAATATTATATCATCCGATGAAAGTCTTATTATAGAAAATAAACAAAAGTCCCTTGTCACTTCTCTATTAGGAAAAATTTCAAAACAAAGTGGTATATTAATATTTGGGCCAACCCTTTTTATAATTTTTTTAAGTTTCTATGGAATTTCCAAACTTGAAGTTGAAAATAGTTTTATCAATTATTTCGATAAAAAAACTGAAATTTATATAGGTATGAAGAAGATAGACGATAAGCTTGGTGGAACAACACCATTAGATGTAATTGTCAAATTTCCTATAACAAAAGAAGAAACTGGAGAAGACGAATTTGCAGAGTGGGACGAAGATAACCAAAAAGAGGAGAATAAAGAAACTTATTGGTTCACCCGAGATAAGATCGATAAGATTATAAAAGTACATGACTATTTGGACTCTTTGCCTGAAATAGGCAAGGTTTTATCTTTTGGATCAATAATTAGAGTAGCTGAAGATTTAAATAAAAAGGAATTACAAAGTTTGGAAATTGCTGTTTTGTACAGCAAAATTCCTCAAGAACTAAGGAATGAAATAGTATTGCCTTATATTTCAGTTAAAAATAACGAGGCCAGAATTTCAGTGAGAATAAAAGACTCGCTTGAAGATCTAAGAAGAGATGAATTAATTAAAAAAATCAAATTTGATCTTAGAGAAAAGGTCGGGTTAGAAAAAAATGAGTTTAAACTTTCAGGTGTATTAATTTTATTTAATAATTTGCTCCAAAGTTTGTTTAAGTCACAAATTTTAACTCTTGGTTTTGTTATGTTAGGTATTTCATTAATGTTTTTTATTCTTTTTAAAGATTTAACTCTAGCAATGATTGGTGTGGTTCCTAACTTTATTGCAGCTTTTTTTATTTTGGGTTTAATAGGAATTTTGGGCATACCTTTAGATATGATGACAATTACTATAGCCGCAATAACTATAGGTATAGCCGTTGATAATAGTATTCATTACATTTACCGATTTAGAGAGGAATTTATTAATAGTCAAAATTATAATCAAACGATAGACAGATGTCATAGCACTGTAGGTATTGCGATTTTAAATACCTCCATAACAATTGTTTTTGGTTTCTCAATTCTAGTTCTATCAAACTTTATACCGACAATTTATTTTGGTTTTTTTACTGGCGTAGCTATGTTATTAGCTCTCATTTCAGTGCTAACACTGTTGCCAAAATTAATTTCAACATTTAAACCCTTTGGTGATGAAAAATTTTAAATGATCGAAAATTTTTTGGAGATTGCGAAAGATTATTTTAATATTTTTGATGCAGTTGTTTTTATCATTTTTATTTATTGTGTTATTCAATGTACCGGTAAAGGTTTCACATTAAGTTTTTTTTCGTTTATGAAGTGGATCGGGGCTCTAATAATTACTTTTATAATTCATCCAAAACTACAACCCTGGGTATCTGATTACATCAACTCACCTTTTATTAATGGTATAGGTTTGGGAATTATAATATATTTCACTGCGTTATTTATCTTAATTCTTTTCGGGAAATTTTTAAACAATTCGATGAAATGGACAGGATTCGGTTCGATGGACAAAACATTTGGTTTTTTTTTTGGTATATTTAAAGGTTACGTTGTTTCAGTTTGTTTATTTGCTTTATTAAATTGGTTTTATCCATTAGATAAATGGGGTATAGAAGTTGATAAATCTTTTACTTATAGTTTTTTAAAAAATGGTAGTGATGTATTGATCGATGAATTTCCAGAGTACCAAGAGTTTGAAAATACTAAGGACAAAATTGAAAAAATCTAGCCTTGATAAATTAAGAGAAGAATGTGGAATATTTGGAATATCTAATCATGATGAAGCTACTAAGCTTGTTGCCTTGGGCCTCCATGCTTTGCAACATAGAGGACAAGAGGGATGTGGAATAGTTTCCTTTGATGGTAAAAATTTTCACTCCGAAAAAAGACAGGGACTTGTTGGTGATCATTTTACTAATCCCTCAACTATAAAAAAATTACCTGGTAATTTTGCTATCGGGCACAATAGGTACTCCACTACGGGTGAAACATCTTTAAGAAATATCCAGCCTTTTTTTGCTGACTTATATGGAAGCGGAGTTAGCCTAGCTCATAATGGTAACTTAACAAATGCTATTGAATTAAGAAACAATCTTGTGAAAGATGGAGCAATTTTTAGAACAACAAGTGATACTGAAACTATTGTTCAACTTATCGCAAAATCTAAAAGATTAAAAATGGTAGATAAAATTATTGATGCACTTTTTCAAATACAGGGTGGATATTCACTAGTTATGATGACAAACAAAAAACTTATTGGTTTAAGGGATCCTTTTGGGATTAGACCTTTAGTTTTAGGCAAACTCAACAAATCTTATATTTTTGCTTCAGAAACATGCGCGTTAGATATAGTTGGCGCCAAATTTATTAGAGAAGTTGAAAATGGAGAAATCATAGTAGTTGAAAATAATGAAATTAACAGTATTAAGCCGTTCCCTCAAAAAAAATCTCGTCCTTGCATATTTGAATATATTTATTTTGCTCGCCCGGACAGTATTATTGACGGGAAGTGCGCTTATGAGTTTAGAAAAAAATTTGGAGAAGAACTAGCAAAAGAGTCAGATATTGAAGCTGATATGATTGTGCCAGTTCCAGACTCTGGTGTGCCGGCTGCCCTAGGATTTTCACAATTTACAAAAAAACCATTTGAATTAGGTCTTATAAGAAATCATTATGTGGGAAGGACATTTATCGAGCCCTCACAAAGTATAAGAAGTTTAGGTGTAAAATTAAAATTAAGTTCATCAAAAACTTTGATAAAAAATAAAAAGATTATTCTAATAGATGACTCGTTAGTGAGAGGTACTACGTGTTATAAAATAGTTAAAATGCTTTATGCTGCCGGAGCTAGTGAGGTACATGTAAGAATAGCCTGTCCAGAAATAATTTATCCAGATTTTTATGGCGTCGACATGCCTACTAAACAAGAATTGTTAGCTCATAATAAATCAATTGATGAGATGTGTGATTATATTAAAGCTAAAAGTTTGAAATTTTTAAGTTTAGATGGATTATATAGAGCATTGGGTAAAGGCGCGAGAAATAAAAATTATCCTCAATTTAGTGATCATTATTTTACAGGTGAATATCCTGTAAAACCAATTGATGAGTTAGGAAGTAATAAAATTACTCAATTATCTCTGTTGAGCAGTAAATCTAATAATTAACTTAATTTAATTAATTTTTTTTTATCTACAAAGTATAAATGATTTTTAATAACGATTATTTCACTTTTAAAACCGTATTTTAAATTTAATATATTTTTTATTTTTTTATCCTGTAAACTCACCTCTATCAATTCAGACCCTTCAGAGAATAGAAAAAGGTTATCATTCATCAGCTTCATGCTAGTTATGTTTTTATTTTTAAATTTTTTATCGGAATAATTTTTCTTCATATTGTTCAATTTACTAGACCAAACTACTTCTCCAGTTTTTTTCGATAAAAATACAAGATAGTTTTCTTTCGTTAATATTAGAATTAGTTTATTTGATACAATAGGATCTATCTCTATATTGTACTTTTTTTGCCAGACTAAATTACCATTTTCAAGATCAAGCACTGAAATAGAATTACTACCAGCTATTAAGACTGATCTATTATCGATAATATTTGAAATACCATTAAAAATGTCATTTTTTCTCGCTACTATGCTGTTAACATTATAAAACCATTTAATATTTTTATTTAAAATATCGATTGTATACACCGAGCCATTAGTATTTAACAAAACTAAGTTATTACCTGAATGTGAAATAATATTCTTATGTTTAGTGTTTAATATACTTCGATCGGTTGAATATTCCCATATTTTTTCGCCAGACAATAAGTTCAAAATATAAACTTTGTTGTCTTTATTTACTAAAAAAAGCAAATCACCTATAATCTTAATATTTGAAAAAAATGGTACTCCATAATTTTTAGCCCAAATTATTTTCTCAGTTAAGATGTCTAAGGCATATACATATCCCAAATTGTCAGCTGCAAAAATTACATCATTTTTTAAAATTATATTTATTTTTTTTGGAAAGTTTTTTAATATATTTTTATAAAAGTTAAACTTAAATTTTACTGTTCGTTCTTTTTCAGTAAAAACAATAATGTTACCTTTTAAATCTGAAAATATAAATTTATTGTCATTATATAGAAAATTATTAGATATTTGGTGACCAGATATTTTTTGACTTTTATATGATAGTTTTTTTTTATTAAGGTAAGCAGAATTGTCTACATTATTTAAATTGTTAAAGTTTTCCTCTGTCCATTCCTTTGGTATTTTAGTTGGTGATATAGCGCTCACTAAATTTACTCCAGAGTCAAATTCTTTTAATTGATCATTTTCTGAAGTAAAAATATCTTTGGCGTCAATTAAAAACTCGTCTTTTTTTTTAGCTTTTTTTCTTAAATCATTGCCATCCCAAATTCCGGTTTTGTTATCAAATGAACAGCTATTTAAGAATAAAAGCAATAAAGTTGCATATAAAATTTTCATTTAAATAATTATTTTTTCAACATTCTATTATATTGTTTTGACTTTTCGAATTCATTGTTGGCAAAGTAATATTTTTCCAAAATAATTATTGCTTGGGTTCTCCATATTGAGTTTGAGTTAATTAGCGGATTAAGCGTCTTCAAAATAGTGTTTTCATCTGAAAATTCAGACAAAAAAAGTCCTTTTTTTAAAATATATAAATTTTTTGTATTTTTTTCTAATCCTCTAATTGCTATTACTTTGTCAAATAATTCCAAAATTTTTTCATTGGGTAAGTTTATTTCTTGTTCTAGCAATAAATTTAGTGACATTGGTGAATAAAATTTATTCTTTTTTTCAATTATGTTTATCAAAATGTCTTTTGATTGTTCCAAATTTTTAGAAATTTTGATTTTAGCAGAGTTAAATTGCTCTGAAGTTTTTATATGCTCCTTTTGCTTAAAATACTTATAAGCAAAAAATGCGATTATCAATGATACAATAATAATACAAATATATATTAGAGTCTTTTTCTTCTTCTTAATGAAACTAGTAAAATTGTTTTTTTCGCTATTAATTTCTTGCTCGCTCATATTCAAAAAGCATTTTTCTTTGTTGGAAATTTTTTACGCTTTACATCTATACTATATTTTCTTACAGTTTTAGATATTATTCTATTTAGATTTACATATTTTTTAACAAATTTCGGATAAAAACCACTCATGCCTAATATGTCCTCTGTTACAAGTATTTGACCATCACAATGAACGGATGATCCTATTCCAATTGTAGGTATTTTTAAAATTTCTGATATCTCTTTTGCAAGGTCTTTTTTAACACATTCTAAAACGATGGAAAAAGCTCCAGCTTTTTCAATTTTGATAGCTTCATTAATTAATTTTCTTTTCTCTCTAAAATTTGAGCCATATATCTTAAATTTTTTTTTAAACTGGGGTGTATACCCAATATGTCCCATCACGGGAATTCTATTTTTCACAAGATTTTTAATTATTTGGAAATTTTTGTTATTACTCTCTATCTTTATTGCGTCACAGCGAGTTTGTTTTAATATCTTTTTTGCGTTTGCTTTAGCTTGTTTTTCATTTCTATAAGTGCCTTTAGGCATATCTATTATCATTAGTGAATTTTTAATTCCTTGTCTGACTGCTTTGGCATGATTAATAATTGTTTTTAATTCTATTTTATGAGTATTTGGCATACCATAAATAACGTTTGCTACAGAGTCACCTACTAATACAATGTCGCAATCTTGATCAATTATCGATGCCATTTTTTTTGAATAGGCTGTTAAACAAACTATCTTCGATTTATTTTTTTTATAAATTATTTTTTTTATTTTTTTATTCATTACTCTAGTTCAATTGTACTTGGAGGTTTTGAAGATATATCATAAACAACTCGATTTATGCCAGGTACATTATTGATTATGTTGTTTGAAATAATTTCTTGAAAATTTTTTGAAAAATGATAAAAATTTGCAGTCATCCCATCTTGAGACTTTACCGCTCTTAGCAAGCACATATATTCATAAGTTCTTGAATCTCCCATTACTCCCACGGTTTTTATTGGCAATAAAGCTGCATAAGCTTGCCAGATTTTTTTATAAAGTCCATATTTAATCAAACTTTTAGTAAAAATATCATCAGCTTCTTGCAATAGTTTAATTTTTCTTTTATCGATTTTTCCAATAATTCTTATTGCTAAACCTGGTCCAGGAAAAGGATGTTTTTCTCTAATGCTTGCTTCCAGGCCTAATTCTTTTCCTAAATTTCTCACCTCATCTTTAAAAAGGTCCTTCAATGGCTCTAACAACTTAAATTTCATTTTTTTTGGTAATCCTCCAACATTATGATGAGACTTAATTTTAGAAGTTTTGCTTCCAGTTGATGATTTGCTCTCAATTATATCGGGATAAAGAGTCCCTTGAGCTAAATATTTCACATTCTTAATTTTATATGAGTATTTCTCAAATATTTTTATAAATGTCTCTCCAATTATTTTTCTTTTTCTCTCTGGATCTGAAATATTAACTAGTTTTTTAAGATAAATATGTGAGGCGTTGATTACTTTAATATTCAAATTGTGTTTTTTCTTCAATTCTTTATACGTAAACTTAAATTCATTTTTTCTAAGTAAGCCCGTGTCGACCATAATACACTTTAAATTTTTGCCTATCGCCTTATTTATTAATATTGCAGCAACGCTACTATCTACCCCTCCAGATAAAGCACAAATTACATTATCATCTTTTACTGTATTTCTTATATTTTCTATTAGCTGTTTCTTTATAGATCGTATTTTCCATTGAGGTTTTATTTTACAAATTTTAAATAAAAAATTTTTAAATATTATTTTTCCTTTCGAGGTGTGAGTAACTTCTGGATGAAATTGGATCCCATAGATTTTCTTTTTTACATTCTCAATAATTGTAAATGGTGAGTCTTTTGTTGATGCTATCTTTGTAAAATACCTGGGCATTCTAGTCACTGCATCTTGATGACTCATCCATACATGAGAGGTGTCATTAATAAAAAAATTCTCAGTCAATATGGAATTCTTATTTTTTCTTAAAATTGCTTTTCCAAACTCTCTTCTTTTTCTCTTACTTTTCACTTGACCCCTGAATAATTTAGTTATTAGTTGTAATCCAAAACATATACCTAAAACAGGTATATTATATTTTAATATTTTTCTTGATATATTGGGTATTTTTTTATTGACTACTGTGTCTGGCCCCCCAGAAAAAATTATCCCTTTAATATATTTTGAGTAATTTAAATTTTTTAAATCTTTTAGATTTAAAATCTCAGATAATACCCCATATTCTCTGATCCTTCTTGCTATCAATTTTGTGAATTGTGAACCAAAATCAACGATAATAATTTTTTCTTTTTCTTTTAAGCTTATAGACTCCATCTATTTTTTTTGTGAGTCTATTAATAGGTTATTAAGTTCCTTTTTTTTTGAACATAAAGAAGAACAAATCTTAGAGAAATTTTCCAATAGTTTTTCTGTTTTTGTAAAATCTGATTTTTTAATTTTTAACACTATCATTTCATATAAAGCTTCTTCATTTTTAGGATTGATAAGAATAACAGTATCTAAATTTTGCTCAGTAAGGTTATCATTATTTTTACCTTTAAAAATTTTAGCAAGGTAAAGATACGAAAGCTCGCTCTTAGGGTTAAAAACAATATCTTGTTCAAATTTAAACTTAGCATTATCAAATTCTCTTTTTTCAAATAATTTTACACCCTCTAGGAAATATTTATTATCTGCGTATGTATTTGCAAAAGATAAATTGAAGAGTATTAAAAATATTAAAATTTTTTTCATAATTTATAATTTTCAGCACTGCCCGTTATAATAACACTATGTACCATACTTTCGTAAAATCCAGCTTTCGTTATTTTAACAAATTTTGCATTTTTTTGAATATCTTTAATTTCTTTCGCTCCTATATAACCCATTGAAGATCTCAGCCCACCTTGTAGTTGGTGCATGATTTTTCTTACAGACCCTTTGTAAATAACCCTGCTTTCAACACCTTCGGGTATAAATTTAGATTTATCAGAAAAATTTTTTTGAAAATATCTGTCTGATGAACCCGATGACATTGCACCTCTAGACCCCATCCCTCTATAAGTTTTAAAAAATTTATTTTTAATTTTGAACTTCTGTCCAGGACTCTCTTCAGTCCCAGCAAATATCGATCCCATCATTACTGCATCAGCTCCGGCAGCTAACGCCTTAACTAGATCACCAGAAAATTTTATACCTCCATCTGATATTATTTTTATTTTTCTTTTACCGAGTGCGCCTTTGACATTCATAATTGCAGTAATCTGAGGAACTCCGATGCCAGCAACCATTCTAGTCGTACAAATTGAACCTGGACCAATTCCTACTTTTAAAATATCAGAACCTGCATTGTATAGTTTTAAAGCCGCCTGACCAGTCGCAATGTTTCCTGCGCAAAGAGGGACGTGTGATGATAATCTTTTTATTTTTTCAACAATATTTAAAACTTTTTTGCTATGGCCATGAGCGGTATCCACAACAATTATATCAACCCCTGAGTCTAAAAGTTTTTTTGCTCTTAATAAATTTTCTTGACTTGTTCCAACAGCCGCACCAACTAATAAATTTTTTTTCTTTACTTTTTTTACTTCTCTAATTTGATCTTCTATTTTAAAATTTCTATGAATTATACCAAGCCCTCCCAAGCCTGCCATAGTCATTGCCATTTTACCCTCAGTAACAGTATCCATTGCTGCGGAAAGAAATGGTAAATTTAATGTTATTTTTTTTGATATTTTTTGAACTAAATTTGTTTCTGCTGGCAAAATCTCAGAGTATTTTGGTTCAATTAGAACGTCGTCAAATGTAAGAGCTTCTTTAATATGTTCCATATAAACTTATATACAATTTTTTAAATTTATAAAGACTTAATTCCAGCGCAGTGTATATAAGTTTCCCTTGAGGCCCCTCGACTAGAGTCTGGCTTAAAAAAATTGACTTTTTTAAACTTTTTTTTAGCTTCATTTTTTAAATTATCAAATTCATCGCCCATAAATACTTTTAGTAGAACATTTCCTTCCTCTTTGACTATTTCTGTTGAAAAATTTATCACCTCAAGACCTAGTAAATTTGTCCTAATAGAGTCTAAACTCTTATTTCCAGTTGTATTTGTAGCCATGTCTGAAACGAGCACATCGATTTTCCTATTAAAAAATGAAATTATTTTCAATTTACTCTCTTCCTTTCCAAAATCTAATTTATAAAATTTAACACTTTTTATTGGATTCATGTCTTTTATATCTACTGACAATATTTTACCTGAAGTAATTATTTCACTAGCTACTTGCGACCAACCGCCAGGAGATGAGCCCAGATCAAGTAAGTAGCTATTTTTTTTTATAAATTTATATTTCTTATTTAATTCTATTAATTTGAATGCTGATCTAGATCTATAACCAGAAACTTTAGATAATTTGAAATATTTGTCTCTATGTTGTTTGATTATCCAATTTTTGGAACTTTTATTTTTTTTCATTATAGAACATCTTCATGTTCTTCATCAGAATTATCTTTAATACTTTGTTTATTTTTAAAATACGTAAAAATAGAAAAAGGAATTGACAAAAAATAAATAATGCTAAATATAAATAATGTTTCAAAGGTAAAAAACATTAAAGTAACTAAAGAAATGCCAACGCCTAATAAAATAAATATTGTGTACGATGGTTTGATTTTAATATTTTTAAAAGAATATGTAGGAATTTTGCTGATTAGTAAGAAAGCTACTAACAATGTTATTAGTGGAGAGAATTTTTTTACCTCAAAATATATATTAAAGTCTGATAATTGCACTACTAAAGGCGATAAAATCAGTATTGCTCCTATCGGCGATGGAACCCCCTCGAAATAATTTAATTTCCAAGTCTCGGTTGAGTTATATTTGGTCAAATTAAATCTAGCAAGCCTTAGTACGCAACAAACTGAAAAAATAAGTGTTATTACCCACCCGATTTTACCAAGCCTATTTAAATCCCAAAAATATATTACAAAGGCTGGAGCGATACCAAAACTTACAAAGTCAGTAAGAGAGTCTAATTCTTTACCAAATTCCGTAGTGCCTTTTATAAGTCTTGCAATTCTTCCATCTAAAGCATCGAGTATTGATGCTAGAAGTATAAAGATAACTGCTAGATTGAAATTTAAATCAAAAGAAAATTTTATTGAACTAATACCTAAACACACGCCAGCAATAGTTAAAATATTAGGTAAAATATATCTTGTTTTTTTTGACTGAACTATCTTAAATTTTTTTTCTTCCATTACTCTTTAGCTAATAAACTTTCGCCTGCAAATACATTTTGTCCAAGTTTTGCAAGTATAGTTTTATTCTTAAAATATAAATCTACTCTACTCCCAAATCTTATCATTCCTATTCTCTCACCTTGTTTTAAAGATTGATCTTTATTTACTTCACAAACGATACGTCTTGCTATTAAGCCAGCAATCTGAACAATTATGATTTCCTCTCCTTTTGTTGTAGTTAACTTATAATAATTTCTTTCATTTTCTTCACTAGCTTTATCTAATGAAGCGTTTAAAAATTTCCCTGGTTTATAAAATATTTCTTGAATCTTGCCGCTCACTGGTGTTCTGTTGACATGGCAATTAAAAACATTCATAAAAATACTTATTCGAGTATATGTATTTTTTTCTAAATTTAAATCAGCTGGTCCAACCTCCTCTGATATTTGAGTAATTAAACCATCAGCTGGACTAACCAGATAGTTATCATCGTTAATTGATATCCTGTCTGGGTCTCTGAAAAAGTAATAAACCCAAATAGTTATTACTATAAAAATTATTCCAAAAAAATTAGAAAACAATAATACCGCGAGGGTAAAAATGATTGAAATAGCTAAAAACTTATAGCCTTCTTTATGTATTTTGGGAAAAATGTTATCCATCATAATTTATCAATATAATTTGCTAATTTTTTTATTAATATGTATAAAAATCAATCATAATCAATTTATATTTTTATGTCTAAAATAAAGGTTAAAAATCCAGTAGTTGAGCTAGATGGCGATGAAATGACTAGAATTATATGGTCATTTATTAAGGATAAATTAATTAAGCCTTATTTAGAGTTAGATCTAAAATACTATGATCTTGGTATGGAAAGTCGAGATAAAACTAGTGACCAAGTCACAGTGGATGCGGCTAATGCAATTAAACAGTATGGAGTTGGTGTAAAGTGTGCAACGATTACACCGGATGAGTCACGAGTGAAAGAGTTTAAATTAAAACAGATGTGGAGATCCCCTAACGGAACAATCAGAAATATTTTAGGAGGAACGGTATTTAGGGAACCAATTATTTGTAAAAATGTTCCTAAATTAGTTCCTGGTTGGACGCAACCGATTGTTATTGGAAGACATGCTTTCGGTGATCAATATAGAGCTACAGACTTTTTGATACCAGGCGAGGGTAATCTAGAAGTCAAATGGACATCTAAAGATGGTAAAAATAAAAAAGAATATAAGGTTTTTGATTTTCCAGGATCTGGGGCAGCGTTAACAATGTATAATTTGGATGATTCTATAAAAAATTTTGCAAGAGCTTGTATGAATTATGGACTTGAAAGAAAGTGGCCAGTGTACTTATCAACTAAAAATACTATTCTAAAGGCCTATGACGGAAGATTTAAAGATTTATTTCAAGAAGTTTTTGAAAAGGAGTTTTCAGACAAATTTATGAAATCAAATATTACCTATGAGCATAGATTAATTGATGACATGGTTGCTTGTGCTATGAAATGGAATGGTGGATACGTTTGGGCATGTAAAAACTACGATGGAGATGTACAATCTGATACTGTTGCACAAGGTTTTGGATCATTAGGTCTAATGACTAGTGTTTTAATGACACCGGATGGTAAAACTGTTGAGTCTGAAGCGGCTCATGGGACTGTGACCAGACATTATAGAATGCACCAACAAGGAAAAGAAACTTCTACAAACCCGATTGCATCAATTTTTGCATGGACAAGAGGTTTGGCTCATAGAGGAAAACTTGATCAAAATGAAGAGCTAATTAAATTTTCAAATAATGTAGAGGAAGTGTGTATTAAAACTGTTGAGAGCGGCTCAATGACTAAAGATTTGGCAATTTTAATTAATAAAACAACTAAATATCTTACTACAAATCAATTTCTAGAAGCAATTAATAAAAATTTGAAAAAAAAGCTTAATTAATTTTCTTAGATATTACTTTAAATGCTTCTTCAATTTTATCTTTATCTACACCCCCTGCCTGAGCAAAATCTTTTCTACCTCCGCCCCCTTTACCTCCCAATATCTCTGAAGCAGATTTTACTAAGTCGACGGCATCATATTTTGAGGTCAAATCTTGAGTAACTCCTACGGCTAAACCAACTTTGTCTTCGAATGTAGAAATACAAGCAACGACACCTGATTTAATATCTTTTTTTCCCTGGTCGATAATGCCTCTTAACTCTTTTGATGGAAAATCTTTTAAAGTCTGCTCTCTAATTATTATATTCCCGATTTTTTTATCTTTGATAATATTTTTACTTTTATCCTTTTTAATATTTTCAATTTTTAATTTGTTGAGTTGCTTATTCAAATTTTTTAAATTTTCATTTAAATCCAAACTATTCTTGTAATCCGGTTTTATTTTAAACCCTTTTAATTCATTTTTTATTAATTCTATTTCATTTTTAAGATCTGTGTCTTTTTGGAATTTATTTTCCTTTTGCGTTTTTTCATACTCTTCTAATTGTTTACCCCTCAAGGCCTCGACTCTTCTAACCCCTGATGCAATCGAGGATTGATTGATAATTTTAAACTTACCCACCTCTCTGGTATTTTTAACATGAGTTCCTCCACATAATTCTGTGGAGAAAAAACCATTTTTTTCTCTTCCCATAAAAACTACTCTTACTTCCTCTCCATATTTTTCACCAAATAATGCTAGTGCGCCCATACCTACAGCTTCTTTTGGGGTCATTATTCTAGTTTGAACCTCAGAGGATCCCACAACTATTTCATTAACTATGTCATTTATTTTTTTCATTGCATCTTTTTCAATCGGTTTATTATGGCTAAAATCAAATCTTAATCTCTCAGGTGAAACTAATGATCCTTTTTGTGTTACATGCTTACCCAGAGTTCTTCTTAGTGACTCATGTAATAAATGAGTTGCTGAGTGGTTAGCTTCAGAATTTTTTCTTTTTAAAACATCTATTTCTAAATTAACATTTTGCCCAATTGATATTTTTCCTTTTTCAATTTTTCCATAATGAATAAATAAATCTCCCACTTTTTTTTGCGTATCATTAATCTTTATTTTACAATCTGAGTTAAAGATATAACCCTGGTCACCAACCTGACCACCTGACTCTCCATAAAAGGGTGTTTGATTTGTTATGACTTCCACTTCGTCTCCAGAACTAGCTGAGTCTACAAATTTACCTTTTTTTGAAATTTTTATTATTACACCTTCAGCTTTATCGAATTCATATCCCAAAAATTCTGTTGGATTAAGTTCCTCTCTAATTTTAAACCATCTCTCATCAACGGATTTGTCCCCCGACCCTTTCCAATTAGCTCGTGCTAAGGCTTTGCCTTTTTCCATCTCTTTATCAAAACCAATATTATCTACTTGAATATTCTTGCCTCTTAAGATGTCAGCAGTTAAGTCTAAAGGGAAGCCGTAGGTATCATACAATTTAAATGCCGCTTCGCCTGGGAGAGTTTTATTTTGAACTTTACTTAAATTTTCCTCAAGTATTTTCATCCCTCTTTCTAAAAGGATAGAAAATTTTTCCTCTTCATTTTTGAGGGTTTCAATTATCAATTCTTTACCGTTAACTAATTCAGGATAACTTTTTTTCATCTCATTTAATAACACTTCAAAAAGTTTATAAAATACAGGATCTTTACTTCCTAAAAAATGAGCGTGTCTCATTCCTCTTCTCATAATTCTTCTTAAGACATATCCCCGACCTTCATTAGATGGTAATATTCCCTCAGCAATTAAAAAACTACTAGCTCTTAAATGATCAGCAATTACTCTATGGCTGGAAATTGTTTTGTTGTTAATTGAAGTCTTTGTGATGTCGGATGATGCAGCTATGATTTTTTGAAAGTGATCAATCTTATAATTATCATGAGTACCTTGTAGAACTGCTGTCATTCTTTCGAGGCCCATGCCTGTATCAACCGAAGGTTTAGGTAACACAATTCTTTTGTCTTTTGAAATTTGCTCAAATTGCATAAAGACAAGATTCCAAATTTCTATAAATCTATCACCATCTTCATTGGGGCTTCCAGGAGGGCCTCCTTTTAATTTATCACCGTGATCATAAAAAATCTCGGAACATGGACCACATGGTCCGGTATCACCCATTGACCAAAAATTATCAGACGTTGAAATTTTAATTATTTTACTTTCACTTAAACCAGCTATTTTTTTCCAAAGATTAAATGCATCGTCATCTTCATGAAAAACTGTCACTGACAATTTTTCTTTTGGTAATCCAAAATCTTTGGTCAGTAAATTCCAAGCATAGTGAATAGCTTGTTCTTTAAAATAATCACCAAATGAAAAATTTCCTAGCATTTCAAAAAAAGTATGGTGTCGTGGTGTATAACCAACATTTTCTAAATCATTATGTTTTCCACCTGCTCTTACACATTTTTGTGAAGTGGTCGCAGTTTTAAATGTTCTTCTTTCTAGGCCGGTAAATACATTTTTAAACTGCACCATACCTGAATTGGTGAACATTAATGTAGGATCATTATTTGGAACTAAGTTACTTGAATCAACAATTTGATGATTGTTTTTTTTAAAATAATCTAAAAATTTTTTTCTTACATCTGTAAGCAAAATTTGGCTCATATTTAATTAAATACAGATATTTTTCGGCTTGTCTATAAGGAGATTAATTGGTTTGCTTTTTATCGTTGTCTACAACAACACATATTTCTGATTTAGTGAGAAATCTTTGTCCTGTGCCATTATCAAGAGAGAACATGCCGCCAATTCCTTTAACTGCATCGATTGTGAGGTCTGTGTGTTTCCACTTCTCATATTGGTCTTCGTTCATATAAAAAGGAGTTCCATCTATCTCACCTAGCTTTACATCACTACTACCTACTAGATACTCTTTTGCTGGGAAACACATAGGCGCGCTGCCATCACAACACCCTCCTGATTGATGAAACAATAAGTCGTCGCCATGAACTGCCTTGAGTTCGTTGAGAAGTTTTTTAGCTGACAATGTTGCTTTGACTTTCATATAAAAAATGGCCCGTGGGACTCACGGGCCATTATATTCTAATTTTTAAAAGAAGCCTAATTTTTTCTCACTGTAAGACACGTGTAGATTTTTCACTTGTCTATAATGATTTAACATCATTTTATGAGTTTCTCTTCCAATACCAGATTGTTTGTATCCACCAAATGCAGCATGAGCTGGATAAGCATGATAACAGTTAGTCCAAACTCTACCAGCCTGTATCTCTCTACCCATTCTGTATGCAATGTTACCATTTCTAGTCCAAACACCAGCGCCTAATCCATATAAAGTATCATTAGCAATCTCTAATGCCTCTTTTTCATCTTTGAATTTTGTAACTGATACAACTGGTCCAAAGATCTCTTCTTGGAATATTCGCATATTGTTTTTACCTTCAAAAATAGTTGGTTGAATATAGTTTCCTTTTTCTAAACCACTATTAATTTTTGCTGCACTACCACCACAAAGAACCTTCGCGCCTTCTTTCTTACCTAAATCTAAGTAAGATTTTATTTTTTCCATTTGTTCTAATGATGCTTGAGCTCCGATCATAGTTTCCATTTTTAAAGGGTTGTCTTGTTTGACAGCTTTTGTTCTTGCGATTGCTTTTTCCATAAATTTATCATAAATGGACTCTTGAACTAAAGCTCTGCTTGGACAAGTACAAACTTCACCTTGATTTAAAGTAAACATAGCAAAACCCTCTAAACATTTATCGAAGAAGTCATCATTTTTTGACATAACGTCCTCAAAGAAAATGTTTGGTGATTTGCCACCTAATTCTAAAGTGATAGGAATTAAGTTTTGTGAAGCATATTGCATTATTAATCGTCCAGTAGTCGTTTCACCTGTAAAGGCAATCTTCTTAATTCTCTTAGAAGAAGCCAATGGTTTACCTGCTTCTAAACCATAACCGCTAACAACATTTACTACACCCGCTGGTAATAGATCTCCAATAAGTTCCATTAAAAGCATGATTGAAGCTGGTGTTTGTTCAGCTGGTTTTAATACAACACAGTTTCCTGCTGCTAAAGCTGGAGCAAGTTTCCATGTTGCCATTAATAATGGGAAGTTCCAAGGAATAATTTGTCCGACTACTCCAAGAGGTTCAGGTATGTGATAAGAATATTCACTATTACTTATTTCAGCAACAGAACCTTCTTCCGCTCTGATAACTCCAGCAAAATATCTCCAATGGTCTACCACTAAAGGTAAATCTGCAGCCATACATTCTCGTATTGGCTTTCCATTGTCTAAACATTCCGCTGTCGCCAACAGATTTAGATTTTTTTCAATAACATCAGCAATTTTTAAAAGGATATTTGACCTTTCAGTTATTGAAGTTTTTCCCCATGCTGGAAACGCTGCATGAGCTGCGTCCAAAGCGAAATCTATGTCTTTGTCGTTTGAACGTGGCACCTGACAGATAACCTCATTTGTAATTGGAGTTGTATTATCAAAATATTTTCCAGATTTTGGTTCTACAAACTTACCGTTTACGAAATTTCCATATTTTGCTTTGAATGGAAATTTTACTTTTAAATGAGAGGTATCTAGGCTAGATGACAGTTTTTTTGAGCTACTCGCTTGTTGTGTGCTCATTTCCCCTCCTATGTTAATAACTTATTAAACCCAATTTGACAAAGGTTGTACAGAGTTATTTGATAATAATTTTCAGATTCAATTATTGATTGATTCAACCTTTATTTGATTTTTCATGAGAAACGGGAGATTTCTCTCCCGTTTTAAGTTGGCTACTATTCTTCTTTGCTAATTTTTTCTTTTGGAGAGGGATTGCCTTCCATTTCTTTTGCAATCATTCCTGCCTTCTCTCTCACAATTTTTTCGATTTCCTCAGCGATTTTCGGATTTTTTTCTAGATAAGATTTTGCATTTTCTTTGCCTTGTCCAATTTTTTCTCCATTGTAGGCATACCAAGCTCCAGATTTTTCAATAACATCCGCTTTCGCACCTAAGTCTATGAGTTCACCTACTTTACTAATGCCTTTTCCATACATTAAATCAAACTCTACAACTTTGAATGGTGGTGAAACCTTATTCTTAATAACTTTTACTCTCGTAGTATTTCCTATTACTTGATCTTTATCTTTAATTGCTCCTATTCTTCTAATATCCATTCTTACTGATGAATAAAATTTTAAGGCGTTACCACCGGAAGTTGTTTCTGGATTTCCAAACATTACGCCAATTTTCATCCTAATTTGATTAATAAAAATGACCATTGTATTTGACTTTGAAACTGATCCAGTAATCTTTCTAAGAGCCTGACTCATTAATCTTGATTGAAGTCCAACATGATGATCACCCATTTCACCTTCGAGTTCGGCTTTTGGCGTCAATGCAGCAACTGAGTCTACTACTAAAACAGACACTGACCCAGATTTTATTAAAGTATCTGTAATTTCTAGTGCTTGCTCTCCGGTGTCTGGTTGAGATATTAGTAATTCATCCGTTTTAACACCAAGTTTTTTAGCATAAGCTGGATCCATTGCATGTTCTGCATCAACAAAAGCGCATATTCCACCGGCTTTTTGAGCTTCTGCAACAACTTGTAACGCTAGAGTTGTTTTTCCAGAAGACTCTGGGCCATAAATTTCTATAATTCTACCTTTTGGCAGTCCGCCAATTCCCAAAGCCAAATCTAAACTAAGAGAACCTGTGGAAATAGCCTCTACATCAAGGGCTTCTTGCTGACCAAGCCTCATTACAGAACCTTTACCAAAATTTTGGTCTATTTGGCTAATAGCTGCTTCTAAGGACTTGTTTTTTTCTTTTAATTCTTGTTCTTTCTTATTGTCGGGTTTAACTACTTTTAAGTTATTTTTTGTCATTTTATATCCTTTTTTTTTTACGAATCGATACAATAAATGTACACATTTTGTTCTTTTTTTCAAGTTAATAAAAAAACGATAATTAAGTTAATTTTTAATGAAATTTGGTGACAAATTGCCTATCTGGCTTAATAACTCAATTTTAGAGATTATGAAGTTTCTTTGGGCATTAGCATTAGATATTCTAGCATTAAGAAGCAAACTTCTGGATTGAATTAGCTCTAGTGTGGTCCTTGTGTTGCTTGAGTCGTATTCAAGTGTGATACCTTCATTGGCTATTTCTGCTGCCTCGAGTTGAGCTTTAGTAGCATTCAATACACTTTCAGCAGATTTAAAATTAGACCACGCATTTGTAGTGTCAGAGCTCGTTTCCTTTTCAATGTTTTCTAATAACAATTTACTCTCTTGTTTTTTAAGGTTTGACTTTTTTATAGATGAAAAATTTTTTCCACCTTTTATTATTGGCCAACTAATTTTTGCCTCTAATTTTTCCTCATCAGTTTCATCAACAGTTGAACTTAATTGATTTGTTTCAGATTTAGAATAATTTAATGTAGCTGAGGGAGATAATTTTGATTTCTCAATATTTAGCTCTCTATTTGCTATCTGGTAGTCAATGGCAGCTATCAAAAGTCTTTGATTATTAGATTTGGCTAAATCTAAAGACTCACTTAGACTAATAGGTAATTTAATATTTAATTGATAGTTTGTTTCAAGGTTATTTGGAGGGCTTACACCTATTATTTTTTCAAAATCAACCCTCGTATTTTGGAGATCTGTCTCAGCAATGATCATTTGTGCGTTAGCACCTGCCAAAGATGATTCTGATTGAGCTAAATCTGTTAAAGTAATTTCACCTTTTTGCAATCTTGCTCTATCAGACTCTACCTGTCGTTCAAATAAAGAAACATTATTTTCGTTAAATTTTTTATTTTGTGATTTTAAAATTAAATCAAAATATACCTTTGAAGTTTCTAAAATAGTATTTTGTTCGACAAGTTTAAGCTCAAGGAATGATTTTTCAACCTCAAGCTTGGACTTTTTTAATAAATTATATCCTTGGAAACCTTGAAATATTTTTTGCTCTACATTTATTGATTTTTTTTCAGTATTAAGATTTGTGTCGTCTAAACTTGTTCCTGAAGAATCCGTTCTATTAAAAGTTTCTGATGAAGTTTGGATGCCTGAAATTGTTAAGTTTGGCAGAAATTCACCTCTGGAAATATTTATTTCTTGTTCAGTAGCTTTATGAGCCTTTCTTTCTGCATTTAACTTCAAATTATTAGATAAAGCTTTATCTATGTAGAACGATAGGGAGCTATCGGACAAGGAATTATTCGGGTAAAGTAAAAGGAGTGTTAATAATATTTTTTTCATGATTTAATTCTAAGTCTTTTCAATCTATGTTTTGGGTCAAGAGAAATTAATATATTGGCTTTTTTTGAAATACTCTTTATCATATTTTTGGTTAATCTCTCGTAAAACATTATGAACCTTAAAATTTGATTATGATTCATAATTTTTTTTCCCTTATTTTTTCTTTTTAATTTTTTCTCTTGAAGTGATCTCCATTTTATCACATATTTAAAATTTGGTATTTTTAAGTAAACAAGAAAATTAATTTTTTTAAATAGTCTTAAATAATTTTTTTTAAGTTCTGAGTTAACTGTACTTCTCCAAACCATATCTCTATCTTCATTTTTTTCCAACTTGTTAATTGAATTTTTTAATGTAGATTTTTTTTCATGTCTCGCTCCAACACACCACCCCTCAAATATTATTATATCTGGTTTTTTTTTAATAATGCTCCATTTATTTTTTGGCAATCTATCGTCTATTGATTTATCAAATTTTGGAATTTTCATTTTTTTAAATTTTAATGATTTTAATTTTTTAAGATCATTTAATAACATTTTAATATCATGCGTACCAGGTACACCTCTTGTCAGAAACAGTTTATTTACTCTATAGGCCATTTTTTTTCTTTCTTTAAGTGTTTTATAGTAATCATCTATAGAAAAACATATCACATGAAGGTTATGTCTAAATTTTAAAACGAGTTTTATTATCTGCGCTATAGTTGACTTGCCAGACCCCTGTGCCCCTGATAGTCCAATTATATTATTTTTGGGACTTTTTTTAAATTTTTTAAAAATATGGTCGCAAATTGGAATATAAAAATTTTTTAATTGACCCACTTTATCATAGAAAGGTTCACCCGCAACTTCTTGTTTTTTTAAAAATTTTAAATAATTTTTCTGTAAGGCACTAATCTTTTTTTTATTTGTCATCATTATCAAGCGGATGGTTTTTTCCATCTAGTTTTTTAATATTTTCAAATTTTTTATTATCAAGTTCATCAATACAACCGATATTAAAACCAAATAATGTTGGGTCTCGTCTGGGATTGTGGTGAGTATAAATACCGCAAATTGAGCAAAAAAAATGATTTGCTACTTTAGAATGAAACTTATAGTTAGTTATATATTTCTCACCTTCGATAATTTTAAGAGAATCTTGTCCAACTATCCCCATAACCGCTCCTTTTCTTTTACAAATAGAGCAATTACATTTTACTAAATTAGAAATTTCACCCTCAAAATTTACCTCGATTTTAATTTTTTTGCAGTGGCAGGTTAATAAATGTTTCATTTTTTATTATTTTAAAATTTGTTAACAATAGATAAACCATCAGTCATTAATGTTCTCGTTTTGATTCCTTTTTGATTCTGAAACAGACTCTAAATACAACCTAAGTTTGTTACAAGGAAATTATACTTTTTACGTTATTTTCTGAATTTTCAAGAGCTTTTTGGTCTTCTCTAAGCGATACTAAAAATATACAGATATTAAAAGTTATCAAAATCAGAGACATTACGACCCAATAGACTCCGAGTATATTTTTAGAGAAGAATAAACAAGTAATTAACAATAATGATCTCAAATAAACTGAATATTTAAAAACAGCTATTATTGCAAAAGAGTGGATTCCTAATTTAAAAAGACTCATTTTTGACGGACCAAAATATCTTAAGCCCCTTTTTGAATTAATTTCTTGGTAATTTTTAATATGTTTCTTTAAAGATCCAGAAAAACTATTCCATATAGAGGATTTACTTGATAGTAATTTTACATCATTTGGTGTCAGACAGGTATAATTACCAAAATTAATTTTTTTTCCGGTAAATATCAATGTTAATATTTTGTGAGCTTCATATAGAAATTGAAATATTGGACCTTCTGATCTTTTAATACGTTTTGCAACAACTGAGATGTCTTTGGACTGAAATGCTTTTTCAATTAAATCCTTTATTTCAACAGGTCTGTCTTCACCATCTCCGTCCATTAAAATTATGTGATCAAATTTCTCATTCCTCGAAACATATCTTAGTCCAAGCGCATTACATCTTGCGTGCCCTTGATTATTTTTAAGTTCAATAATTTTTAAAAAAGTAAAATTTTTTGGTTTAGTAATTTCTTTATCACTGATAGTTGATGCATCATTAACTATAATTCCGCTAAATTTTGTATCTTTGATAGTAGCTATGATTTCATCAATATCCTGAAGTAACTTTTTTAAAGACTCCCAATCATTATAAACAGGTATTATTATAATAATATTTTTCATCGTCTTCCTATCATACAATATCCGGTTGGTCTTATTGTTCCAAATTCACCGGGACATATCTTTTTTAGAATTTCTGGATTACCTGCGTAAATTACTCCTTGATTTTCATCAAGTTCTTTTGACATGGTTTTTAAACTTCTCAACCATTTAGGCCTAGAAACTAAATGATAAGATAAATTACCTGCGGCCCATTCATCTCCAACGACTATCGTTATTTCATTTGAAAAGTTTTTATCCCATTTTCTCTGTACTAAGTCAGCAATTTCCCTACCTGGATAATCTGTTCTTTTATTCTTGTCTAAAACAGATACTGCAAAATAAGTCATAGGCGAAACTAAAAAAAATATAAAAAAAACCGAAAAGAATTTTTTTAAATTCTTAAATAATATAAATTTTTTAAAAATAAATAGCAGCATAGTTGGAAAAAAAATATAGAAAGGTGTCATCCACATGGTTCTTATTTTTGCACCAGTCAATAATGAATACACTAACATTAAGATAAACGGCAGGATATTTATGCAAACTAAATAAATTAAAGTATTGTTACTTTTTATATTAATTTTAATCTCTTTTAATAAAACATATGTCATGAGCACTATTGGCGCCAAGATTATTATTTGTTTTATTAAAAAAATTAATGGATTAATTAGGTGATTTATAAAATTACCTGTTTCTATATTAGAACGACTTAATCCATATAATATAGTCACATATTCGTTTTGACTTAACCATATTAAATGAGGTGAAATAACGGCTAGAAATATTAACCCTGGTATAAAATAATAGAAATTAATTTTTTTCTTTTTAATTAAAAAGTACAAATAAAAGATTTTTATTCCTATCAAGAGAAAAATAAATAAATATTTTGAGAGGAACCCAAATGATGCAAACAAACCAAAAAAAATCCAATTGGAAATTTTATCTTTTACATTGAAACTTCTCCAACCATAAAGCACTGTTAAAGCCCAAAAAGGTAATTGGCAAATATTAACATTAAACTCTGGTGTCGTATAATTATAGAAAAAAAAACCAGATAACATTAAAACTGAAATTAAAGATAAAGTTTTATCTCTGAAAATTTCATTTGAAAACTTCCACACTATCAAGAAGGTAAAGATTAAAAAAATTTGACTTAACAAGTAAAAAGCCCAGTCATTGTTTCCGAACAGTTGAAAAATTATCTCCACCATCAATCCACTCATTGGTGGATGTTTCTCAAAGCCCCATTTTAAATCGCTCCCCCATGCTAAGGCTTCAATGGTATCCAATGGCAAATTTGTATTAACAACTGTGGGTATAAGTGTCCAAATTAATAAATGGCCACTTAAATAAATAAATAAATATTTATTAACATTTTTTTTTATAATCATAATGATAAAATAGTATATTTATTAATCTATTGACACTTATAATTTCAAACATATACTCCCTTTTTTCAAATATGGCAAAAAAAGCAGTAATATTAAAAGCCGCGAGTAAAAAGAAATATTTACCTAACAGTAAAGAAAAATATATGTGTGCGAAACACAAAAAATTCTTTACAGACGCTTTGTTGCAGTGGAAAAAAGATATATTAAAATCAAACAATGTTAATAACCTTTTAAATTCATCTGATGATAATGTGTCATCTGCGGATATAGTAGATCAAGCGACTTCATTAACCGACAAGTCTGTTGAAATGAGAGCGTTAAACCGAAGTAGAAAATTAATAAATAAAATTGACTCAGCTTTACAAAGAATTAAAGATGGAACTTACGGTTTTTGTGAAGAAACTGGCGAGCCAATTGGCCTAAAGAGGTTAATCGCTAGACCTATTGCGACACTCTCAATAGAAGCTCAAGAAAAACATGAGAGAGATGAGAAAATATATATAGGGGACTAAGCTTTTGGGACTCTTTCGCCTTTTTTTAAAAGATCGTATCCTTTTTTAACAGCTTCTCTCTCGGCTATTTTATTATACCACTTATTTAGAGAATTAAATCTTTTTAACCCGATATCATGCCACTCATGGCGAGCAATCCATGGAAAAGTAGCTATATCTGCAATTGTGTATTCTTCACAAGCTAAATAATTTGATTTAGATAGTCTTTTGTCTAATTCGAAATATATTCTCTCACTTATTTTAAAATATCTATCTTCTCCAAATTTACTTTTACCTGGATTATAATGATGAAACTGATGATGTTGACCTAACATCGGTCCAACGTAAGCCATTTGTCCCATCAACCATTGATTAATTAACAATTTTTTCTCTGGATTATAAAATTTACCACTTTTTTCACCAAGATAAATCAGTATTGCACCAGACTCGAATAATGAAATTTTTTTTTCGTGATCAATTATAACTGGTGTTTTTCTAAATGGACTTATTTTCTCAAATTCAGGTTTAAATTGTTCATCCTTATTTATGTTTACTTTAGTGATTTTATACTCAAACCCAATCTCCTCTAACATAATTGTAATTTTTTTTCCGTTAGGAGTATTAGCTGTTAAGACTTCAATCATTCTTTACTCCAAGGCGCTCTTGAATTTCCTTGGATGAGGTTGTAAATTGAAATCTAAATTTTTCATTTGGCCTAGCTCTTTTGAAGCATTCAACAGAGGCTAATGCAGCCTCGTGAAAACCTGATAAGATGAGCTTCAATTTTCCGGGATAATTACAAATATCTCCAACAGCAAAAATTCCCTTTTTGTTTGTCTCAAAATTTTCGGTATTCACATCTATAGTCTTTTTGTTCATGTTAAGCCCCCAATCTGCTATAGGGCCTAACTGCATAATCAATCCAAAAAAACCTAAAATTATGTCTGTTTGAATATCCTCGCTGTTTCCATCTTCAGACTTGATAGTAACACTTTTTAGTTGGTCACCAGTATTAATTTTTTCAATTTGAAAAGGCGTTTTGATAGAAATCTTATTTTTGGACCTCAGGTCTTGCAACTCTGATAAGGTATGTGGGGCTCCCCTAAATTCATTTCTTCGGTGTACTAGCGTTACTTTATTTTGTTTGGAAAGCTCTAGTGCCCAATCTAGTGCTGAGTCTCCGCCCCCAAAAATCATTATATTTTTATTTTTAAGGTTTTCTTTGTTTCTAACTGCATAAAAAACTGATTTATTTTCAAATTTTTCAAGCTCCTTTAGTGGCAATCTTCTTGGTTCAAAAGAGCCAACGCCGCCAGCAATAATTATATTCGGAGATAAAAATGATTTACCTAAATTGGTTGTGATTTTCCAATTTTTAGCATCCTCTTTTACCTCTTGGACTCTCTCGTTAAAATGAAAACCAGCCTTAAATGGTTTAATCTGTTTCATCAAATCATCAGTCAATGATTTTCCATTACATTTTGGAACTGCAGGAATATCATAAATAGGTTTGTCTGGATAAAGCTCTATGCATTGTCCTCCTGCTTTATCAAGGTTGTCAATCACCTCGCACTTAAGACCTTTAATTCCAAGTTGATGGATTGCAAATAATCCGACTGGACCTGCGCCTATAATTAATACATCAGTTTTAATCATTTAATTTTGTTGTTTGGGTGTTGTCACTACTAAGCCCTCTAAATTTTCATTAACGATGATTTGGCAACTTAATCTACTATTTTTTTTTGGTTCAAACGCCATATCTATCATATCTTGCTCAGCATCTTCACATTTATTTAGTTTATCATACCAATCATCTTGTACATAAACATGGCAAGTGGCACAAGCCATCGAGCCTCCACAATCAGCGTCAATTTCTGGAATATTATTTTGAACAGCACCTTCCATTACTGTTAGGCCGTTCTCAACTTCAATGCTTTTTTTTTCTCCTTGAGAGTCTATAAATATAATTTTTGTCATAGTTTGAATATAGGCATTAAAAAAAATAGGGCAAGTACGCAAAACGTACTCGCCCTATAATAATATTTAGATTATCTTGTTGCTAATCTAGTATTTTGCATTGCTGCTGCCCAAATCACAAGACCGAAAGCGATCTTATTAATAAAGTCAGCTAAGTTATAAATTATGTTCAATGCATTCGCATCAACACCACCTGTCAGGTATCCAAAGATATAACCTAATGGATAAATTGCCCAACCGATAGTTACGATTATTCTCATCGCACTAAAAGCAGTTGTCATTGCTCTATTACCGCTTTTCGCAGCCATAGTTCCTGCTTCACCTGAGAAGATTTCAAACAAGATGTAAATCCATCCAGCCATTCCGATTACGAAACCTACAAATGGTTGTATGTAACCAGCTTCACCTAGGTATCCACCGATTAACATTACTAATGAACCAATTAATAGTTTCCAGAATATTGATGTTGGCACTTTTCTTACTGCAGCCAAGATCAGATAGAATTCAATCATTTGTAATGGCACTGTAATTAACCAATCAATATATCTGTATACTGTTGGTGTATCTCCAGTAGTCACCCAAACATCTCTCATGTACATATAGTGAATGAACGCAACACCAGTAACAAGTCCTGCTACTGTTATTGAAGTTCTCCATGACGCAGCCACTGTTCCTCTTTCTGAAAAGAAAAATACAGTTGTTGCAATCATTCCCATTGATACAAGCCAAAATGAAATTCCTACGAAATCATTTGTCTGTAACATGGCAGTCGCAGCATTAGCCGAACTCGTAATACCTAAAAAGGTAAGAGTAGCTAAAGCTATTAGACCTAATTTTCTCATGAAAACCTCCCTCGTTAGTTAGTTTTCGTTTTAGTTTAATATTAAACTATCCAGGCAAGTAAAATATTTACCCCTGAATAATATGGTGGGAAGATAGTAAAATTATTAACCACAGTGAAGCTTTTTTTTATCAAAAAAGGCGCATATTTATTGGATTTTCTATTTTTTTTTGGGGATATTTGTGAAATAATCAATGAATAATTGAAATTTCGGAGGAGTGATTTGAAAAAGAATTATCAAGACATTTATGATTCTTCAATTAATAATAAAGAAGAATTTTGGAAAGGTGTAGCAAAAGATATCTTTTGGTATAAAAAACCAACTAAAATTTTAAACTCTTCTAACCCCCCTTTCTATAAATGGTATGAGGATGGAATAACTAATACTTGTTATAACGCTATTGATATACATATTGATAATGGTAAAGGCGGTAAAACCGCAATTATTTATGATAGTCCTATTACAGGAGCTAAAAAAAAATTTACATATAATCAGCTAAAGGAAAAGGTTTCATTATTTGCAGGTGCATTAAAAAATCAGGGAGTTACAAAAGGTGACAGGGTAATAATTTACATGCCAATGATACCAGAAGCAGTTTTTGCTATGTTGGCATGTGGTAGGATTGGTGCAATTCATTCAGTTGTGTTCGGTGGTTTTGCAGCAAATGAATTAGCCAGCAGAATTGATGACTCAAAAGCAAAAATTATTGTTTCTGCTTCATGTGGTTATGAGCCTGGTAGAGTTGTAGAGTATAAACCACTATTAAACAAAGCATTAGAATTAGCAAAGCATAAGCCATCGAGATGTATTATTTTTCAAAGAGAGAAAAATAAAACAAATTTAAATCCTGAAATAGATATATCTTGGGATGATGCACAAAAGAATGCCAAACCTCAAGATTGTGTGCAAATGAATGCCAATGACTATGCTTACATACTTTATACTTCTGGTACAACGGGCTTACCTAAAGGTATTGTTAGGGACATCGGTGGCCATATAGTTGCTTTGAAATGGACAATGAAAAATATTTATAACATAAATCAAGATGATGTATGGTGGTCTGCAAGCGATATAGGTTGGATAGTTGGACACTCATATATAGTTTACGGACCACTATTTTATGGTTGCACAACAATTTTATTTGAAGGGAAGCCTGTTGGAACACCGGACGCAGGTGCTTTCTGGAAAATAATTTCAGATTATCAAGTAAAATCTTTGTTTACCGCTCCAACCGCAATTAGAGCTATAAAAAAGGAGGACCCAGATGGAAAATTTTTTAAAAAGTATGATCTATCAAAGTTCGATACACTTTTTCTTGCTGGGGAAAGAGCAGACCCTGATACCATTAAATGGTTTGAAAAATTGTCAGGTTCACCAGTAGTAGACCATTGGTGGCAAACTGAAACTAGTTGGGCAATAACATCTAGCTGTACTGGAATAGAAAAATTTCCAGTAAAGTATGGTTCGGCCTTTAAGCCTGTACCTGGATACAATTTAAAAGTATTAAATTCAGAAGGCAAAGAAGCATCTCGCGGTAAAATGGGAGATATAGTCGTTAAACTTCCATTGCCTCCAGGAACTTTTCCAACTTTATGGGGGGCAGATAAAAGATACAAAGAAAATTACATGTCAAATTATCCTGGTTACTATCAAACCTATGATGCTGGTCACATAGATGAGGACGGTTATGTTTGGATAATGTCAAGAACAGACGACATAATCAATGTTGCTGGACATAGGTTGTCAACTGGAGCAATTGAAGAAGTTTTAGCCGAACATAAGTCTGTAGCTGAATGTGCTGTAATTGGAATAGCTGATAAATTAAAGGGTCAATTACCTATCGGATTATTGGCGCTTAAAGCTGGAGTGTCCCAAGACAACAATGAAATAATAAAAGAGTGTATTAGTATGGTAAGAGAAAAAGTAGGACCCGTTGCTGCGTTTAAAACAGCTATTGTTGTCAAGAGATTGCCAAAAACAAGATCGGGAAAAGTATTAAGGGGAACTGTTAGGAAAATTGCTGACAATGAATCTTATAAAATGCCCGCAACAATTGATGATCCTACAATTTTAGATGAGATTAAAGAGGATTTAAAAACTCATAAAATTTTAAAAATTTAGTGGCTTACCTTTTGAATTTATAAGAATTTTTCCGTCTGACATTACTAAAATACCATTAACAACAGTCCCCACAGGAAAACCTTTCACTTCATAATTATTAAAAGGTGTCCAGCCACATTTACTTGCAATAATATTATCTTTAATTGTCACTTCCTTTTCCATATCAACTATTGTTAGATCGGCATCATAACCCTCTTTGATAAAACCTTTATTTTTTATACCAAATATCTTACATGGGTTTTCGCACATTAACTTTACTAGTTGGCTTAAAGTTAATTTACCTCTATTAACGTGATTGATCATTATAGGAAAAATTGTTTGCACTCCTGGCATGCCTGAGGGAGAATTAGGATATTCCCTATTTTTTTCTTCCTTAGTATGCGGGGCATGGTCTGAACCGAGAACATCAACAATATCGTTTCTAATTGCATTCCAAAGTTTATCATAATGTTCCTTAGATCTTAAGGGAGGGTTCATTTGAGCATAAGTGCCTAATTGATTGTAGCAATCTGGAGCATACATTGTAAGGTGCTGTGGCGTTGTTTCAAAAGTGACATTTTTTTTGTGCAAAGCTAAAAATTCAACTTCCTCTTTTGTGGTAACATGCAATACATGAATTTTCTTTTCATATCTCTCTGCGATTTTGACAACTCTACGAGTGGATGACATTGCACATTCTACGTTTCTCCACTCTGGATGGGAATGTACATCTCCTTTTTTGATAAATTTTTTTCTCAATCTAATGATATCCTCATCTTCAGAGTGAATCGAAACTATTCTATTGCTATTCGAAATAACTTTCTCAATATCCGACTCTTTATCAACCAATAAATTACCAGTTGATGAACCTGCGAATAATTTTATACCGCAACAACCCTCCAGACCCTTAAGATCCGACAATTGATCTGTGTTTTGTGGAGTGGCTCCAAAGTAAAATGCATAGTTACTATGCATTCTATTTTTCGCTGCTTTTAATTTTTTATTAAATTCAGTCAGATTAGAAGTGGGTGGATTTGTATTTGGCATCTCGAATAACGATGTTACACCCCCAAGGACGGCTGCTCTACTTCCGCTTTCTAAATCTTCTGCATTAGTTGAACCTGGTTCTCTAAAATGCACTTGTGTATCGATTATACCAGGTAGTATTACTTTCTCTGAAGCATCATAAATATTTTGAGAATTTTCCTTAATATCTCCTATTTTAATTATCTTATTATTCAGTATTCCAAGATCGGTTTTGTGTAATTTACCGTTGATGAAACACAAACCATTTTTTAATATGAATGTATATTTGTTAGACATGTTTTTAAAATATGTATTATAAGCATTAAATATGGAAAAAGATCAAATAATAATTTTGAAAGATAGAGGTTTAATTTCAATATCTGGGGATGATAGTAAGGAATTTTTGCAAAATATTATCACGAATGACATTGAAAAAGTCAAATTTGATAGATCGATTTTTTCTGGAATATTTAGTCCACAAGGAAAGTACATGTATGAATTTTTTGTCATCTATAGAAAAGGTGGATACCTACTTGACTGTGATAGTTCGGCAACAAAAAATTTAATTTCTCACTTGGCTATGTATAAATTAGGATCAAAAATAAAAATAAATGATGTTTCGTCAAATTTTGTAATTGGCATATTGAATTTTGATAAATTTAAAGAGTCTTTTGACGAAGGCAAATATAAAACAATTATATATAGAGATAGCCCAATTTTTTTAGATCCTCGTGAAAGTAAATTGGGTGCAAGAATTTTATCACCTATAGATAAATTGTATTTAACAATAAAAAAATTAAATCTAAA
The DNA here is from genome assembly GCA_902563575.1 of uncultured Pelagibacteraceae bacterium. GTDB lineage: Bacteria > Pseudomonadota > Alphaproteobacteria > Pelagibacterales > Pelagibacteraceae > Pelagilacustribacter. The sequence goes on from CACEXV010000001.1 coordinate 235,059, forward strand.
ATTAATAGATAGTAAAATATATTTTAAAAATGCTTATTTGTTAGGTGTTCCAGAAAAGGGCCTCGAGCATTTAAAGGATCAGTTATTTGGGCTTGAAGCAAACTTTGAGAAATTAAATGCTATAGATTTTAAAAAAGGCTGTTATATAGGCCAAGAAAATACTGCAAGGATGAAATTAAAAAATAAAGTAAGAAAAAAATTACTACCTTTAATCTCAGAAGAAATACTAAATATTGGTGATGATCTACTTTTTAATAATAATAAAATCGGAAAAGTTCTTATAGACAGACCTTTTCCATTTGGATTAATAAAGATATTTGACCCAGACTTAAAGTCTTTAGAAAACGCTGAACTAGTTGCGGGTGAAAAAAAGTGTAAAATTTTAAAATGCTATTAGCAGCCTTGATAAAGAAGCCAAAATCCCATAACCGCTTAGCTCAATAAAAGCTATAACTAAAATTATCAACAATGCTCTTTTTCTTTTCTTTAAAAATTCTATCATAAAATTTATATGGTGCGGTCGGAGAGACTCGAACTCTCACGGGAAACCCACACGCCCCTCAAGCGTGCCTGTCTACCAATTTCAGCACGACCGCTCTTCTTAATATGCGACAATAAATGAATGACAATATTCATTCAAGTTGATACATTATTAAATAAATGAGTGAAATAAACAAAATCTACAACAAAATCTCAAAAGTTGTTCCTGATATCGAATGGGACTTTCATGCTCCTTACATTGAGAAGATAAATAAATTAAAAAAGGAAAAAAATGCAGTAATATTAGCTCATAATTATCAAACACCGGAAATTTATCACGGAGTTGCAGACATAGCTGCAGACTCTTTGGCTTTAGCTATAGAGGCAGCAAAAACATCAGCAGACATAATTGTTCTATGTGGTGTCCATTTCATGGCTGAGACAGCAAAATTGATGAACCCGGAAAAAAAAGTTTTAATACCCGACATGGATGCTGGATGCTCACTGGCTGCTTCAATTACTGGTGATGATGTAAGAATGCTAAAAGAAAAGTATCCAGGTGTGCCTGTTGTATCTTATGTGAATACATCTGCAGAAGTCAAAGCAGAAACGGATATTTGTTGTACTTCAGCTAATGCAGTAAAAGTGGTTGAGTCTCTAGGTGTTGACAAGGTTATTTTTCTTCCCGATCATTACCTTGCAAACTATGTTCAGAAAAATACAAAAGTTAAAATTATATCTTGGCAGGGAACCTGCGTTGTTCATGAAAAATTTACAAGCAATGAGGTTAATGATATAAGAAAACAAAACCCAGGAATTAAAATAATTGCTCATCCAGAATGTCCTCCTGATGTAATTACAGCATCTGATTTTGCTGGATCAACTTCAAGTATGGTAAAGTATGTAAAAAACAATCAGCCAAAAAAAGTTCTGCTTGTCACAGAGTGCTCTATGAGTGACAACATTCAAATAGAAAACCCTAACGTCGAGTTTATCAAACCTTGCAATTTGTGTCCCTACATGAAAAAGATAACACTGAAAAAAATTTTTAATTGTCTGCAAAAAGAAAATAATGAGATAAAAATAGGACATAATATATCTGCCAGAGCTAGAATGTCTGTACAAAGAATGGCTGAAATTGGTCGTTAGATCAGTGCAAAAAATTAATCAAAAATATATAAATTCAATTGTCAAAACAGCTTTAAATGAAGATCTTAAACCATTAGGGGACATCACAACACATCTTATCACTTCAAAAAATAGAAGATTAAATGCAAAAATAATCTCAAAACAAAATGGAATTGTATCAGGTCTAAATTTTTGTAAAGCAGCTTTTAAATTAATTGATAAAAAAACAAATTTCAAAGTTATGGTTGAAGATGGGAATAAAGTTAAAAGGAACAAAGTAATTGCTAAAATTAAAGGGAAAACAAAGTCTTTATTGATTGCTGAAAGGACTGCTTTAAATTTTCTTAGCCACTCCTCTGGTATTTCAACTCTTACAAATAGATTTGTAAAAAAAGTGCGAAAAAAAACGAAAATTTGTTGCACCCGTAAAACTACACCTAATTTAAGACTTTTAGAAAAATTTGCTGTAAAAAAAGGTGGTGGTTTAAATCATAGATATAACTTAAGTCAAGAAATACTAATAAAGGATAATCATATATTTGCCGAAAAGAATTTGAGAAAACTTGTTCAGAAAGCTATAAAATCAAAAAAAATAGTAACTGTTGAGATTGAAAAAATAAAACAATTAAAGGAAATATTAGACTTAAAGTTTAAACGAATATTATTTGATAATATGTCGATTAATCAACTAAAAAAAGCGTTAAAAATTTGTAAAAAAAAATATGAAACTGAATATTCAGGTAATGCCAATCTTAAAAATATTTTAAAAATCTCGAACACTGGAGTTGATAGAATTTCAATTGGATCCTTGACCCACAGTGCAAATTCTTTTGATTTTACTTTAGAGTTATCTTCTTAACTCTGCCTGAGCCGCAGCTAATCTCGCTACTGGGACTCTAAATGGAGAACAAGAAACATAGTTTAGTCCAGTTTTTGAACAAAATTCTATACTCTTTGGATCACCGCCATGTTCACCACAAATTCCTAATTTAATTTTTTTGTTGGTTTTTCTTCCTCTCGAAGAAGCTATTTCGACTAATTCGCCAACTCCATTTTGATCTATGCTAATAAATGGATCAATATCAAAAATTTTATTTTCAATGTAATCGCTCAAAAATTTTCCCGAGTCATCTCTACTTATTCCAAGTGTTGTCTGAGTTAAATCATTCGTGCCAAAGCTAAAAAAGTCTGCGTGCCTTGATATTGATTGTGCTTGTAACGCAGCCCTAGGTAACTCGATCATTGTACCCACGATATATTTGAGCTTTACTTTTTTTTCATGTTCTACCTTTTTTGCAATTCTATTCACCAGCTTTCTTAAGATCTTAAGTTCAGTTTCAGTAGAAACCAAAGGTATCATTATCTCTACAAAAGCAGATTTTAAGTTTTCTTTTTTTAATTCTACAATCGCCTCAAAAATAGCCCTGCATTGCATCTCATAAATTTCTGGAAAAGAGATTCCAAGCCTACAACCCCTATGTCCTAACATGGGATTCTCTTCATGCAACTCTGAAATTCTTTCTTTAATTTCTTTTGATGCCAAGTTTAAGGATCTTGCTACCTCTTCAATATCATTTACAGCCTTTGGTAAAAACTCATGTAAAGGTGGATCAAGCAATCTTACTGTTACTGGTAAGCCTGACATAATCTTAAAAATTTTTTTAAAGTCATTTTTTTGGTAAGGTAAAAGCTTTTGTAATGCGCTATCTCTATCTTCTTTTGATTTAGATAGTATCATTTGTCTGACTGATAAAATTCTTTCTTCATCAAAAAACATGTGTTCAGTCCTACAAAGACCAATTCCCTCGGCACCAAATTCTCTTGCAGTTTTACTATCATTCTCGGTTTCAGCATTAGTTCTAACTTTTAGTTTTCTAAACTCATCAGCCCAACCCATTATTTTTGAGAAATATCCGGAAATTTCAGGTTGCACCGTCGGGACTAATCCCTTCATCACCTTTCCACTGCTTCCGTCAATGGTAATTATTTCACCTTCTTTAATTATCTCATCTCCAGTTTTAAATATTTTTTGATCATAATCTATTGTAATTTCACTTGATCCAGAAACACATGGTCTTCCCATACCTCTTGCTACTACGGCTGCGTGACTGGTCATTCCTCCTCTCGCGGTAAGGATTCCTTTAGCTGCATGCATACCGTGTATATCCTCTGGTGAAGTTTCAACTCTTACTAATATTGTATTTTGCATTAATCCGTTAAGTCTTTCAGCCTCATCAGCTGAAAACACAACTTTGCCACTTGCTGCTCCAGGTGAAGCGGGAAGCCCAGATGCAATAACATTTTTTTTTACTGTTTCATCTAATGTGGGATGTAATAAAGTATCTAGCGTATTTGGATCAATTCTCAACACTGCCTCTTTTTTACTTATCAATTTTTCTTGTACCATATCAACTGCAATTTTGATGGCTGCTTTAGCAGTTCTTTTTCCTGACCTAGTTTGCAGCATCCAAAGTTTGTTATTTTCAACTGTGAACTCTATGTCTTGCATATCTTTGTAATGCCTTTCCAATTTTATAAAAATTTCTTTAAGTTCTCTATAAATCTTGGGCATACTTTCCTCCATGGAAGGGAGTTTTTCACCTGCTTTAAGTCTTGCTTTCTTTGTTATATATTGTGGGGTTCTTGTTCCAGCTACCACATCTTCACCCTGAGCATTTATTAAGTATTCGCCAAAAAAAGAATTTTCACCAGTTGAGGGATCACGAGTGAAAGCAACACCCGTTGCGCAATCATTTCCCATGTTGCCAAATACCATAGCTTGTATATTAACAGCAGTGCCCCATTCGCTTGGTATGTGATTTAGTCTCCGGTATGTTTTAGCTCTTTGACTGTTCCAAGATAAAAACACTGAACTGACTGCTCCCAAAAGTTGCTCATTAACATCTTGGGGAAATTTTTTATTAGTTTTTTCTTTAACTAAATCCTTAAAATTTTGAATTAATCCGTCCCAATCCTTTTCATCTAATTCTGTATCAAGCAAAACACCTTTGGTTAACTTAAAATTATCAATCAGTTCCTCAAAAAAATGACCTTCTATTCCTAGAACCACGTTACTATACATTTGTATAAATCTTCTATAACTATCTTTCGCAAATCTTCCATTTTTTGTTTTATTTGATAATGCTTCGACAGTCTTATCGTTTAAGCCAAGATTTAAAATAGTATCCATCATACCGGGCATTGAAATTCTAGCTCCAGATCTAACAGAAACTAATAATGGATTTGTTAAATCCCCAAATTTTTTGAAAGTTTTTTTTTCAATAGTTTTTAATTCTTTTTTGATATTACTAATTATTTTAGATGGTAATTTTTTTTTGTTAGAATAAAACTCCTTACAAACATCAGTAGAGATTGTGAAGCCTGGTGGAACTGGCAATCCTAACCTTCCCATTTCAGATAGGTTGGCTCCCTTTCCGCCTAACGTAAATTTTTTATATTTTAGCTTATTAATTTTTTTATCATCAAAACTGAATATATGCTGTTTCACGAGATGCCCTCTAATTTAGAAAAATTAATAAAAGTATTAAAAGTATTACAAAACATTTTGAGTAATTCAAGTCTATTGTTTTTAATATCAATATTTTTATCGTTTACAACTACATTATCAAAAAAACTGTCAGTTACTATTTTTGTTTCAGATAGATTTACCAATAACTTTTCAAAATCTTTGTTGTCCTCGTTTACTGTAATACTTTTTCTTATCTCATTTAATTTTTCGAATAAACTGTTTTCCTCTTTTTTTCTAAATAATACCGCATCAGGTCGACCGCTAAATTCATCACCCTCTTTTTCAATAATATTGAAAGCTCTTTTATACGAGCTGACCACATTTTTTCCTATCTCTTTATTAATATACTTGTTCATGATTAGATTCTTTTTATAAAGCTCATAAAAATTACCATTAGAATGAGAGCTTATAGATGCATCTATTATGTCATTTTTGATCTTTTTGTCTTTAAAAATATTTTTTACTCTCTCTCTTAAGAAACTTAAGATTTCAACTTCAGTGTTTTTATTTTCATTTGTTACTTTTTGTTCCTCATATAACTTAATATTATAGCTAATTAAATCGCCTATTTTTAAATTAATCTTATTTTCAATTACCGTTTTAAGAAGCCCTATTGCAGATCGTCTTAAGGCAAACGGATCTTTAGAGCCTGTTGGTTTTTCATTAATCATAAAAAATCCAATTATTGTATCCAGTTTGTCAACAATTGAAACTGTATAGCTAATTGGTTTTTTGGGTAATTGTGAATCGTTTCCGATTGGTAAATAATGGTCGCTAATAGCGTTTGATATATCGCTTTCAAATCCCTGAGCTAAAGCAAAATATTTACCCATTACACCTTGTAAGTCTGGATATTCATTTACTAAGTCTGAACACAAGTCTGACTTACAAATAGATGCTGCAATTTCGACTTTTTCTTTATTAATATTTATTTCATCTGATACCCACGCACAAAGTTTTCTTAATCTTTGGGTTTTATCAAAAATTGTACCTAATTTGTCGTAAAATGTAACTTTTTTCAAATTTGATATTTGTTTAATTAGATTTTTAGACTTGTCTTTATCCCAAAAAAACCTTGCATCAGAAAGTCGCGCATCCACAACCCTGCGATTTCCGTCTTTAATAAGATTGCTTTTATCAACTTTATTGGACACAACAAAAAAATTATTGGTTAATTCATTTTTTTCATTAAATAATGGAAAGTACCTCTGGTGACTCTCTAAAGTTGATATAATTATTTCATTAGGTAATTCTAAATATTTTTTATGAAAACTTAAATGTAAAACATTAGGGTTATCTACTAAATTATTAACCTCCTCTATTAATGATGTCTTAAAATTTAGTTTATACTTATGGGATTTGCAAATTTTTTCAAATTTATCCAAAAATCTTTTTTTTCTTTTTTCTTGATCCAGAACTATATTATTGTCAGAAAGAAATTTGTCATATTCCTCAAAAGAATGAATTTTTTTTGATTTCTCAATAGAATTTTCCTCTATAATAGTAAAATCTTTTGAATTTAAGTGGCCGTAAGTAAATTTAAGAATTTTACCATTATAAATTGCCATAATGGACCTTAACGGCCTTCCCCAATGAAGGTCGTTATTTGACCATCTCATTGATTTTTTCCATCTTAAGGATGATATAATGTTTAATAGCTCTTTTATTAAAAGATCCTTAGCATCAAAAATAGCGGAGTCTTTTTTAAAAAAATGAAAATCTCCCTTTTCTGTATGTTTTTTAAAAATTTGAGCTTTATTGATATTATTAGCACGCATAAAGTTGTTTAAAACATCGTCTATTACACCTACTTTTGGTCCTCTTATCTCTCTAGCAGGAATTTTCACTTTATCTTTAATATCTTTTATCAAAATGGTTAATCTTGTTGGACAAGAATATACGAATATATTTTTAAATATGATCTTTTCTTTTTTTAGAGAGTCTTTTAACCTCTCATTTATTTGTTTTCTTACATCTGATTGTAAGTTTGATGGTATCTCTTCACTATAAAATTCGACAAGGAGTTCGCTCATAAATTAGCCATTTTTTTTTAGCCATATTGAACCAGATCCCTTAGCTAAATCCCTAATACGATTAATATAACCTGTTCTCTCAGCAACCGCGATTACACCTCTCGCATCTAAAAGGTTAAAAATATGACTTGCCTTTAAACATTGATCGTATGCAGGTAAAGCTAAATCTTTTTCCAAAAGTGATTTACACTCCTTTTCAGCGTTATTAAAATTATCAAACAATATTTTCGTATCAGCATATTCAAAATTATACGATGAATATTCTTTCTCTGCTAAATGAAAGACATCCTTATAAGTTACGCCCTCGTTGTTCCATTCGATATCAAACACATTATTTTTTTTTTGGACAAACATACAAATTCTTTCTAGGCCATATGTTAGTTCTACTGGCACAGGTTTGCACTCAACACCCGCCATTTGTTGAAAATAAGTAAATTGTGTTATTTCCATACCATCACACCAAACCTCCCAACCTAATCCAGAAGCACCTAATGTCGGACTTTCCCAGTCATCCTCAACAAATCGTATATCGTGCGACTTAACATTTATACCTATAGACTCCAGACTCTTAAGATACATTTGTTTTATCTTATCTGGAGAAGGTTTGATAATAACTTGGTACTGATAGTAATGTTGTAATCTATTTGGATTTTCTCCGTACCTACCATCTGTTGGTCTACGAGAGGGTTGTACATAAGCTGCCTTCCAACTTCTTGATCCAAGTGATCTTAAGGTAGTTGCTGGGTGAAATGTCCCGGCCCCAACCTCAATATCATAAGGTTGTAAAATTATACACCCTTGTTTACTCCAGTATTTTTGCAAATTAATAACTATATCTTGGAATGACAAATTTTTTTTATTTTTTGTTTTCATCTTCGGCATTTACAAACCAAATTTTTGCCAAATGCTTCTTTCATAAATATTGTCTAATAAACTGTCTAAAGTGTTGTCCATTGATGACGAAAGTTTTTTAGCAAAAAAACCTTTCTGCTTCTCGAATTTTTTTATAATCACATTTTCTCCAAATTTTTGTCTAAGTATCTGATCTGCATTTCCTATACCATCGATAAGGCCGATTTTTTTTGCAGCTTCACCAGACCAAAATTCCCCTGTAAAAGTATTATTTTTTTCTGGGTCAATTAATTTTTCACCTCTGCTATTTTTAACAATTTCAATAAAATTTGCATGTAAGTCGGTTTGTATCTTTTTTATTCTCGTTACATCATCTTCTTTTTCATCTACAAAAGGATCTAAAGTACTTTTGTTTTTACCTGCTGTATATATCCTTCGATCTATTCCAATTTTTTTTATTAGATCTTTGAAGCCAAAAGAAGCCGAAATTACTCCAATTGATCCAACTATTGAGCTTGAGTTTGCATAAATTTCATCTCCCGCACAAGCAATGAAGTAACCGCCTGAAGCTGCCACATCCTCTGCAAAAATGTAAACTTTAGTTTTATGTTTTTTTGCTAATTGCCTGATATAACTGTAAATTAGATGAGATTGAACTGGAGATCCTCCTGGGGAATTGATAGATATCGCCACATTCTTATTCTTTTTATACGCAAAAGCTTTTTTTAAAATCTCTTGTTGACCAGCTAAATCTATACCTTGTTTAAATTTACCAACTGAACCGATCACACCTGTTAATCTAACATGGGGTACGATAATTTTTTTTTTAAAAATAGAGAACATATATACGATTTATCTTACTTTCCTTTTATATCAATAGATTTAAATAATTGAAATATTTATTACGCTACTCTTGGTTGCATTGAAGGTGCGTCATCAGGGTTAGATTAAAAAAATTTTTTATAAAAAAAATCATTTATAAGCATTTAATGGGCTCAGTTATACCTTTGAAAAAAACAGTAAACTCATCTTATCTTGAGTTAAAAAATCTTGTGGATCATAAATTGATAAAAGTTGAGGAGGTTATTCAAAAAAGACTGGTTAGCAAGGTTAGTTTAATAAAAAAAATGACCGATCATCATCTTAGTTCTGGGGGAAAAAGAATAAGAGCTTTGCTTACCCTAGGTTCCTCAAAATTATTAGGATACGAGCTTGGAAATAGAGATATAAATTTATCAGCTTGTGTTGAATTAATACACGCAGCAACCTTACTTCATGATGATGTCATTGACAATAGCGATATAAGAAGAGGATTTAAAACGCCAAATGCAATTTGGGGAAACCAATCATCTATTTTGGTTGGAGATTATCTTTTGAGCAGATGTTTTGAAATAATGGTTGAAGATGGAGATATTGAAATATTGAAATTACTTTCTTCAACATCAGCAAAAATTGCACAAGGTGAAGTTTTACAACTACAACATAAAGGTGAGGCAGATTTGATTGAGGAAGATTACCTAAAAATTATAAATTTAAAAACTGCCTCTCTTTTTGCTGCAGCGACAAGGACGGGAGCTTGTTTAGCGGGGTCAAATAATAAGGAGAAAAATCTTCTTGAGTCTTATGGCAAAAATCTTGGATTGGCTTTTCAAATAGCTGATGATGCTTTAGACTACCATTCTGAAAAAATTATTTTTGGCAAAGAAATTGGTAAAGATTTTTATGAGGGTAAAACAACTTTACCATTAATAATTTTATACCAAAGATCATCAGCTTTGGAGAGGGAATACTTAATAGAAGTGTTTAAAAAGGATAAAAGAACCTCAGAAGATTTTAAAAAGATTATTAAATTAATAAATAAATATAACGCAGTAGAGGAAAGTTTTAAAAGAGCTGAATATTTTGTAAATGTGTCTAAAGATGCACTTAGCATCTTTGAAGATAGTGAAGAAAAAAGAATTTTACAAAGTCTAACAAAATTTAGCCTAAATAGAAAATATTAGGGGTAAAGAAGTATTTTGGTCCAATTTTTACCTGAGCGGTTGTACAATAACCTTTCATGAATACGGCCTTCTCCATCGAGCCAAAATTCTATTTGATTTGGAGTTAGTCTCCAACCAGACCAATGAGGAGGTCTGGGAACCTTATTTTTGTCTGGATATTTTTTTTCAAAATCTTTTATATTCTTTAAGAAAAGTTCTCTTTTTTTTAATACCTCGGACTGTGAAGAGGCCCATGCCCCAATTCTATTAGCATATGGTCTTGAGTTGTAATATTCATCAGCTTCTTTATCATCTACTTTTTCCAAATTACCTAAAATCCTAACTTGTCTTCTCAAGCTTTTCCAGTGAAAGCACATTGAGGCTTTTTTATTTATTTCAATTTCTTTTCCTTTTTTGCTTTTAAAATTTGTATAAAATACAAATCCTTTTGAACTCAATCCTTTTAAAAGCACCATTCTAACATTTGGTTGATTCTCATGATTTGACGTACCAAGAGCTAACGCATTTGGATCGTTAATCTCATGTTCCTTAGCTTTTTCAAACCACTTTTCAAATAATTCGATAGGGTTGTTCGTTTCCTCGAAACATTTATCGATACCCAGGCTATTTTTGCCATTTTTTTGATTCATATATTCTGTAAAATAATCTATACAATAAATATTTATGTCTTTTAATACTTTTGGAAAAATATTTCGTTTTACCACATGGGGGGAGTCCCATGGGCCTGCAATTGGCTGTGTAATTGACGGTTGTCCTCCCAATATTTTACTATCTGAGAGAGATATACAGTCGGATATGGATAGAAGAAGACCGGGTCAGTCAAAGTTTACAACACAGAGGAAAGAAAGTGACAAAATTCATATATTGTCTGGAGTATTTAATGGAAGGACAACTGGTACACCAATTTCAATTATAATCCATAATGAGGATAAAAGATCAAGAGATTACGAGTCGATTAAAGAAAAATTTAGACCTGGACATGCTGATTTTACTTATTTCAAAAAATACGGTATTCGAGACTTTAGGGGTGGCGGAAGACAATCTGCCAGAGAGACTGCTAGTAGAGTTGCCGCTGGAGCAGTTGCAAGGATTGTTTTGAAAAATCTTATTGGTTCAAAATTTAACGTAATCGGAGCAGTTACTCAACTAGGATTAATGTCTTGCAATAAAAATAATTGGAATAATAAAGAAATTAGAAAAAATCCTTTTTTCTGCCCGGACAAAAAATCAGTAAAACTTTGGGAAAAATATTTACTAGCGGTAAGAAAGGCTGGTTCTTCTTGTGGTGCCATTATAGAATTAAGAGCATCAGGAGTACCGGTAGGATTAGGCGCTCCAATATATTCCAAGCTAGATACAGATATAGCTGCAGCGCTTATGAGTATTAACGCAGTTAAAGGTGTAAACATTGGAGCAGGTATGTCAGCCGCTTACTTAAGTGGAGAAGAGAATTCCGATGAAATAAGAAAATTATCAGGAAAAATAAAATTTAAATCAAATAATGCTGGTGGAATTTTAGGCGGAATTTCAACTGGTCAAGGAATAGTAGCCTCATTTGCGGTAAAACCTACCTCTTCCATTTTAAGTAAAAGAGAAACAATTGACAAAAAGGGGAAAAATACTTCTATTTCGGTCAAAGGTCGTCATGACCCTTGCGTGGGAATTAGAGCAGTTCCGATTGGAGAGGCTATGTTATCCTGTGTTCTATTAGATCACTACTTGATGAATAGAGCTCAATGCGGATAGATTTTTAGATATTCTTATTTTTTGCAAAAACAATTTTTGAACTTAATGTTTCCTCAATCTTATTAATTATTGATTTGCAATTTAAGCCGGCTTTTTCATACATGTTATAAGGAGTATCTTGATCAATGAATAAGTCAGGTAATGTCATTGATCTAAATTTTAAACCATTATCAAAGATACCACGATCGGATAATAATTGCATTACATGAGATCCGAAACCTCCTATGGAACCTTCTTCTATAGTTATAACCGCCTCATGGCTTACCGCAGTTTCTAAAATTAATTTTTCATCTAATGGTTTTGCAAACCGCGCGTCTATAATGGTGATGTCGATACCTTTTTTTTGCAATTCTTCAGATGCTTTTATACACTCTTGTAATCTTGCCCCAAAATTGATTAATGCTATTTTTTTTCCATTTTTAATAATTCTGCCCTTACCTATTTCCAATGTCTCGTTTATTCCTGGTAATTTCATTCCAATTCCGTTACCTCTAGGATAGCGAAAGGCAGATGGTCTATCATTAATTGTTACTGAGGTATTTATCATTTTTACTAATTCTGACTCGTCACTAGCGGCCATTACAATAAAATTCGGTAGTGTGGCTAAATATGTTATGTCAAATGAACCAGCGTGTGTTGGTCCATCTGCACCCACTAGCCCAGCTCTGTCTATCGCAAATCTAACTGGTAGAGACTGAAGAGCTACATCATGAACAACTTGATCGTAAGCTCTTTGTAAAAAAGTAGAATATATTGCTGCAAATGGTTTATAACCCTCCGTTGTTAAACCAGCTGCAAAAGTCACTGCATGTTGCTCTGCTATTCCGACATCAAACATTCTATTAGGAAATTTTTTCTCAAAAAGGTTAAGGCCTGTTCCAGATGGCATTGCGCCTGTAATACCTATAATTTTTGTATCTTTTTCTGCATGCTTAATTAAAGTTTCAGCAAAAACCTTGGTATAGGAAGGTGTGGAAGATTTTGAGCTGCTTTGAATACCTGTAGATACATTAAATTTTGAAACACCGTGATATTTATCTCCTGAGTCCTCAGCCGGCTTATAACCTTTCCCTTTTTTGGTTATTGCATGAATTAATATTGGTCCTTGATGAGAGGAATATTTAACATTTTCTAGAATTTGGACCAGGTGATCAATGTCATGGCCATCTACTGGACCTATATAATAAAATCCAAGCTCACTGAATAATGTTCCCCCTTGAACAATACCTCTCAGTATATCTTCTGCTTTAGCAGCTTTTTTACTAAATCTTTTTGAAAAAGATGAGATAATCATTTTAATAGTTTCCCTAAAACTGAAGTAAAGTTTTCCTGAAAGAAGTTTAGATAAATATTTACTCATAGCACCAACTGGCTTAGCAATTGACATGTCATTATCATTTAAAATTACAATTAATTTTGACTTTAGTGCCCCAGCATTATTCATTGCTTCATAAGCCATTCCAGCACTCATTGCTCCGTCTCCAATTACTGCAACAACATCATTCTTGTCATTTGATAGTTTTTTTGCAACAGCCATTCCTAAAGTTGAAGAAATTGAAGTTGAACTATGTGCAGCACCAAAAGGATCATACTCACTCTCTGTTCTTTTGGTGAAGCCGGATAAACCATTGCCTTTTCTTAGTGATCTAATTTCATTTTTTCTACCAGTTAATATTTTATGGGGGTAGCATTGATGACTCACATCCCAAACCAGTTTATCGTTAGGCGTGTTGAATACATAATGCAAGGCGACCGTCAATTCTATAACGCCTAGCCCTGCACCGAGATGACCTCCGGTTTCTGAAACAACATCAATTAATTCTTCCCTCAGTTCTTCTGATAGTTGCTGTAGCTGATTTTTTTTAAGTTTTCTTAAATCTTCTGGATAATTAATATTTTTTAATAAGTTCATTTTAAAAATTTCTCTCAAATACAAAATTTATTGTTTTTTCTAATTCATTAGCTTTCTTTCCATGTTTTTTTAGTTTTCTCAATATTTTTATTCTTAATTCTTTGGCGAATTTAATTGTATTATTAACACCCAATAAACTAATTAAAGTGGATTTACCTTTTTTTTTATCTTTTCCTGTCGATTTTCCGATCTTTTTCTTTTTCCCCTTTCTATCTAATAAATCATCGGTAATTTGAAATAAAAGACCAATGTCCTCTCCAAACTTTGACATTAATTTTAGCTCTGATTTCTTTTTATTTGCTAATAATGTTGGCGCATAACAACAAAAATTAAAAAGTTTGCCAGTTTTTTTTCTTTGCATTTCAATTACTTTATTTAGACTAATATTCTTTTTTTCGTATCTTAAGTCTAGTTCTTGACCACCAGCTATACCTGAGTGTCCAGCGCAAAAAGCCAATTCTTTAATTAATAAATTTTTAATTTTAGAATTTACTATGAAATCATTGCCTGAAATCATCTCAAAGCCTAAAGTTAATAAAGAATTACCTGCCAGTACAGCGTTAGCTTCACCAAATTTTATGTGAGTTGAAGGTTTTCCTCTTCGCGTTTTATCATCATCCATGCAAGGTAAATCGTCATGAATTAAAGAATAAGAATGTATACATTCAACAGCTCCACAAATGGGTTTTAATTTTGATTTTGAAATGCCATAAAGTTTTCCTACACCGAATATTATTGAAGATCTAATCTTCTTCCCTCCAAATAAGACGCCGTATCTCATGGGTGCAAGAAGATTTGTTTGATGTTGTTTATTTAAGTATCTTTTTAAAAAAAGATTAATTTGTTTTGCATTAGCGTTAAATAATTTTAATTGCATCTATTTTTTTGAATTTTTTGATATCTGTTTTAATCTTTTTTTAAACAAATCATCCATATGTTTATTTAATTTAAGTAGTCTGTCGTAATCATTTGTCGTCTCTCTTAAATTTGTGTTTTCATTTTCAAGTTTTTGCAAGATTTTATTGATTTCTTCTTTAGTTTCTCGTATTGATTTACTGTTAATGTCTTTTGAATTTTTTTCACTATTCATAAATATATAATAGTTACATTATGAGAAATATCTATTCAAATATAATCGAAATGAACAGAAAATCTCTGACGAAAATTGAGAAGATTTTAACAAAGGGTCAAATAATTGCTTTGCCTACTGAAACTGTGTACGGGTTAGCTGGTAATGCTTACTCTAATTCTGCAGTCAAAAAGATCTACAAAATAAAAAGAAGGCCAAAAAAAAATCCTCTAATTGTACACTATTATGATTTAAGTAAAGCTGGAAATGACTTTCACTATGATAAAAATTTCTTAAAACTTTATAAGAAATTTTGCCCAGGCCCTATAACGTTTATTGTTAAAAGAAAAAAAAACTCAAGAATTTCAAGTTATGCATACTCAAAACTAGATACAGTCGCAGTAAGATTTCCAAAACATAAAAAAATTAGAATATTGTTGAAAAAATTGAAATTTCCATTAGCGATGCCGAGTGCTAATTTGTCTGGCGGTGTAAGTCCAACTTCACCAAAAGATGTGATAGATGAATTCAAAAATAGAATTAAGGTCGTTAATGGAGGTCGATCTAGAGTTGGAGTTGAGTCAACTGTAGTTGACGTAACCGATAAAAATAAAATTCTAAGACCTGGTGCTATAAATTCAATTGATATAAATAAAATAATTGGAAAAAAAGTATCTTTTTCACGTGGGACGAAGATAATTAAATCTCCAGGTAACTTGGGCAGACATTACTCCCCGGGAATACCAGTGGTTTTGAATGTAAAAAAGAAACTTAAGGGATGTGCTTTTATTGTCCTTGGAAAGATGAGAAAAAATGATAAAGATACTTTTAGCTTAAGTTTAGATGCTAATTTAAGTGAAGCTGCTAAAAATTTATATAAAACTCTAAGAAAAGTTAAAAAATTAAATTACAAGAAAATTTGTGTCATGAAAATTCCAAATAAAAAACTCGGCATAGCAATTAATGATAGATTGAAAAGGGCTGCTATAAAATGAAAATTGAGGCAATTAATTTAAAAAAAAAATTTGGTAATAAATATGCAGTAAACAATATTAGTTTCGTTATTCCTGAAAATGAAACAATAGGTTTGCTTGGTCCTAATGGCTGCGGAAAAACTACGACTATTGGTATGATGTTAGGTTTGATTAAGCCTTCATCGGGTATGATAAAGATAGATGATCAGGACATAAATAGAGTAGAAAGAGTAAAAATTTTAGAAAAGGTTAACTTCGCGTCGCCGTACATTGAGCTACCAAAAAGACTGACCGTCAGACAAAACCTAGAGGTATTTGGCAAACTGTACGGTATCGAAAATTTGGAAAAAAGAATTATCGAAATTGCTCAAGATTTAGATTTAAGAAATTTTTTAGAAAAGAAAACTGGTGAATTATCTTCAGGACAAAAAAATAGGGTCTCTTTAGCAAAATCTTTATTAAATAAACCAAGATTGCTCTTACTTGATGAACCGACTGCAAGTTTAGATCCAGATATCGGGGACTTTGTAAGGAGTTATATTGATACTTATAAAAAAATAAATAAAGTAACTATTTTACTGGCATCTCATAATATGTCGGAGGTTGAGAGACTTTGTAGTGATATTTTAATGCTCAAGGAGGGTAAAATTGTTGATAAAGGAAGCAGTAAATTTTTAATAAAGAAGCACGGAAGAAATAATTTAGAGGAAACTTTCTTAAAAATTGCTAGGGGGAGCAATGAGATGGCATAAAATTTACGCGTTGAGTTTGAGGCATATATATTTAATTAAAAGTTCATTTCCTAGAATTTTAGACTTAATATATTGGCCTACTATACAAATTTTTCTATGGGGTTTTATTTCAAAATTTTTTACACTAAGTTCTAGTTACTATAACAACACAGTCGGTGTAATACTTTCCGCGGCTATTCTTTATGACTTCTTATTCCGTTCAAGTATAAGTTACAATATGATGTTTTTGGAAGAAATTTGGAGCAGGAACTTTACTAATCTATTTATAGCTCCTATTAAAATAAGCGAGATTATAGCTGCATTAACTTTTACTGCAATAATTAGAACTTTAATCGGAATGGTGCCGGCTGCAATAATTGCTATCCCATTATTTGGTGTTTCAATTTTTAAAATTGGAGCACCTTTAATTTTTCTTTTAGTTTGTCTATATTTATTTGGGGTTACGCTAGGATTGATTGTAACCGCAGGACTAATTAGATTTGGTCCCTCATTTGAAAATATTGCTTGGGCGAGTTTATTTTTTTTAGCGCCTTTAGGGTGTATATATTACCCTATAGATATACTACCTGATTGGTTACAATTTTTGGCAAATGGCTTGCCTCTTGTCCATATTTTTGAAGAAATGAGAAACATTTTAATTAATGATACATTTATAATCTCATCAATATTTACCGCGTTTATAATTTCATTAATTTACTTTGTTTTAGGTGTTATAATTTTCTATATTGCTTATTTTGGAGCTAGAGAAAGAGGAACACTAATAAATATGGGAGAATAATGAAATTAATAGATTGTTTCATGTATTTTGATGAAGATTTAGTTCTGGATATTAGGTTAAACACTTTAAACGACATTGTTGATAGGTTTGTGATTGTTGAGGCCACTACTGATCATGCGGGTAATCAAAAAAAATTAAATTTTAACAAAAAAAACTTTAAGAAATTTGAAAATAAAATTCATTATATAGTAGACCAAAATTTACCTGAACAAGTAAGTTTTTTTAAAAAAAATTGGAGACCAGAATGGCATAGGGAAAATGCCCAGCGAAACAGGTTGGAGGTTGGTTATTCAGATTGCTCCGACGAAGATATGATAATGATATCAGATATAGATGAAATACCTAATCCTAAAAGAATAAAAGATTTTGACTCAAATTATAATTATGGATGTTTTATGCAAATGAATTTTCAATCAAAAATAAATTTATTAAACATGGATTTAAAATCTTGGCCAGGCACTAAGATTTGTAAAAAAAGAAACTTGAAATCTCCTCAATGGCTAAGAAATATTAAAATCAAGAAAAGACCATTTTGGAAATTTTATAAACCAAAGCAACCACAATTAATTTATGACGGTGGATGGCATTTCAGTTTTTTAAAAAGTCCAGAAAATATTTCTTTAAAAATAAAGTCTTATGTTCACCAAGAACATAATAAAGAAAAATTTACCAATATAGAAAATATAAAAAAAAGAATTTATGATAAAGAGGATATTTTTGGAAGAAATTTTAATTATAAGCCAATTAAAATTGACGACACATTTCCAAGCTATATTTCTAGTAATAAAGAAAGATTTAAAAATTGGATCATTTAAAAATTGGTGCGCCCGGAAGGAGTCGAACCCTCAACCTTCTGATCCGAAGTCAGACGCTCTATCCAGTTGAGCTACAAGCGCATATGATTATAATTAATTTAAAATGAATAATAAAACAACACAATATTACGTAGGTAATGATTTTATTGATAAAAGGATTGATTTGTTTCTTAAATCAAAAATGAACCTTAACAGTAGATCCTATATAAAAAAGCTTATTAATTTAGGTTGTATATTTTTAAATCAAAAAAAATTGGCTTCTGCCTCTAAAAAAGTCAAAGAGGGAGATATAATTATCATTACAGAGCAACCGACTCAAAAAAATAAGATTATCCCTGAAAAAATAGATCTTGATATTGTTTATGAAGATAACGACTTAATTGTAGTTAACAAACCAGCCGGTATGGTGGTCCATCCAGGTGCAGGTAATAAAAATGGAACATTGGTGAATGGATTGATGTTTAAGTTTGGAAATAAATTGTCGAACTTAGGTGGGTCAGAACGGCCAGGAATAATTCATAGGCTTGATAAAGACACAAGTGGTTTAATCGTAATTGCTAAAAATAATTTTTCGCACAATTTTTTATCTGAACAATTTAGCAAACATACTATAATTCGAAAATATCTTGCTTTTATATGGGGTGTTATCAGACCTTTAAATGGAAATATTTCAACTTTAATTTCAAGAGATAAGTTTAATAGACAAACAATGAGTGTGAGCTCAAGTAAAGGAAAACATGCAGTGACAAACTATAAGACTTTAAAAGTTTTTCAAAATAAAGATATTCCAAAAATAAGTTTAATAGAATTTAAAATTGAAACAGGTCGAACACATCAAATTCGAGTTCATATGAAATATAAACAAACAAATATTATAGGGGATAAAGTTTACGGAAAAAAAAGATTAAAATTTAAAAAAATAAACAATATATTAGAGAAAAAAATTCAAGAATTGAAAGGTCAAATGCTACATGCTGGGACATTAGGTTTTGCTCATCCAAAAAATAATAAAATTATGAAATTTATTATAGAACCTCCAAATAAGTTTAAAAACCTACTTAATTTTCTTGAAAAAAATAGCAATTGAAAGTTGTATTGTCAAAGAGTAAACATTTCATATGAGTGGTAGTAATAAAATAAGTAATCTTCCAGTTCCTTCGTCGGGAGGACTGTCAATTTATCTTTCTCAAATTAAAAAATTTCCTATGCTAGATGCTGAAGAGGAATACATGTTAGCTAAAAATTGGAAAGAGAATGGGAATTTGAAATCAGCTCATAAATTAGTTACTAGTCACTTAAGATTGGTCGCTAAAATTGCAATGGGCTACAGGGGTTATGGCCTACCAATGAATGAAATAATTTCTGAGGGAAATATAGGTCTAATGCAAGCAGTAAAAAAATTTGATCCGGACAAAGGTTTCCGTTTAGCTACTTATGCTATGTGGTGGATAAAAGCAGCTATACAAGAGTATGTGCTTAGGTCTTGGAGCTTAGTAAAAATGGGAACCACAACTGCTCAAAAAAAATTATTTTTTAATCTCAAGAAGATTAAAAATCAAATTGCACCTAATGAGGAAGGTGACTTAAAAGAAATTCATGTGAATGAAATTTCAAAAAGGTTAGATGTTGATAAGAATGAAGTGATTAATATGAATAGAAGAATGATGGGTCAGGAAAAATCCTTGAATGATCCAATTAAAGATGGTGAGGGTTCTGAATGGCAAGATTGGTTAGTTGATGAACGGTTAGATCAAGAGTTTACAACATCGCAAAAACAAGATTATGAGGACAAGAAAAAATTGCTGTACAAATCTATAGGAATTTTATCTGAAAGAGAAAAAGAGATTCTTGAGGCTAGGAGATTAACAGAAGAGCCTAGAACTTTAGATGAATTAAGTAAAAAATACAAAATAAGTAGAGAACGAATAAGGCAAATAGAAACTAAAGCTTTTGAAAAACTTCAAAAAGCTATGATTAATTCAAGTAAGTCAGAAAATCTTCTTCCTTCTAATTAATTATTTAAAAGGATCTTCAATTAGAATAGTGTCTTTTCTCTCTGGGCTTGTGGAAATACTAGAAATTTTCACTTCAATAAATTTCTCTATTGCTTGAATATAAATTTTTGCTTCAGATGGTAATTTTTCAATATTTCTTACTCCCCTGGTACTCATATTCCATCCTTTAAACGTTTGATAAACTGGCTTAACTTTTATTTGATCCTCTACAGCTGCGGGTAAATAATCAATTGATTTTCCATTAAGCTTGTAACCGACGCACATTTTAATTTCATCAAGTTTATCTAATACATCAAGTTTCGTTAAAGCTATTCCTGTTATGCCCGAAATTTTACATGTTTGTTTTACAAGAACAGCGTCGAACCATCCGCAACGTCTCTGTCTATTAGTTACTGTGCCAAATTCATGACCTCTTTTTCCTATTAATTCTCCAACATTATCATTTAATTCTGTAGGAAAAGGACCTTCCCCAACTCTTGTGGTGTAAGCCTTTGTAATTCCTAGGACATAACCTATTAAGTTTAGGCCACAGCCTGATCCAGTTGCAGCTGAGCCAGCAACTGTATTTGAGGACGTTACGTATGGATATGTACCATGATCGACATCTAACAAAATTCCTTGCGCTCCTTCAAACAATATTTTTTTCTTTAGTTTGTGGTATTCATCAATAACTTTCCAAGTTGGTTTAGCGTAATTCAATATTTGCGGTGCTATCTTAAGTAAGTCTTTTTTTAAATTTTCTTTTTTATAAACGGTTTTACCTAGGCCTTTTCTTATTGCATTATGATGATTTAAAACTTCATCAAGTCTTTTATTTAGATTATTCTCAGACCTAAGATCCATGACTCTAATTGATCTTCTGCCAACCTTGTCTTCATAAGCTGGACCTATTCCTCTTCTAGTAGTTCCAATTTTATTTTTTCCAGCTTTATCTTCTCTTATTTGATCCATTTCTTTGTGGAATGGTAAAATGAGAGTTGCAGATTCTGAGAGAATTAAATTGTTTTCATTGACCAATATTCCTTTATTTTTAATATCTTTTATCTCATCAAGTAATGCCCATGGGTCAACAACAACTCCATTGCCTATTATTGAAATTTTATTTGAACGAACAATTCCAGATGGAAGCAGTTTTAACTTGTAAGTTTTTCCATCAATTACTAAGGTATGACCGGCATTATGCCCGCCTTGGAATCGGACTACAACATCAGCTTGTTCAGAGAGCCAATCAACAATTTTTCCTTTGCCCTCATCTCCCCACTGAGACCCTACTACTACTACATTTTTCATGCTAATAATCCTTTCTTAGACTTATTGAAACTAGATGATTAATTGGCCCTCTACCTTTTCCATAATTAATTTTTGATCTTATAGCTTGATTTACATACTTAATACCGAGCTCACAAGATTTTTCTATAGTTTTTCCACAGCCCATATATGTTGAAATTGCACTAGATAATGTGCAACCAGTACCATGAGTATTTAATGATTTTATTTTTCTATTTTTAAAAATTTTTATTTTATTTTTACTAAGTAAAATATCGTACATTTCATTTGATTGCAAATGTCCTCCTTTAATAAGAACATTATCAACGCCTAAATTTTTTATTCTTCTAGCAGCTAATATCATGTCATCTATTGTGTTTATTTTACTACTTGATAAAACTTCTGCCTCTGGAATATTGGGTGTTATAAGCGTAACTAATCCAAATAATTTTTTTTTAAGTCTCCTTATAGCTTTTGAGGTAATAAGTTTATGGCCACCTTTTGCTACCATTACAGGGTCTAGGATAATTTTTTTTAGCTTGATTTTTCTAAGAGATTTAGCCACGTTATCAATGATTGGAATTGAGTGAAGCATACCAATCTTTATAGCATCAGGCCTTATGTCTTTGCATGTAAATAATATTTGCCTAGATACATCATTAGCCGAAACAGAGCTTATAGATAAAACACCTGTAGTATTTTGTGCTGTAATAGCTGTTAAAGCTGTCATAGCATATCCTCCTAATGAAGTTACTGTTTTGATATCGGCCTGAATGCCTGCTCCGCCAGATGAGTCGGATCCTGCTATGATTAAAATTTTAGTTTTTGGTTTCAATTTGTTTAATGCTTTTTTTAACTATACTAATACATTTCGTAATCAAATTTTTGTTATTCGACTCAGCCATAATTCTTATTTTTGGCTCCGTGCCAGATTTTCTAACTAAAATTCTTCCCTTATTTTTCATTAATGAATTAGCTTTTTTTACTGCTTTTATGCAAATTTTATGATTTATAATATCCTTATTCTTAACAATAATATTTTCAAGCTTTTGTGGAAAAGGTTTAAATACATTAAGAGTTTCACTGGCTTTTTTGCCTTTTCTCAGAGAAAATAAAACTTCTAGCGCAACTAATAATCCATCCCCAGTTGTCGCAAATTTGCCCAAAATTATGTGACCTGATTGTTCTCCACCTAGATTATAATGAAATTTTTTCATTTTCTCTTTTACATACCTATCGCCAACTTTTGCACGTCTAAAATTAATTTTTTCTTTTTTCAAAAAATTTTCTAATCCAAGATTTGACATTAATGTGCCTATGACACCTCCTTTAAGAATTTCTTTTGTTTTCCATCTTTTAGCAATCATTGCGATAATTTGATCTCCGTCAATTATTTTGCCTTTTTCATCACACATAATTATTCTATCCGCGTCGCCATCAAAAGATATTCCTATATTTGCCTTATATTTTTTTACAGCTTTTTTAATTTTAGAAGGATACATCGACCCACACTTATCATTTATATTAAGACCATTAGGCTTTATTGATAAAGAAATTACTTTCGCACCTAATTTTTTAAGTAAATTTGGGGCTGCTTTATAAGAAGCTCCATTAGCACAATCTAAAACAATTTTAGTCCCTTTTAAACTATAAGATTGCGGGAAATTTTTTTTTAATATTTGAATATATCTTTCATTTCCATCTTCTAACCTTTTTACTCTACCTAATAATTTGGGACTTGTTAATTGTTTGTTAATTTTTTGATCTATTAATTTTTCAATTTTCTTCTCAATTTTATCAGATAATTTCATACCATCTGGGCCAAAAAGTTTTAGACCATTATCATAATAAGGGTTGTGAGATGCCGTTATCATGATACCCATGTTAGCTCTCATCGATTTGGTCAACATCGCTAATCCATTTGTAGGTAGTGGTCCAAGTGTAAAAACATGCATACCGCCAGAGACTAATCCCGAGACTAATGCGGGCTCTAAAGTATAACCGGACAACCTTGTATCTTTAGCTATAATTGCAATTTGTTTAGTTTTTTTTTGATTTTTAAAATAATTTCCCGATGCTAGACCAAATTTAAAAAATTTTTCACCTGTAATTATACCCTGGTTTACAGTTCCTCTTATTCCATCGGTGCCAAAGTATTTATTTCTCATTTAATATTTTCTCAAAAACTAATAGTGCTTGTTTGACCTCCAAAACATTATGCACTCTAAAAACTTGAACACCTTGAAGAAGAAGATGCAACACCGATGCTATTGTACCGCCAGCTCTTTCTTTACTGTCGTATACATCTGATATCTGGCCAATAAATCTTTTTCTAGATGTACCTACTAAAATTGGTAGTCCAAGACTATGAAACAAAGAAATCTTAGAAATTAAAGTCAAATTATGTTTCAAAGTTTTACCAAAGCCGATTCCTGGGTCAATTAATACATTCATACTTCCTACCTTTTTTAATTTTTTTTCGAAGTAATCATAAACATCTAACAATACATTATTATAGCGTGGATTATTTTGCATAGTATTGGGTGTTCCTATCATATGATGTAAAACTTTTGCTTTATGACTTTTTTTAATAAAGCTCATAGACTCTTTATCATAATTAAAACCTGAGACATCATTTATCAAATCAGTTTTATACTTTAAGCTTTTCCTCATTATTTCTAATTTTCTTGTGTCGACCGAAAGATTTATTTTCTTAAAATTTTTTTTGAAATTTTTTACGACTCCGCTTAACCTTCTCCATTCAATTCTTGGATTAATAGTTTTTGAGCCTGGTCTAGTAGACTCTCCCCCTACATCAATAATACTGGCGCCTGAGTCAATCATTTTTTTAATTTGAGATACAGATTTGTTTTTCTTATTGAATTTTCCACCATCAGAAAAACTATCTGGTGTCAAATTAAGTATGCCCATTATAGAAGGTTTAGTAAAATTTACATGTTTTAGAAAATTTTTTCTTTTTTTTATTATTTTTTTTAAATCTTGCTTCACAATAAAGAATTTATTGTTTAAGTTTTTTATTTCTTTAATATTAACTAACTTACTTTTTACTCCTTTTTTCTCCCTAGATAGTATTTCGATAGTATCAAAAGCTATATCTCTCCTGTCATTTAGCGGTAAAGCCTTGTTTTTTTGAATTAATTTTTTAGCAGCATATCCATAATAAAAATTACACGGTCTTGTGTAATATTTCCTCATTACTATAGATTAGATGGCAGGTTTTGGTTTTAGACCAATGGTGTCTAATGCTGAAGTTTCCTTGTTATCTTCTTCTTTGTCATCATTAAAAGATCTTGAAGGTTTAATGTCCTTTAAAATTAAGTCTCTTATTTCATCTCCACTTAATGTCTCATATATAAGTAAAGCTTTTGCAATTTTATGCAGATCGTCAATTTTATCAGTTAGAATATTTTTTGCTCTCTCATAACCCTTATCAACTATTTTTTTAACTTCAAAGTCGACCTTCTTTGCTGTCTCTTCCGACATATTTTGCTGTTTTGTGACTGATCTTCCCAAAAAAACCTCTTCTTCGTTTTCCCCATAAGCAATGGTTCCTAACTCTTTGCTCATACCGTATTTAGTAACCATATTTTTTGCCATTTTAGTCACCATATCTATGTCTGAAGATGCGCCTGAAGTTACTTTATCGTGACCAAAAATTAATTCTTCAGCGATTCTTCCTCCCATCGCTACAGCAATATCTGAATGCATTTTTTCTCTGGAAATTGACAATTGGTCTCTCTCTGGAAGTCTCATGACCATGCCAAGAGCTCGACCTCTTGGTATAATTGTAGCTTTATGTATCGGGTCTGAAGCTTTTTCATTAAGAGCTACAATTGCGTGACCACCTTCGTGATAAGCAGTTAGCTTTTTTTCATCTTCGCTCATTACCATAGATCTTCTTTCAGCTCCCATCATAACTTTATCTTTTGCTTCTTCTATATCTGACATTGTAACTACTCTTTTATTTTTTCTAGCTGCTAAAAGAGCTGATTCATTTATTAAGTTAGCCAAGTCTGCACCCGAAAATCCCGGTGTGCCTCTTGCGATGGTTCTTAGCTTAACATCTGGACCAGTATTAATTTTTTTAACATGAACTTTTAATATCGCTTCTCTTCCAATTATATCTGGATTTCCAACAACGACTTGTCTATCAAATCTTCCGGGTCTTAATAAAGCAGGATCTAAGACATCAGGTCTGTTTGTTGCAGCAATTAAAATTATACCTTCATTCGTATCAAAACCATCCATTTCAACAAGAAGCTGATTGAGGGTTTGTTCTCTTTCATCATTTCCACCACCTAGGCCAGCTCCTCTGCTTCTACCAACTGCGTCAATTTCATCTATAAATATTATACACGGAGAATGTTTTTTTCCTTGTTCAAACATATCCCTAACCCTTGAAGCACCAACACCCACAAACATTTCTACAAAGTCAGAACCTGATATAGAGAAAAAGGGAACATTTGCTTCGCCAGCTATTGCTTTTGCTAAAAGTGTTTTCCCTGTCCCTGGGGGGCCAATCAACAAAGCGCCTTTGGGTATCTTTCCACCAAGTCTACTAAATTTTCTTGGATCTTTTAGAAATTCTACAATTTCTTCTACTTCTTCTTTTGCTTCTTCAACACCAGCAACATCGTTAAATGTTACTTTTCCTTGTGCCTCATTTAAAAGTTTTGCTTTTGACCTTCCGAAGCCCATGGCACCACCTTTTCCACCCTGCATTTGTCTCATAAAGAAAATCCAAACACCGATTAGTAGCAGCATCGGAAACCATGATAGAAGTATTCCAAATAATGATGGCATTTTATCCTCTAGAGGGCTAGCGATTATGCTTACACCTTTGTCTGAAAGCTTTTCAACTAAGTCTGGATAATTTGGGGAATAAGTTTTAAAATTATTTCCGTCTGACAAAGTTCCTTTAATATTATTGCCTTGAATTTCAACCTCTACAACCCTTCCGTCATCAACTTCTTTAAGAAATTTTGAGAAAGAAATTTGATTGTTGTTTTTAGCTAAATTTTCAGGACTTTGAAACATATTAAACAATCCTACAGAAAGTAGAATTATTACTGCCCACATCGCTAGATTTTTAAAATTCATATATTATAAATAGTATTTAAATTTAATTAAACAATACTTTAAAGCAAAATAATTAAATCAAAATATGACAAAATATATCATTTTTGCTTAAAAATTGGTATTTTTTATATTTCTTTCGTAATTTTTAGCTTATTATCGTAATTTTCAATAACACATCCGCCCAAAGTCTGTTTTTTTAGCCCTCCAATATTTATTTTATTTATAATATTAAAAATTTTTTTTGATCTCGGCGGGTAATATTTGCCTGAAAATTTTACTATTGAACTACTTAGAATCCTGTATTGCAATTCTGTTGTTTGCTCCCTTAAGTCACTTAAATTTATCTCATACGATTTCTTAGTTTTTTTTAAACTATTCTTTTCAAATTTACCTAGATAATAATCTATAGTGTCGTTAGTCATTGCTAAGTTTTTTATTGACTTAATAATTTGATCAGGTTTTATCCCACTTTTCTCTAAAATCCTATTTAAATTTCTCATCTTTGTTCTAAGATATTTTTTATCTCTGTTTGAGGGATCTTTTATATATTTTCCAAAAATATTTTTGGTCAGTTTCACAAGGTCATCTTTTTTTATATCAAGTAAGGGTCTTACAATCATAATTTTTTTATTGTTCTTAAATGAAGATATAGGTTTCATGGAAGATAAACCTAGCACACCACTCCCTCTAGACAGTCTAATTAAAAATGTTTCAATTTGATCTTCTCTATGATGGCCTGTCAAAATATATTTAATTTTTCTTTTTATACAAAATTTGAACATTTTGTCATATCTAATATCTCTAGCATTTGATTGAATATTTTTAGTAATTTTCTTTTTATTTGTAATGATATTCAATTTAATGCCTACATCCTTTAATAATTTCCTTACGGTATTTGCTTCGATTGAGGAATTTTTTCTTATGTTATGATCAATATGAACAAAATAAGGTTTTAGAAATAATTCATTTTGTAATTTGCTTATAAGATAACTTAATGCCAGGCTATCTGGGCCGCCAGATACAGATACTAGAATTTTCTTTTTTTTTAAGAAGCTTAATTTCAACTTTATTTGACTAAAGATTTTTAAAAGATTTTTATTTTTAGAAAAAAAAACTTTATTATTTAACACATTTGAATTTTTTTTGCTCATACTGAGCTTTTTGTAACACAGACTTACTCGCTTTAGGATATTGTTTTTTAATACCAGCAATCATATTGCATCCTTCGTCCTTTTCACCTAATTGAACCATGGTTATTCCTAACTTTAACAAATTGTCAGGAGCTTTTTTGCTTTTAGGATAATTTTGATAACCGTCAAGATAAGCTGTCGCGGCGTCTGAATAAAGCTGTCGAATTCTAAATGTCTCTCCATACCAATATTGCGCATTTCCAGCAAGATCATGATCTTTATTTTTATCTATAAATTCTTTCAATGCAAATTCTGCAGTTTCATAGTCTCCAACTTTCATGAAACTCAATGCAAAGTCATACTGAACTTTTGCAGGTTTGTTTGGTAACAGTGACTCTCTTTTTTCAGGCTCTGAAGTTACAACGCTAGCAGCTGTTTCTATTGAATTAATTTTTTGACTCTCTTCTTCATTAGTCTTCTGATATCCTGAGCCACTTAAGAAATCTTTCGGTTTGTCAGTACCGGGTAAATTATTTTTTTTTTCGATTTTTTTAGAAATTTTAACTTGATCCTCTGAATCCTCTAAATCACTTAATCGAATTTGAGTATCAGACTGTATTTTTGTTATACGAGAGGATAGTTTGTCCATTTTAAAATTAATTTCTTCAAATCGATTTGTTAATTCTCTAAATTGATCTTCTATTTTATTTAATTTTAGTAAATGTCTTGTCAACACATCTTCGTTTAAGTCATTTGATTGTAAACCAGAAGAATTTGAAACGTCAGACTTGTTATAAACAGCTTTTTCTAAAGTTTTCAAATCTTTAGTCAAAATTTGCATTTGATCTACAATTGCATCAATTTTTTCGTTTCCATAAGAATAAGTGGAAATAATATTAAAAAGCGAAATTAAGATTATTGATTTAATCAACTTCATATTCTATTTAATATTTCTACATAATGGCAAAAAAAAGACCCTTTGGATGTCCAAAGGGTCTTATAAATATAGTTTTTAAATATAGTTAAAAATCTAATTAACTTTAACTGTAACTGATCTTCTATTTTGAGACCATGCTAACGGGCTTGATTCTGTATTAACTGGTTTTTCTTTACCATAGCTAATGACAGATATTCTTTTGCCAGAAATACCGTAAGTCATCAAATAATCTTTTACTGCATTAGCTCTTCTTTCGCCTAATGCTAAGTTATACTCTCTTGTTCCTCTCTCATCGGCATGACCTTCTACAACAACGTTAAGATTTTTATTTTTTCTTAAATATGTTGCTTGTTTTCTTAAAGTTTCTCTAGAAAGTGAAGTTAAAGATGATTTATTTGTTGCAAAAAATACTCTGTCTTTAACACCTGTTGCTAAGTACTCAACTGTATCTGTTCCCGTATATACGTCTCCAGAAACGTCAGCTTTTTTTCCTGTAGAACAAGCGCTAAGAATTAAAGCAGCTGCTAAAATTAAAAAAGTGTTTTTCAGGCTCTTATAAAAATTCATATGTTTCCCCTAAGTTGATTGATGCAATATTTCAAATTATTTTAGAATATTCAAGAGTAAAATTACATAGTAATACCCTCACTTTGTGAGCAATGAAGACCAAGATGGGTCGGATGCGTCTGTTTCGGTTGATATTTTTCTCTCATTGTAACCTGTTATATCTATTGACCATAATTTAGCTGTGAAACCCTCTCCTTTTGGACCTGATTTTGTTTCTCTATAAAACACTAGCACTCTACCATTCGGAGACCATGACGGTGCTTCTTGATAAAAATTTTCTGTTAACAGCCTTTCTCCAGTTCCATCCGATCTCATTACCCCGATATAAAATCTTCCTTTTCTTACTTTTGTAAAAGCGATTAAATCACCTCTTGGCGACCAAACTGGAGTTCCGTAAATACCTTTTCCAAAAGTAATTCTCTTAACATTACTACCATCGCTTTTCATAACATAAATTTGTTGTAATCCACTTCTATCAGAATTGAAGCATATATATTTTCCGTCTGGTGAATACGAAGGAGATGTATCAATTGCTGAATGTTCTGTGATCCTTTCAACAACTCTGGTTTCTAAGTCCATCGTGTAGATATCAGAATTTCCGTCTTGAGCAAAACTCATTATGATTTTTTTTCCATCTGGTGAAAATCTAGGTGCAAAAGTCATGCCAGGAAAATTACCTACAACTTCTTGTGATCCTGTCTCAATATCCAAAAGATAAACTCTTGGAAGATTTCTAAAATAAGACAAGTAAGTTACCATCTGATTTGTAGGATTAAATCTTGGAGTTAAAACTAACTCATTTCCTAAAGTTAAGTACTTGGTATTTGCTCCATCTTGATCCATAATTGCGAGTTTCTTTACTCTTTGATCCTTAGGTCCTTCTTCTGAAACATAAATAATTCTTGTATCAAAATAACCATTTTCTCCAGTCAATCTTTCATAAATCTTATCTGAAATTATGTGGGCAACTCTTCTCCAATTGCTAGGTGTTGTAGTAAATGCTAGAGCTATCATTTCTTTTGAAGCGGTTAAATCCCACAGTCTAAATTCTACTTTCAGCTTTGAATCTTTGACTAATATTTTTCCTGTAACTAAAGCTTGAGCTTTAATTAATCTCCAATCTTCAAATCTAGGTTTAATGTGTGCAATGTCAGGTTTTTGAACAAAAGCATCTTTTTTTAGAGGATTAAACAAACCGGTAGATTTAAAATTTTTTTCAATAACTGATGATATGTCTGAACCTAAGGATTTTACTTTTAGTCCTTCAAATTTATCTGATTTTATATCAACATGTAAAGGCGAAACTGCAATAGGTAATGGATCTAGATTTCCTCTAGTAATATCTACTTCAATTAACCCGTATGCATTGGAAATATAAAATAATTTTAATAAAATAATTAAAGCAATTTTCCTCATTTACCCTTTCAGCATTTCAGTTGGATCAAAGTTTAATTGGATATTTTTCCATTTTTCATACCCTGTTGGCGGAACTTTTAATGGCTGACACAATCTTACAGCTCTTAAAGCACTTTCAGCTAATATCTTATAAAATTTTTGACTAGGTTTGTTCATTCTTTCATGATCTAATATTTCTGATTTGATAATTGTTCCATCTTTTTTTAATTCCAATTTAATTCTAACTAATAAGTTATCATCATAAGGTAAACCAAGTGGTATACTCCAGCAACCAAAAATCTGGGCTCTTAATGCGTCCTCTTCTGACAAAGTAAGCCCTGTAGCAAAAGAATTCTTAACACTACTTTGTGTCAATTTATTGGTGCTTTTATTTTTTACTGCCTCTTCCTCTTTTGCTTTATCGATTAATGCGGCGATTTGATTAGTGTCTATTAATTCTTTTTTTTCAAATTCTGAAGATTGTCTAATTTGTGGCTTTATTTCCTCTGGGTTTTGTTTTTTCTTAACTAATTTTTTTTCTTTATCACTATCTTCTGGCATTGGTATCCGGTCAGGTTTTTCTTTTGCTTTGGCTGAGGGTGGTGCCTGTTCGGATACTACTCTTTTCTCCTCTTTAATTTTTTTGTCTATAATTTTTCTAACTTTTGGAGCGTATGGAATGTTAGTCTTATCAGAAATTTGTATTAATTCTACAGAAACTATTGGAGGAAGATCTATAGGGCTTCTTTTCATGAATGGTAATGAGATTGCTGTAAGTATAATCATCAGAACATGAAAAGAGACTGAGTATATTAAGCTTTTTGACATATACTAATTTTTATATGGCTCTGATATTAGTGCTACCTTTGAAAAACCTGCTCCTGACAATCTTCCCATAACTTCTAAAATTCTTCCGTAATTTATATTTTTGTCTCCTCTTACATATATTCTTGTATCAGTTCTGTTTTTTGCGATAGCTAAAAGCTTTGGAATAATTTTATTAAAATTAACTTGATGCTCTTGTATAAAAATTTCACCTTTGGCATTAACTGAAATTGTCAAGGGCTCTTGGTCATCTGGTAAAGAGTCTGCTGCAGATTCTGGTAAATCAACCTGTACTCCCACTGTTAATAGTGGAGCAGTTACCATAAAGATAATCAAAAGCACTAACATTACATCTACAAAAGGTGTAACATTAATTTCACTCATTGGTTCGTTTTTCGAGCGATTAAAATTAAAAGCCATGATTAGATAATTGATAAAAATCTTTTACAAAAGTTATCTATTCGGGATGCATACCTTCGAGAGTCTGAGTTAAACTTATTATAAGCTATCACAGCTGGTATAGCTGCTAACAATCCTAAAGCAGTTGCAAATAATGCTTCGGCTATTCCTGGAGCAACAATTGCCAAACTTGTATTTCTAGAAATTGCAATGGATTGAAATGAATTCATAATACCCCAAACGGTCCCAAACAAACCTATAAAAGGAGCGGTTGCTCCAATGGTCGCCAAGTACGTAAAATTTTTTTCTAGTATTTTAATTTGTTTATCTGATGATATTTCTAAAACTCTTTCAACTCTTGCAGTTTGGACTGCCGAAGACTTAGATTTTGTTCGAAGCAATTCTGTCATCGCATCTTTAAAAATTAGTGTCACTGGATCAGCGGATTTAGCTGGTAAACTATTATTAAAACTTTCAGCCGATTTTGATTTCCAAAATTTATTTTCAAACTCTTCTGTTGTAATATTAATCTTTTTAAAAAGTTTATACTTTTCAAATATGAGTGCCCAGGAGTAAACTGAACTGGCTATTAAAATTATAATGACTGATTTAACTACGAAATCAGCTCTTAAAAAAAGTTGTAATAATGAAAAATCAGTAGCTCCTCCTAAACCAGCTACTTGTGTTGCAATTTCTTGTTCCATGAAGAAGGATTACTTGTAGAATGTGTCATGAATTTGGCGATTTACATTTAAAAAATTTAGATACCTAGATTATTTTGGGTCTATTAAAGCTTTGGTATCATAAAAGTATCTGGCTATAAGAACTGCGTCTGATTTATTTACATCTTTTTTTTTTGCTAAATCCTTGGATAGGTTTGGATACATTTGTATGACCTTAGTTCGACTCGCATCTTTAGAAGAATTAATTAGCTCAAAATGTTTTTTCCATTTTGAGGGTCTAACTAAATAAATGGGTAATTGAAGCGCGGCACAAACTCCTTTAATTGCCCCAAAAGTTTGGCCAAAATTGAACATGCTGGTGACACCTTGACCCGGCATTGCATTAACCTGCTCTACAACAACAGCAACCTCTTCGTTATCAACTCTCAAATGTTCATTTATTATATTTACTAATTGTGCACTATTTAATTGTTTCTTATTTTTTTTGCCTTCAGACATGACTGGCATTTCATATAGATTTAACACTTTTTTTTTGTGTAGGATTGCAATTGCGCCGCTTAATCCTGGATCTATGCCAAATATAATCATAGTTAAGATTTTACCTTACAATTTAAAAAGGTTTTTTGAACATCATCATCTTCGGAAAGTTCAAAAACTATGTTTGCAATTTCATCAATTTGTTTTTGTTTCAGATTAATATAATTCAGCGGCCTCCACTCAATATCTGCATAAATTATATCTTGAATTTTTTTTTCTAGTTCAGTTTTTACTTTGTAAAAATCCTCTTTTTTACAATATATTTCGTGGTAATTGTTATCTGTTTGAATATCTTCTGCTCCTGCACCTAAAGCAATATCCAGTGCATCGTTTTCTTTAATTGACGTTTTTTTTATTTTTATGACTCCACAATTTTTGAATAAATGTGATGCTGATCCATTCTCACCTAGTCTGCCTCCATTTTTTTGTAATATTTTGCGAATATTTGAGGCTGATCTATTTTTATTATCTGTTAATGTTTCAATAATAAAAGCTACATTATGAGGACCAAATCCTTCATACCTTAGGCTGGTATAATTTTCTGTTGTTCCCACATTTGATTTTTTAATTGCTCTATCAATATTATCTTTTGGCATATTAGAGCCCTTTGCTAACTGTATAGCAGACCTCAATCGAGGATTGCTCTCGGGATCAGACGAGCCAAGTTTTGCGGCAACTGTAATTTCTCTGGACAGTTTTGAAAAAAGTTTTGCTCTTTCTTTATCTTGTCTGCCTTTTTTATGTTTGATTCCTGCCCAATGTGAGTGTCCCGCCATTTAGATTTCCTTATGCTCCCCAATTTTTAATCTCTGAATATTTTTTGCTAAACCTGTTTTAGTGTCTGCTGTAACAATCAAACCAGATATTGTCCCTGGGCCATTGGCCGGGAAATTTTTGATAGCATCTTTATCTCTTTGAAATTTTTTTAAAGAATTTTCTTTGTTAAATCCTATTACAGAATCATAATCACCGCACATTCCAATATCTGTTTGATATGCTGTTCCCTTTTTAAGTATTCTTGTATCGGAAGTTGGGGCATGAGTGTGCGTTCCAAAAACACAAGTAGCCTTACCATCGAATAAATAACCACATGCCAGTTTTTCACTGGTTGTTTCTCCATGAAAGTCGACTATTAAAAAATCGATATTTTTTTTTAGTACTAGCTTTTTTAAAGTTGATTGAGCCGTTTTAAAAACATCTTCAGTTTTTTTCATAAAAACGTTTCCCATTAAATTTAATACACCAACTTTAAATTTATTATTTCTTGAATTATAAATGTTAAAACCTTTACCAGGGGAGCCATCTGCCATATTTGCTGGTCTTAACAATCGCGACTCATTATTTATAAAATCAAGTGTTTCTATTTTATCCCAAATATGATTGCCTGAGGTGATGACATCTATACCAAGGTTTAAAAATTCGTCAGTATTTTTTTTTGTAATACCGTGCCCATCGTCTGCAGCATTCTCACCATTAGCTATTATAAAGTCTATCTTAAATTTATTGGAAATTTTTTTAAGATTTTCTTTCACTACTTCCCTGCCTGATTTACCAACTATGTCACCTAATATTAGAAAATTCATTTAAATCAATTAAGTCCTTTCTCAGTTAAAATATAATCCATTTTAACGTCATGTTTATTCACTGGTATTTTATTAGTTTCTTGAAATGAGTATGCTATTCCAATAGTTTTTATTTTTTTTTTTTGATTGTTTAAGTAATGATCGTAATATCCCTTGCCGTAACCTAGTCTGTAATTATTTTTATCATATGCTAATAGCGGCAGTAATATAATATCTGGCAAATAACTTTTCTTCTTTGTGGTTATTGGTTCCAATATGCCATATTTATTTACCTGAAAAACATCATTTTTCTTAATGTTAAAAAAATTCATATTATTTTTATCCGTAACTATTGGGGCTAAAAAATAAATCTTTTTAGAACTTTGTATATTCATACTAAGCAGAGCGTCTAACTCATAATTAATTGGCATATAAATAGCTATACAAACACTAGTTTTTTTAATTTTTTTGATAATCTTTTTTAACGGATCAAAGAAAAAATTTTTTACTTTACGGTGCTTTTTTTTTCTTTTTTTTAAAAACTTATTTCTTAAGATATCTTTACTAAGCATTATTGAACTTTTGATATATTTTCAGTTTTTTCAATAATTTTTTCAAGAGACTTCGTTGTTTTATCAATTAAGCTTTCATAAGTATTGTTATTTTCTTCTATAGCATTTTTAAAATTATCAATTTTCGAGTTTAAATTAATTATTTCTTTGTCTTTATTGTCTTTATAATTTATTGCCAACTTCTTTAATTCTAAAAATTTTTTCGATAATTCATCTAATTTTTGTTTTTGAGAGGTAATTTTTTTTCTTAGGTCGAAATATTCATCTATCAATTGTATTGTTGTAATAAGTAAAAGTTTATTTTCCCCAATATTACCAAGTTTTTCTTTAAGCTCATTATATTTTTTATCTAAAAACTTTGTTAAATTTTTAAGAGACTCTTCTTGTCCGTCATCACATGACAGAAGATAGTCTTTACCGTTAAATTTTATATTTACATTTGCCATTTATTCACCTGTTTAACTAAATTTTCAGTTTCTTGATTAAGCTCATCAATATCCTGGTTAAATTCATCCTCCTTCTTATTTTTTTCTTGAATGTCGTTTTGTAATTTTAAGATTTTTTCTTTTAAATATTTATGTTCACGTAAAAGCTCTAAATTTTTTTTTTCTAAGTCATTTTTCTGTCTAATGAGTTGTTTTTTCTCAGTGATTAACACCTGAACATCATATCCTGACTGTGTATAACTTGAGGTAATCTTATTCAATTTTACAACTAGATTATTTAAATTTTTTTCTTTTTCGGATAAATTATTCATAACAATATTTATATATCATAATATTGATATACTTACTTTAAGTATATATAGGTTATTAATAGTGAAAATTAAATTTAACGAACTATCAAATGCTATAAGATTTTTATCTATAGACGCGGTGCAAAAAGCAAATTCTGGTCATCCCGGAATGCCGATGGGAATGGCAGATGTTGCGACTGTTTTATTTAAATACTACCTCAGGTTTAATCCTAGTAATCCAAATTGGATCAACAGAGATAGGTTCATTCTCTCAGCTGGACATGGTTCAATGTTACTTTATTCTCTACTTTATTTAACCGGCTACTCATCAATTAGTTTAGACGATATAAAAAGTTTTAGACAGTTAAACTCTATTTGCGCTGGTCACCCGGAGTACAAAAAAGGATCTGGGATAGAGACCACGACTGGGCCATTAGGACAGGGTCTGGCTAATTCTGTTGGATTAGCTTTGGCCGAAGAAATTTATAAAGCAAAATTCGGATCCAAAATTATTAATCATAAGACCTATGTATTTGCCAGTGATGGCGATATGATGGAAGGGATCAGTCATGAAGCATTAAGTCTAGCCGGTCATCTTAAACTCAGAAATCTAATAGTGTTTTTTGATAATAATAATATTTCGATAGATGGGTCGACATCTTTAAGTGTTTCAGATGATTACAAAAAAAGATTTAGCTCCTACGGTTGGGAATTTATTGAAATAAATGGTCATAATGAAAAACAAATTTTTAATGCAATTAAAAAAGCTAATAAATCAAAAAAACCTGTATTAATATCCTGTAAAACTAAAATTGGCTACGGTTCACCCAATAAGCAAGGCACGGCGTCTTCTCACGGTTCTCCGCTAGGTGAAGATGAAATAAAACTTGTAAGAAAAAAATTAGGTTGGAAAGACCAACCCTTTGTAATTCCCGAAAAGATATTAAACGAATGGAGAGAGATTGGCAAAAAAGGAAACAAATTGGAGGAGGAGTGGAATAAAGTTTATGATAATCTGAGTCAAGGTACGAGAAAAGAATTTGAAGACTTTAGACATGGAATAAACATAAAAAGTTTAGAAGATGTCATTATTGCTGAGAAAAAAAATTTTTTTAATGATCAACCTACACTAGCGACTAGACAGTGTTCAATGATGGTTATTGAGAAACTAAAAAAATTTCTTCCAAATTTAATCGGGGGATCAGCAGATTTAAGTGGTTCAAACAATACTAAAACTAGTTTGTCTAAAGTAATAAGTTCTAAAAGTTTTAAAGGTAATTATATTCATTATGGAGTTAGAGAGCACGGTATGGCTGCTGTAATGAATGGACTTGCGCTATATGACAATATAATACCTTATGGGGGTACATTTTTAATTTTCTCAGATTATTGCAAACCTTCAATTAGGCTTTCTGCATTGATGGGTTTAAGAGTTATTTATATTTTTTCTCATGATTCGATAGGTTTGGGGGAAGATGGACCGACCCACCAGCCCATAGAACAACTTACTGGACTACGTTCAATTCCAAACTTGAAGGTTTTTAGACCAGCGGACATCAATGAAACTTTTGAGTGTTGGGAAGCGGCTATAAAAAATGAGTCAGGTCCAAGTGCAATAATATTATCCAGACAAAAATTAAGATATATCAACCAAAATTTGGATGAGAAAAATAAATCATTACACGGTGGCTATGAGCTAAAAATAACTTCGCACGACAGCAAAGTAACTTTAATTGCTTCTGGCTCAGAAGTTGAACTAGCACTTGATGTTCAAGATGAACTTAAAAATTTAGGAATTGAGTCAAAAGTTGTCTCTATGCCGTGTCAAGAGCTGTTTGATGCTCAACCAGAGGATTACAAAGAAAAAATTCTTGAAAGAAACAATTTGATGGTTAGTCTGGAAGCGGGAAATTCACTTTCCTGGAGCAAATATGTTAAAGACAATGATATTTCAGTTGGCATAAATTCATTCGGTCAAAGCGCTCCTTATAAAGATCTTTTTGAAAATTTTAATCTTACAAGTAATAAAATTGTATCGCAAATTCAAAGAAAAATTAGAAAATAATTTTCGATGAAAAAAATTAAATTTTTCTCTACAGACATAAATGTGCGTGAAAAGACAATATTAATAAGACTAGACTTAAACGTTCCGTTCAATGATAAAAAAATTTCCGACACTACTAGAATTGATTTTGTGTTACCCTTTCTTAAAAAATTATCAAGCGGTAAAGCAAAAGTTGTCATTCTTTCTCATCTCGGCAGACCAAATGGAAAAAAAATTAAAGAAATGTCTCTATTTCCAATATTTCAATATTTAAAAAAAAAGATTGGTGAAATTGTATTTTTTTTAGATGATGAAATAAATATTAATTTAAAAAATAAGATTTCTAACTTCAAATATGGAGACATAATTCTTTTAGAAAACATAAGATATTATAGAGAGGAGATTGACAATGATGAGTCATTTGCAAAAGAATTAGCTTCTTTCGGAGATATTTATATTAATGACGCATTTTCATGTTCTCACAGAAAACAAGCCTCGATCCATCAGATCGCAAAACAAATAAAAAATTGTTATGCAGGTCCGCTTCTTAAAAAGGAACTAACGTCAATTAATATGATTATAAAAGATAGGAAGGAGCCTATTACTTGTATTTTAGGTGGTTCTAAAATTTCTACAAAAATAAAAATTATTAATAATTTGATCAAAATTGTGCAGAATATCTATTTAGTGGGTGCTATGGCCAACAATTTTTTCATATATCAGGGATATAGTGTGGGAAAATCATTAATTGAAAAAAATACAAAACAATTAATTGAAGAAATTTACTCCAATGCTCAAAGATTTAATTGTAAGATTTTTGTGCCCATAGATTGTATTGTTTCAAAAAATTTTACTGAAATAGGAAATAAAAAAAATATTAATGAAATAGATGATAAAGAAATAATTCTAGATGTAGGTCCAAAAACTCTTGATGATTTAGTTAAAAAAATCGAAAGCTCAAAAACAATTTTATGGAACGGTCCTGCTGGTTATTTTGAAAACGATTTTTTTGCTAAAGGAACAAATTCAATTGCAAAAAAAATATCATCTCTTACCACTCAAGGTAAAATATTATCAGTTGTTGGTGGAGGTGACACAGTAAGTGCAATAAATAACATTTCGTCAGAATTGAAATTTACTCACTTATCAACAGCAGGTGGAGCTTTTTTGGAATTTTTAGAGGGAAAAGACTTGCCTGGCCTCGATGTTTTAAAATAGATATTAAGTATGACATTAGAAGATATAGCAAAAAAAATGTGTGCTAAAGGAAAGGGAATATTAGCTGCAGATGAGAGCACTGGTACAATAGCTAAACGATTTAATAGTATAAACGTCGAAAATACAGAAGTTAATAGATTAGCTTTTAGAGAAACTCTTTTTAAATCTGAAGCAATAAAAAATTATATTGGTGGTATAATTCTTTTTGATGAAACAATACGACAAAAAACATCATCTGGATTATCCGTGCCTGAATTAATTGTAAAAAATGGCTCAATACCAGGAATTAAAGTTGATAAAGGAGCAAAAGTTTTATCTGGTTCGCCAGAGGAAACGGTAACGGAAGGCCTAGATGGTCTTAGAGACAGACTTAAAGAGTATTATAAGCTTGGTGCTCGCTTTACCAAATGGAGAGCAGTAATAAAAATTACTGACAATTATCCAACAGTGCAATGTATAAAATCTAATTCACACGCTCTTGCTAGATACGCTGCAATGGTCCAGGAGTGTAATATGGTACCAATAGTTGAACCTGAAGTTTTAATGGACGGTAGTCATGATATTGACAAATGCTATAATGTTACTGAAAACTTGCTTAATGATTGTTATGAACAGCTAGCTTTACACAAGATAGATCTTAAAGGCACGGTTCTCAAACCGAATATGGTGATACAGGGAATTGATTGTCAAAAAAAATCGACTTCAAGTGAGATAGCAAGAAAAACTTTAGATTGTCTGAAAAGAAATGTTCCTGAAGAGGTAACTGGTATTGCATTTTTGTCAGGAGGACAATCTGAGATAGAGTCAAGCAAAAATCTCAACGAAATCAACAAAATAAATGATACAAAGTTTCTTATAACATTCTCTTACGGTAGAGGCCTTCAAGCAAGTGCTTTAAAAGAGTTTGGAAAAAATAAGGAAGACATTAAAAAAATTCAAAATGCCTTTAATCATAGAGCAAAAATGAATGGTCTCTCATCAAAGGGTGAGTGGTCTGAAAAGCTTGAAAAGGAAATAGCGGCCTAAGTGCTTTGAGATATATTTATTTAATTTCACCAAAAAAAATTAAAAAAAATTTTTACAAAGATTTGGATGAGGTACTATCCCAAAAAAAAGTGAGATACTTTCAATTAAGGCTAAAGAATTTATCTAAAAAAAAGATTATTCAGATTTCAAAAAAAATAAAAAAAATTACAATTAAACATAATGTAAAATTTATACTAAATGACAAGTACAAATTAGTGAAGGACACAAGAGCTGATGGATGTCATGTTGGACAAAAAGATGGGCCATTAAAAGAAATAAAAAAATTTTTAAATAATAAAATTTTCGGTGTCACCTGTCACAATTCTTTGATGTTGGCAAAAGAAGCAATAAAATTTAGACCGACGTATTTAGCATTTGGATCCTTCAACAAATCAAGTCTTAAACCTAGGGCCATAAGAGCTAATCTGAAATTAATACCAAAAATAAAAAAAAAAATTAAAATTCCAATTGTTGCGATTGGAGGAATAAATAATAGAAATTATAAAAAGTTAATAAAATTGGGTGTAAATCTTATTGCAATATCAAGTTTTATCTGGGATAACCCGAAATTAAAACCAAAACAAGCAATTAAAAAGTTTATATGAAAATAACTGCTAATGAAATTAAGCCAGGGATGGTAATTGAACATAAAAATGATTTCTGGAATGTTCTAAAAACTCAACATGTAAAACCAGGCAAAGGTGGTGCGTTCAACCAAGTTGAATTGAAAAGTGTTTTGAAAGGGACAAAATTAAATGAACGTTTTAGATCTAACGAGACTGTTGAAAAGGCAGATGTGAATGAAAAAGAATTCAACTTTTTATACATTGATGATAGCAGCTGTCACTTTATGGACAATGAAACATTCGAACAGGTAGAATTATCTAAATCTATTGTAGGTGAAAAATATAAATTATTAAGAGAAAACCTTAAAGTGACAATATCATTTATGGATGAGAAGCCTATATCGGTTGAACTTCCAAATACTATCGAATGCGTGATAAGTGTTACTGATGTAGCTATAAAAAATCAAACTGCATCATCATCATACAAGCCAGCAACACTAGATTGCGGAATAAAGATAAACGTTCCTCCTTTTGTGGAGAGTGGAGAAAAAATTATCATTGATACGAGGACTTTAGAATATATTAAGAGAGTCAATCAATGAGATTAGAGTCACCAAAAATAAATGTGATCACCAAAGCGTGTTTAAAAGCATCTAAATCTATAATTAGAGACTTTGGAGAAATAGAAAAGCTACAAGTTTCATCTAAAGGTCCGGGAGATTTTGTTTCTTCAGCAGATAAAAGAACAGAAAAAATTTTGATTTCGGAGCTAAGGACAGCTCATCCAGATTATGAAATAATAACAGAAGAATCAGGTATTTTGGCTGGCACAAAAAAAAATTGTAGATGGATAATTGACCCTATAGATGGTACTACAAATTTTTTAAATGGAATACCGCAATTTGCTATATCTGTCGGATACGAAGAAGATAATGAGATAAAATGTGGTGTAATCTTTGATCCAATAAAAAATGAAATGTTCGTGGCAGAAAAAGGCAGTGGGGCTTACTTAAATAATTCTAGAATTAGAGTATCGAAGAAAAAGAAACTCCAAGATGCACTTGTAGTGACAGGCGGCCCAAAAAATTCAAGCAAAAATAGAGAGTATATTTTTTCTGAGTTTTTAAAAGTATCAAATGAAGTAAACAGTCCTATTAGAAAATTTGGAAGTGCATCTTTAGATATGGCATATGTAGCTTCTGGTAGATTTGACGGATACTGGCAAAGAGAACTTAGTTACTGGGATATTGCTGCTGGAATAATAATTGTTAAAGAAGCCGGTGGTTTTGTTAATATTTTTGATGAAGATGTTAAAACTCCCTTGAAAAGGAATATTTTAGCTAGTAATGGCGAAATTTATGATGAAATGTGTGATTTGATTGTAAAAAAAAATATTGAGTAAAAAGCCCTATTAATATAAAACACGCTTCATGAAAAAAAAAATACACCCAGATTATCATAAAATTAAAGTAGTAATGACTGACGGAACAGAATTCGAAACAAGATCAACTTGGGGAAAAGAGAATGATGTATTAAAATTAGATGTTGATCCAAAATCACATTTTGCATGGACAGGTGGAAGCCAAAAAATTCTAGATAAAGGCAGAGTAAGTAAGTACAACAAAAAATTTAGTAATTTGAGAAAAAAATAAACTATGCCAGAAATACCTTTTATGCCAAAAGCAACAGCTGTTTGGTTAGTAGAAAATACAACTCTCACTTTTAAGCAAATCGCAAGATTTTGTAATTTACATGAACTGGAGGTTAAAGGCATAGCTGACGGGGATGTCGCTAAAGGTATTAAAGCATATAATCCTATTTTAGCGGGTCAGCTTTCAAGGCAAGAAATTGATGAGTGTTCAAAAAATCCTGAAAAAGAACTTAATTTATTAAAAAAAGGCGAAGATTATAAAGTGCAAGAAAGAAAGAAGCCAAAATATACTCCATTGTCAAAGAGGCAAGACAGACCAGACGCTATTCTATGGCTTTGTAAAAATTATTCTGAATTAAATGATGGTCAAATATCCAAATTAGTTGGGAGCACAAAAAATACGGTTTCATTGATTAGAAAAAGAAGTTATTGGAATTTTTCTAACCTAAAGCCAAGAGATCCAGTAATATTATCGTTGTGTACACAAGATACCTTTCAGAAAGCTCTGGATAAGGCTAAAAGAAGGGTTGAAAGAGAAAAAAAAGCCAAAATTAGAGAGGAAAAAAAACTCAATAAAATAAATGAGGAATCTAATAATGCTTAAGTTTTTTCAATATAGACAATTAACCAGTGAGATGGTAACACACAGCAATTAACCGGAGGTTTTTATTAAGATAGAAGTTAAAGATAACAATGTTGAGCAAGCAATTCGTGTTTTAAAAAGAAAATTACAAAAGGAAGGATTTTTTAAAGTTATAAAAATAAAAAGTGTATATGAAAAACCTTCTGAGAGAAAAAAAAGAATTAAAACAGAGAATATCAAAAGAGTAAAAAAGCTGCAGAGACTAAGAAATAGATACTAAAATTGCAGGAGACAAAATGCCATCAGGAAAAGTTAAGTGGTTTGACCAAAAAAAAGGTTACGGTTTTATAAAAGAACAAGATACAGATAGAGACATTTTTTTACATATTTCTGCTTTGGAAAAGTCAAAACTCCGTATTTTAAAAGAAGACCAGAAATTGATTTTTGACATTAAAAAAGATAAAAATAGACTTCAGGCAATAAACTTAAAAAAAACTTAATTTATCGCGGGGTGGAGCAGCCTGGTAGCTCGCAAGGCTCAT
Source organism: uncultured Pelagibacteraceae bacterium (assembly GCA_902563575.1). GTDB lineage: Bacteria > Pseudomonadota > Alphaproteobacteria > Pelagibacterales > Pelagibacteraceae > Pelagilacustribacter. The sequence continues at coordinate 278,484 of CACEXV010000001.1, forward strand.
AACCTTGAGGTCGGCGGTTCAAATCCGTCCCCCGCAACCAGATTTATTTTTTTAAATTATACAATAGAACAGACATCGGTAAGTAAAATAATATCGAAATGAGAAAAAAATTCCACTCAATTACATTTTTTAAGTTATAGGGGTAATCTATAAGAGGATTTACCCATGGAGATCCAATGATTACAAATAAAGACATCACGATTAAAAAAAATATACAAATATTTTGACTTAAGATTAAAAAAAATCCTTTTTTTTTGTTTGTTAAAATTTTTAGATAAAAAAAAGATCGGATGTGTATAATAAACAATAGAATAATATATAATATTATTGCTATTCTACGTATTAAACTTGATAGATCCAGACTTTTATCTCCTAAAAATATCAAATAAATGAATAAGAATATATTTAGAAATAACCCCATTATATTCATATTATTTTCCAACTTAAATTTATTAAAATGTGTAAAAAGAAAAGAATAGAATAAAATGGATAATAAACCATAAATTAAAAAAGAAAGTTTAAATAGAATTACATTGTAAAATTGTCTACCGACCAAACTTATTGATACTTTACCATCAAAAAATGGAAAGATATCTTCATTTTTAAAGTTAGAGTGATTTTCTAAGCAAATTATTATTGTAAAAAAAGGGATTAAAAATAATAAAATTGAAACAAGTGATAATTTTTTATTAGAAACTCTCAAACTTTAAATTTAGATTTTTTACTGTCTATCAAAAAACCCTTGACAGTATCTATGGTTAATTTTTTTGAATTATTATTGAAGTTTTCAATTTTTTGGATAATTTTAGGTGGCATGGTTATTATATGGCACTTTAATTGTTTGGCTTGAGAATAATTATATGCTTCTCTCGTACTTGCCCAAAGTATTTGAATTTTTTTATTTTTTTTACAGAATTTAATACTTTTTTTAAATATTGGAATTGGGTCTGTTCCTTTATCTGCCATTCTTCCAGCAAATATAGAAATTATAGATTTAGATTTTGAGTTTAGCGTTTTAAAAATTTTTTTTACCTGATTAAAGGTGTATACAGCTGTGATATTGAGTTTTATTCCTTTTGAGCTTAATTCTTTTATGACATCTCCCATAAATTCTCCTTTTGAATTAACAACGGGTATCTTTACAAAGACATTTTTTCCCCAATCATTAATTATATATGCTTGCTTAAGCATACTTTTTTTATCATCAGCAAAGACCTCGAATGAAATTGGCTTTTTGTTGCAAATTTTTAGAATTTTTTGTGAGTACAGTTTATAACTTTTTGCTCCAGCATTTCTCATTAAGCTTGGATTAGTTGTGAAACCACTTACAAGTTTGTTTTTATTCAATCTACTGATCGTTTTATAATCGGCACTATCACAAAAAATTTTTGTATTCATTAATCTAAATTTTTTACAATATCCTCTGTCATCTTTTTAGCATCAGCGAATAACATTAGTGTATTATCCTTATAGAATAATTCATTATCAACACCTGCATATCCTGGTGATAAGCTTCTCTTAACAAATAGGACTGATTTGCACTTTTCGACATCTAAAACCGGCATACCAAATATTGGGCTTTTAGGGTCAGTCTTAGCAATTGGGTTTGTTACATCATTTGCTCCAATTACAAAAGCTACATCTGAATTTGCAAAATCATTATTAATATCATCTAATTCAAAAACCTCATCATAAGGAACATTCGCCTCAGCTAGTAATACATTCATATGACCTGGCATTCTTCCCGCAACTGGATGGATTGCGTATGAAACTTTAATATCTTTTTTTTTAAGTTTATCTACCATTTCTTTAAGAGCATGTTGGGCTTGAGCAACTGCCATACCATAACCTGGAACAATTATTACGGAAGCAGCATTTTTCATTAGAAATGCTGCATCCTCGGCATTTCCGCTTTTTACAGGCTTTTGCTCCTTGCTACTTTCCTTTTTATCGCTATCAGAATCTCCACCGAAACCACCAAGTATAACATTAAAAAAAGATCGATTCATGCTCTTACACATTATGTAAGACAATATTGCTCCAGACGATCCCACTAAAGCACCAGTAATTATTAAAGCGGTATTTTCTAAGGTGAATCCAATTCCAGCTGCTGCCCAACCAGAATAAGAGTTAAGCATTGAGATTACAACTGGCATGTCAGCACCACCTATCGGTATAATCAGCATTGCACCAATTAAAAATGAGAGAATAACAACTGTCCAAAATAATGTCGGAAGTTGAGTTTGACACAAAAAGTAAATCAAAACGATAATAGAAAGACCTAGAAAAAGGTTAAGAAAGTGTTGACCTTTAAATACGATTGGAGAGCCAGACATTATTCCCCTTAACTTTAAGAACGCTATAACAGAACCTGAGAAGGTGACTGCTCCAACTGCAGCTCCTATAGACATTTCTATCAAACTTGCTAATTTTATATTAAGCGGAAGCCCAAGACCAAAAGCCTCTGGATCTAGAAATGCAGCAATAGCCACAAACACTGCAGCTAATCCCACTAAACTATGAAAACCTGCAACTAACTCTGGCATTGCAGTCATTGGTATTTTGAAAGCAATAAAGGCTCCAGCTGCTCCACCTAATAAAAGAAAAATTAGTACATAAATTAAACTAATTGAAAAATTCCCAACTGATAGGAATGTTACAATTATAGCTATTAACATTCCAATTATACCAAAAAGATTTCCTGTTCTTGATGTTTCAGGTGAAGATAGACCTCTGAGTGCAAGTATGAATAATATTCCGGAGATTAAGTAAAAAGTAGCTGACAAATTTGGTGAAATCATTTTTTATTTTTTTTCTTTTTTTTGTACATTTGAAGCATACGCTGGGTTACTAAAAAACCACCAAATATGTTAATGGCAGCTAAAACTATTGCCAAGAAACCAAATATATTCGAAGTTTCAATTTTACCTATGTCAGAAGAGGCTAAGGCTGCTATAATTGCCCCAACTATGATCACCGATGATATGGCATTTGTCACCGACATAAGTGGAGTATGTAATGAAGGTGTCACACTCCAAACAACGTAGTAACCGACAAAAATTGAAAGTATAAATATGCTCAATCTGAATATAAAAGGATCTATTTCCATTATTTAACCTCTTTCACTAAAGTACTTTTGATTATTTCATCTTCCAAATTGACATTAAATGATTTTTTTTCTTTACTATATAAATTTCTTATAAAACTAAATACATTTTTAGCATATAAATTTGAAGCAGTTATTGGTAGTTTATTCATTAAGTTTTTCACCCCAATAACTTTAATACCATTTACTATATTAATCTTGCCTGGTTCTGAGAAGGCGGAGTTACCTCCGTTCTCAGCTGCTAAGTCGTAAATTACAGAACCTGGTTTCATCAACTTAACTAAACCCTCATTGAGTATTCTTGGGGCTGGTTTGCCTGGAATTAAAGCTGTGCAAATTACTATATCATTTTTTTTTAATGCTTCTCTCATTAGTTCAGCTTGTTTTTTTTTGAATTCCTCAGTTGCCTCTTTCGCGTAACCTCCAGCAGTCTCAAGATTTTCACTTTGTTCAACCATCAAAAATTTACCGCCTAAGCTCTCAACTTGTTCTTTTGAGGCTATTCTCACATCAGTGGCAGAAACAATCGCACCAATTCTTTTAGCAGTAGCTATTGCTTGCAATCCAGCAACTCCGGCACCAATTATTAATATTTTTGCTGGAGGGACTGTTCCAGCAGCTGTCATCATCATTGGAATGGCTTTTTCGAATTCAAATATAGAATCTATCACAGATCTATAGCCCGCTAGATTTGATTGTGAGGATAAAACATCCATCGATTGTGCTCTGGTTATTCTTGGTAAAAGTTCTAAAGAAAATATATTAATTTTTTTACTTAAGATATCATTAACTTCTTTTTTGTTTTTTGTAACATTAAGAAATCCTACTAGATTTGTGTTTTCTTTAAGATTTTTTATTTCAGTGTTGTTTGGACAGTTTATCTTTATAACTAAGTCTGATGATTTTAATACTTCTTCGGGTTTTTGCTTAATTTCAACTCCTAGAACCTCGTAATCTTTGTCTTCGATTCCTAAGTGAGTAGCATAATTTTTTTCAATACAAATTTTAAGTCCTAATCCTATTAAACTTTTAGCCGATTCTGGCGTGATTGAAATTCTTTTTTCATAAGCCAAATCTTCTTTAATAGAACCTATTTTCATGATTATTTTATCTTAAAGTAAGGTTAAAGCTAAAATTACTAATATTGCTATCACTGCTAACGTTCCCCAAGTTACAAGTTTGGTAAAGCCTTTCCACGTATCTTTGTGATCTTGCTCGCTCATTTTTTATCCTTGACGAGCTTTAAATCTTGGGTTTTTTTTATTTATTACGTAAAGTTTCCCCCTTCTCTTAACTAATTTAGAGTTAAGATCTCTCTTTTTTAAAGACTTAAGTGAGCTTGCTACTTTCATAATATTTAAAGCCTGGCAACGTCCTACTCTCCCGCGTCTTAAGACGAAGTACCATTGGCGCTGAAGAACTTAACTACCGAGTTCGAAATGGTATCGGGTGTAACCCCTTCGCAATAATCACCAGGCGGAAGTTTTATAGTATTTTTGAATTAAATTGTAAAGAGACTAAAAAATAGCTCAAGGCAGGGATAATTTAATGAATGGTGGGCGTGATAAGAATTGAACTTATGACCTCTACGATGTCAACGTAGCGTTCTACCACTGAACTACACGCCCTAAGATTTTTCAATTACTTAATACCGTATTTCCTTAATGAATTAATAGATATCATTATAATTGAAAAAAAATTTTGAAAGATGTTTAAATTATTGTACTTAGAATTTAATTTCCATAAATTAAAAATATTTTTGAATTTATTACTGTTTCTTGAACCTCTGTATAATCTATAATAAGTTAATGGTTCATTTAATTTCATAGAGATTATTTTGCTCTTTCTTAATATTTCACATTTAAAAACATAGTCCTCCATAATATTAGTATTTTTAAATCTAATATTTTTAATAATTGATCTTTTTATTATCATAGTTGATGTACCGATTGATGAATTATAAATAAACTGATTGTAATTTAGAGACTTATCAATATTCGTAGCTTTTAGATATCTATTTGATTGGCTAATAAAAGGAATATAATCTGTAAATGTAAATGGTAATTTATATTTTTTCATAAAATCAATTTGTTTTTTTAGCTTTTCTTTAGACCAAAAATCATCGGAGTCAAGAAAAGCAATTAATTCTGATTTAGATTTTGAGATTGCGAAATTTCTACAGTAACCTGGTCCCATATTCCTTTTTAGATAAAAAAGTTTAATCTTTTTATTATTTTTATATTTTTTCAATATGCTCCTTGAATTATCAGTAGAACTGTCATCAACAATATAAATTCTCCAATTTTTAAATGATTGTTTGATTACAGATCTTATTGATTTATTCAAGAATGCCCCGTTATTATAATTAGGGATTATTATGTCTATTTTCTTGTACATTATTTTTTCAAAACTTTTTAAATAAAAAATAAACTAATGATTTGAATTTTGAAATATCTTTTTTTCCAAATATGATAAATTTTATAAAATTAAGAAGACTCATTTTCTGAATCTCAAATTTAATTACCATTCTATCAATATGTTTTTTTAATTTTATTATTTGATCGTTTGTAAAATTATTTTCTTTTTTAAGATTAGCGCTCCATAAAATCATTTGTTCGATTTGGGTCTTAAAATTAATTAACGACATGTTATTTTTATGTTTTCTATAATAATGCAACGGTTTTTGAACACATGCCAAATGATTTTTTTTTGTGAATCTGATCATAAAATCAAAATCTGAAATAAGATCAAATTTTTCTGAAAATACATTGGGAAAATTTTCTAGTTTGTTTTTTCTAAATAAAGCAGATCCTAAGGAAAAATTATACTCATTTAATAATCTATCGAGAATTTTTCCTTCGGGTAAATTTTTAAATGTTATTAATTTATTTGGTATAAAAGAGTTTTCATACTTTACCCAGAATTTCGTATAAACACAATCTACTTTGGACTCTCTCTCGAAGATTTCAATTTGATCTTTTAGTTTATTTACACTCCAATAATCATCAGTATCTAGAAAGCCAATTATATCTCCGCTACACTTACTCAACGCTAAATTTCTTGCCTTATGTAATGATGTATGTTTTTCCGCTCTAAAATATTTAAACTTTTTATCTTTAAATTCATTAAATATTTCATAACTATTATCCTCTGATTGATTATCCCAAAATATCAATTCCCAATTTTGATAAGACTGACTAATTACGCTTTCTAAAGTTTTCTTTAAATACCTAGATCCGTTGAAACAATTAATTATGATACTAACTTTTAACATTTTTTAAAGAGCGTTAATTGTTTTTTTAATACCATTCTTAAGACTTGTTTTGGCTGACCATTTTAAAATTTTTTTTGCCACAATTAACTTAGGATATAAAATTAAATTCTCTGAATGTTTTATTTTTTTTACACCGAACTGGGGTTTCCCTTTTTGGTAAATAGATCTGATATATTTAACTAAATTTCTAATAGAAATAGGTTTTCCATAACCCACATTTATAATTTTACCATTTACTTTATCATTTGATAAGGATTTAAATATAGAGTTAATTAAATCATCGATATATAGAAAATCTCTTAATTGATTACCTTTAGTTATCCTGAAAAATTTACCTTTTTTACAATTTAAGGCTGAGAAAGGAATAATTTTATCTCTTTGTTGGTTAGGGCCGTAGACTTGAAAGACTCTTAATACTACGCTGGGAAAACCTTCAATTAAAAATTTTTTTTTTAAATAATCAGTACACTTTAATTTGACCCTTCCATAGTAATTATTTGGTTTACATTTATTTTTTTCGTATTGAGGGCCTGGAATTAACCCATACTCCATTGAACTACCAATATGTACAAATCTTTTTAAAGTTTTTTTATTAAGTGCGCTAATAAGATTTAACATGCCGTAATAATGGTTGTTTAGTAGATTAATTTTTTCTGGTTTGTTTTTTGGAAAAAAGGAGCGACCGGATGAATTTACAACATAATCGTAATTAAAATCATATTTTTTTAGAGAATTTTTTTTAGTCAAATCAGCAATTAAATATTTTACCTTTTTTAATCTATATATTCTTTTGGGTTTTTTTTTTGAGATGCTATGAACAGTGAAATTCATTTTGATAGCTTTTTTGCATACATTAAAGCCAATAAATCCTGTACCACCCATGACTAAAATTTTTTTCACAACCAAATTGCTTTTTTTTGTTTGATCATTTTATCTAGAATGTCCTTATCGCTTTTGTGATCCATACATTGCCAGAAACCAGGATGTTTAAATGCACTTAATTGTTTTATTTTGGTGACTTTTTCCAGAGGTGCTCTTTCAAGGATAGTCCTATCATTCTTTAAAAATTTAAAAAATTCTGGATTGATCACGAAAAATCCTCCATTAATCCAGCTCTCCCCTACTATATTTTTCTCCTTAAATTTTGTAACTTTATTTCCTCTTATTTCTAATGCCCCAAACCTCGCTGGAGGCCTAACGGCTGTGACTGTTACCATTTTTTTATTTTTCTTATGGAATTTGACCAATTTATCAATATTAATATCTGAGACTCCGTCTCCATAGGTTAAAAGAAAAGTTTCATTTTTTAAGTATTTTTTTAATCTAAGGACTCTACCACCGGTGTAGGTATTTATTCCTGTTTCTATTAAATGAATTTCAATATCTTTAAATTTTTTTTTATTAAAATAATTTTTTATAATATTTCCTCTATATCCTAATGCTATATAAAAGTTTTTGTGCCCATATTTAGTATAAATTTTAATTATATGTTCTAATATCGGTTTTCCACCCACAGGCACCATTGGTTTGGGTATTGTGCCAGTATATTCTGATAATCTAGTTCCAAATCCCCCTGCTAAAATTACGACTTTCATTTATTTGATAGAATTATATTCATTTATTTGGTCGTTAGTGAAATTTTCTACATTCTTATTTTTACTAAAAATTTTGTACCAGTCTACGGTAAATTTTATACTTTGATCAAAATTTAATTTTGGTCTCCAATTAAGTTGTCTTTTTGCTTTTGAAATATTTACTTTTAAATAGTCTGATTCATTAAATTCAGATTTTTTATTAATCACAATTCTTTTTTTAATATTCCAGACATTTAGAAATTTTTTTACAACATTAAGAACATTTTTATTGTTATGGTTATCTGGGCCGAAATTCCAAGCCGGCTGCACACTTTTATTGAACTTTCTGTCCAGTAATTTTAGTCCTAAAATGAGATAGCCAGATAGCGGTTCTAAGACGTGCTGCCATGGTCTTACAGATTGAGGATTTCTTATAATCAATTTTTTTCCACTTTTTATCGATTTGTAAATATCGGGAATTATCCTATTTTTTTTCAAGTCTCCACCCCCAATAACATTTCCTGCTCTGGCGGATGCCAACCTTAGCTTTTCTTGATTAAAATAACTTTTAAAATATGAGTTAAAAATGATTTCTGCTCCAGCTTTTGATGCTGAATAATTATCATTTCCTCCCAAAGTATCTTCTTCTTTAAAAGGTAAATTTTTATTATTGTTCAAATAGCACTTGTCTGAGGTAACATATACAAGTGAAATATTTTTGTTGCTTCGAAGTAAATTTAATATATTTGCGCTACCTATTATATTTGTTTTGAAAGTTTCAATGGGCTGATGATAACCATCGAAAACTAAAGACTTTGCAGCTAAATGAAAAATAATATCAGGCCTTTTAATTTTAATGAGATTTGCTAATTTTTTATAGTCTAAAATATTTATGTAATACTGATCAATTTTTTTATTGAGATTAAGTGCAGTAAATAACTTTTCATCTTTTTCAGGCTTTAAACCCACGCCTATGACCTTAGCCCCCTCCTTATGAAGCCAGTAGCAAAGCCAGGAACCCTTGAAACCAGTAGATCCTGTAACTAATACTTTTAAGTTTTTATAATTTTTAAAATTTTTCAAGATTAAACAGAATAAACACTTTTTCCAATGATCAAATCAATTAAAGAAAGTAAAATTAATTGATGGACATTTTCTATATGATTGTAGGCTTTGCTATTAACCCAAAAATTTACATCTCCCAACTTAGATAGAGGATTACCTCTTTTATTTCCGGTAAGAGTAATTATTTTACTTAATTTATTCTTTTTTGCAGATTTGGCACCATTTAACATATTTTTAGATTTGCCACTTGAAGAGATTAAAATTACAACATCACCTGGATTTGAAAAAAAATCTATAGACTTTTCAACCCATCTTTCATAGCCGTAATCGTTAGAGAAACACGTTAGTAAATCGGACTCATTGTAATTAGTGCATCTAATTTTAGCATTCTTTGTCAAATCTACACTAAAATGGCTAGCAATAGCCGCGCTACCTCCATTTCCAAAAATTAAAACTTTTTTTTTATCTCGTTTTAATTTGAGTAATATTTTTTTTGTTTTAATAATAAGTCCTAAGGTTTTGTTATCAAATAATGTTAAATTTCTATAATCATTAAAATACTTTCTAAGAAAGTTGAGCTGATCCATTAAATTTAAGATTTTAAAAGATTAATTTTACGGAATTTAAAATATAGTTGTATTAATAGTTCAATTAAAAATGAAAAAATTAATGTTGATAATAAACTGTAGCTAAAGAAAGGTATAGCTAGGGTATAAGATTCTATTAAACCCAAAAACGTTATACCATACATTCCTGTTGTCCAAACACCGAAGTTTGTAATTAGATAAAAAATAAATGCTCCTGAAAGAGCACCAGAAATTCTACCAACTAACTTGTTTGGAAAATAATTTGCTATAAGTCCAATAATTAACACCGAGCCCCAAGTCCAATGAGTAGTCAGATGGTATCCGATTATCAAATCAGTTAAAACAAATGATAATAAAATTGCAGGAATATATTTTCTACCAAATAGAAAAGGTATGTAAAAACTTATAGCTAATAAACTAGTAAAGTTTGGTGGATGAGGAACAAACCTGCTAAAGCCTAATATGACAAAAATTGTCAAAAAATAACTAGAATATCTCATTAATAAATAATATATTTATAATAAACCTTTAACAACCTAAATGTGCGTTAAAAAGATCTTTTAAGTCCTAATTTAAAAGACCTACTTGGCTGTGAATAATGAAGTGCCGTATTATATTCTTCGTCAAAGATATTGATTAATTTAAAATAAATATCGTATCCAGGTAAATAATCAAAATCTAATGTTAAATGATTAACTATATAAGCATCTAATTTTACATCAGCATAACTACTACCGTGCATTGGGGAATTAAAATTACCATAATCTCTAGCGTTTGATGCAGCTATAGTTTGTAAGTTTAAAGCCAAGTTCTTATCTGGAAATTTAAAATAAGTATTTAAACCAATCATATGTCTTGGCACTCTTACCATTCGACTGTCAGTAAAAGCTCCACCTCCTGTTCCTCCAGTGTTTCCATCTTTATTTAATGCATCATCCATATCAGCTCCGTCATAAGTCCTTGATAAAGTATAATTTAAATTAAAATTTAATTTTGAGCTGTAATTATAATTAGCCCCTAACTCAAAGCCTTCAGATTTTATAAGCCCAGGTTGATTATGATAATATGAATTGGTGTCAGAATTACTATCTTTCCATCCATCTAGGGTATCTTCATATTTATGATTAAAATAAGTTAAATCAAAACTAACCTTATCATTAAATATTTTTTTTTCTAAACCAATATCGTAGCTTCTGCCGGTTTCTGCTGTCATTTTTCCTTTGAATTCGCTAGACGTCCAAACTTGATAGTTCTCATACAACGATGGAAACCTGAAGCTAGTTCCATAAGTTCCTTTATATTTTGTTTTTTTATTATCAGAAAGATAGGCAAAAGATACTCTGTGACTATCTTCATTGCCAGCCTCATTATGTTCGTCAAATCTCATTCCAACAGTCGTATATAAGTTTTCAGACAATCTACTTTGTAAATCGTAATAAAAAGATTTTATTTCATTACCTCTATATAGAGACTTTTTATACTTCATTTCATCGTTTTCATATTCAACACCAAACGATAAATTATTATCTAAGTTAATTTTGTAATTACCGCTATAATATATTGCGTCCCTAAAACCTAGATACTCTGCTTCAGATTTACCAGATCCCCACTCGCTAAATGCATCATATGTCCTATCATTGTAGCTATGTACAAGTTTTAATTGTTGATCAAATTTTTTTGAAGGACTGTGAATTATGCCAAATGAAGTGTTCCATTCTTTATTCCAATTTTGACTGTTATCATCTGTATCAGTGCTAAATTGACTATCTAAAGAATCATAGTTTAAAAAAGAGTAGATGAATCTAGAGTTAGCACTTAACTTAATTCGATCATTTAATTTGTATCCAAAGTTTCCAACAAAAGTATCATTATGATAAGCATCTGTTTCTTTATTGTCAGTCATTGCAGATTCACCGTCAGTCTGGAACTTTTCATAACCTAGCCAGAAATCTTTGGTTTCATCTGCGCCAGATATAGACCCAGATAAATTGAAAGTTTGTTCAGAACCAGTAACTAAATCTAAGTTTTTTTGAAATCCTTTTTTTCCTTTTTTAGTTGTTATATTTACTGTGCCTCCCATTGCACCACTTCCATATATTGAGCTTTGATTTCCTTTTAGAATTTCTATTCTTGAAACAGAACTTTTCATTAGATCATCAAAATAGTAGTCATTACTCACAGTAGATGGGTCTGATTGTTTTATTCCATCAACGTAAATTGTTGTATACCGTTTGGGCAAACCTCTGATTTGAATACCAGATTGAGTTCCCGCTCCTCCACTTTGATAAGATGATACCCCCGGTGAACTATAATTAAGTATATTATGCAAGAAAGTTTCTGTAGACTTGTCCAAATCGCTTTCGGTGAAGACCTTGACAGAACTACCAACTGTCGAGATAGACTGGGGGGTCTTGCTGGGTGCAATTACAATAACAGGTACATCTTCCGCAAAAGCAGATTGTGCGAAATTAAAGTATAAAAATAATATTAGTATTATTTTCATTAGCAAAGGCTCCTTTTTTTTGCCACTGCTAATCAAATTAGAAGAATTAGACTTTCCCTGGCCTTCATTCAACAGCGGGCTATACTGGGTGGCGCTCCGACTTTACGGTTGCAGGTACAGCCAGTGAATTACACACTGATTTCCCACCATGCATTTCAGTACAAATTTTTTATATTAAATTAAAATATCTGTGTCAATTACTTATGCCATTTCATCTGCATAACCCTTCTTGATATCATCTGGTATTTCTGGAATATCGCAGTAGGGATTTTCAACTTTTTCAAAATCTTGAGCTCCTCCATGTGGATCTGCGTCTGGTTTAGGCATGTAAGTTTCTAAATACTCTTGTTTTAATTCTCTATAAATTTTATTTCCTTCTTTATCGTTTTTCTCTGCTCTTGCTATTTCCTTCCATCTATTTTTTGGAAATTTTACATATAAACTGAAACATTTTCTTATCTCATCAATTTCGTGTGGAGGATATTGAGGCATTTTTAGCTGCGGCGACATGGTGTTACATTTTGTAATTGTTTGATGATCAATCAGGCCAAGCTCTTCGCACATTTTTCTCAATGGAGTGCCATGAAATGGAATAAAAGTATAAATGTTTGAATTGTCAGCTAGTATGTGTCTATTTAGCTCTATCGTGTCAAAAGCCAATTTTTTTGTCTCAGTTGGAAACCCTGTAATATTATTTACACTAAATGCTACATTGTATTTGTGAGGTATTTTCAATTTTTCTATGATATCTTTATTTTTCCATCTTCTATCAAGAATTCTTGCTCTGAACTCCTCATTTCCATGTTCTACCCCAAATGAAATTCTATGCAATCCTACTTTGCTAAGTTTTTCAATATTATAATCTGTTATGGTTTCTGGCCTTGTTTGCATCCAAAAAGGTAAATTTATTTCTGAATATATCTCACAAAACTCATCGAGCTCTTTTTTGCTCATTCCTAAAAATGTATCTGCCCAAAAATACATGTATTCCACTTTATGAACTTCTTTAAAATGTTTCAGCTCTTTATGGACTAAGTCCATATTTTTCTTTCTGTAAAAATTATGTCCTAGACCCTTATAAAGTCTCGCTTGATCCGGGGAATTACAAAATCTACAGGTAAATGGACACCCACGAATTGTTTCTACGGGAAACATTTTATAAACTTTTCCAGCCATCGGTCTGTAAAGTCTTTTATCCTCAAAAATGGTTGTATCTATAATTGGGTTACTATTTATATCAACTGGTTTGGTAATAGAATTTTTTTTAATAACTTTTCCATCTTTCTTAATCCACAAGTTTGTTACATCGTTATAATCTTCTTTGTTTTGAATTTTCTTACACAAATCAATTAAAGCGTTTTCACCTTCGCCAACGCAAACCATGTCTATCAACTCGTGATTAATACAAATGTCAGGAGCAAAAGTTGGAAAAACTCCACCGGCGATTACAGGTGTTTTGTTCTCTTTTATGTAGTATTTGATTTCAGAAAGTAATTTAATTCCAAGCTCCCACATATCTTCTGTAGTTGATAGTCCTATTAAGTCTGGTTTAAAATCTTCTATTTGCTTTTTTATATCATCTTCCCATCTTGTCGTTTTTGGTATTAATCCACGTTTCACCATTTCTTTTGAAAAAGGTACAACGTTTAAACCTTCTTCTTTTGTGCCATCAGAATTATTACCATGATCTGTGGAATAGTAAGTTGTGTCGAACACAGAAATTTCGTGACCCTCTTTTTTTAGTATTGCAGAAAATGTTGCTATGGCCGGAGGCAACATGTTCATTCCGTAGGTATTCGGATATAAAAATAAAACTTTGATTCCCATATTATAAATTTATGCTTTTTACTTGTTTATTGAATGTTACACAATGTCCTCTTCTTTTCAACTTATAATTAAATATACCTTGTCCAATTTTTTTTGATTTTACGCTATTCCAGTAATCTGACGTTAGTGGGTCAAAAAAATCTGATGAACATACGTGTATTACGTCGGAACCACTTTCTAAAGCTTCAATAATGGTCGAGGTATTACCTATGTGCAAAGATAGGCTATTCTTTTTTTTCATTTTTGAATTTTTATATTTTTTCTTTAACCTATTTATATCATTAAGAATATTTTTAAATCTTAAAATTTTTTTAGTCGCAGGATGTAAATTTACCTTGAATTTTTCAAAAGAGACCGTTTGCGATAAATTGTTAAATAGGTAATCTAGCCGTTCTAAAATCCTCTCATAGTCGTACATTAGTATTGGTAAAAAAATCCTATTATTAAAATATTTTTTATCTTTTTTAATCATTCTAGTAGATGCAATTTTTTTTACTCTATTTTTTGGCCAATTTAATTTTTGAGTATAAAACTTATAACTAGAGTTGCTATGCACCACTAATTTGTCAGGAGAAATTGAACTAAAGGAGTTATAAAATGGATAAGGGTTTCCGGTCTGATCATAGCCAATTGTCTCAATATTTTCTTTTTTTGCAAGATTAATAATATTATTTTGAAATGGCTGTGTCTCAAGGGGAAGATGCAAGAGTTTAATATTTGTCAGCAAATTATTTTCTTTAAAAATAAACTCTATTTCATTAGCAAGATATGAGTCATAAGAAAGTTGATGAAATAAATTCACAAAATTAAACTTCTCTTGATTAAATAACTTTTTAATGTATGTGAAAATGGTAACGATTCCGAGTAATAAACCTCCTTTTTTTGGGTGTATAATTAATAAGTTTTTATTTATTCTTTTGGGTAATTCATCATCGTTTAAAATTGTGATCCATAAAATATCATTTTTGTTTTTTACTGATTTAAAGTAGTTGTCTTTGTAATTTCCTTTTTCATCAAAATTATCTTTATAAGACCATGATAGCACCATCTTTTTATATCTTTTCAAATTTTGAAATGATGTATTCCCGTGAAAATCTACTCCTTTATAATGTCTTATATAAAGAAAGTTTTTTAATTGGCATTTAAAATTAATTCTTTGGATATTTTTTTCTATATCTTTATTTTTTTTTGGATTGAAGTTTGAAAAAATTAGATACCTTAAAGATACTAAGGAACTTTTATCAATCTTAACTCTTTTTTCTATCAAATGATTAACATATTTCTTTTTATAATTATTAATTTTTTCTCTAATACTTATAACAAAAGTCATTTTTTTATCTTTTTTAAGTGATTATATAGCTCTTGAATTTTGCACTGATAGAATATTCCTGAGTATTTAAATCTAAGAGTATTTTTAAATTTATTGTAAAGTTTAATATTTATATCACCATCAGATTTTAAAAATTGCCCCCACCAAGCTATGCTATTCTTTTTTTTAATATTTCCATTAGGTGACCAACTTTTAGGAAATAAAACTCTAAATGGTTTGTATTGATTCATCCAAGAGCCCATTTGCACAAAAGATAAAGATGGATATTTTTTTTTTACAAAGCTTATTAAATTTAATAGGTCCTCAGACCTTAGAATAAATTTTTGATAAGAAGTAAAGATTTTTTTACCTGAATGCTGTGGATCTATGAACCTAAATACTGGCATATGTAAATCAACTTTATTATTTACTATTGAAAAATCAAAACACCCGAATTTTGCCAAAACGTTGTATTCAACTAGTGTTTTGTTTTTTTTGATCCTGTTTAATAAATGAGGATATAAAAGTTTTAAAGATCTCTTTACAAAGTTTTTTTTGTTAAGCATAGTGTAACTGTCAATTTGTTTCGCAAGTTCTTTCCATTTCTTTTTGCCATTTTTATAAAAATCTCCTTTTTTTAAGTTATACAAATCTGTTTTGCGATAAATGTCACAATCATTATTAATCAATTTTACAAAACTCTTACTATTCTTTTTTTTATAACAATAAAGAAGCATCAGCTCAGTGATTTTCAGAGCATAATTTTTTTGCTTGCCTCTCGAAGGATGCATCAATTATTTTTGTAAAAGTTTTCTTCCGCCCAATTTTTAAAACGATTTAGACCTTTGAATAAATTAACTTTTGGAGTAAATTTTAAGTCTTTCTTTATCTTTGTTAAATCAGCATAGCAACCTAACATGTCACCGGGCGTAGATTTAGAAACTTTAATTTTAATCAAGTTTTCTTTATTATATACTTTACTTATGATTTGAAGAAGTTTCTTAATTGTCGTTTTTTTTCCAGTGCCAACATTATATATTTGATTATTATTATTATTATCCTTAATTGTTAAAATTAAAGCGTCCACAACATCGTCAATGTAAATTAAATCTCTAAATCTTTTTAGACTTCCATTAACTTTGATGTTTGTTTTGTTTCGTATTAAATCTAAAAATATTGAGACGATGCCTTGATCTTTTCTGGACAAATCCTGCCCGGGTCCATATACATTAAAAAACCTTAAAATGTTCCATTTTATTTTGTATTTTTCTGATAATTTAATTAAATAGTTTTCACTTGCAAGTTTTGATAGACCATAAAAAGATTTTGGGGCACATTTTTCTTTTTCATTAATTCTAGCTTTATCTGTATCTCCATATACAGTGAAGGTTGAGGAAAAAACAATTTTATTGATTTTTTTTAACTTAGAAAAATTAACTACATTAATCGTACTCAGTAAGTTTAGCCTCAGATCTTCTTCAGGAATATGGAATGATTTAGGACCTGATGATTGTCCAGCTAAGTGAACTAAACAATGAATATTTTTTAAATTTATTTTATTGAGTGACTTTGAATTTGTTAAATCGCATTTAATAATTTTAACATTTTTAAGTTTTTTTTCCTTTTTTTTTGAATTGTCTAAAATAATGATACTATAATTTGGCAATAATCTATTTATTAAGCTTGTTCCAATAAAACCTAATCCACCAGTAATTATAATTTTTTTTTTCAACTGAATAATTTTTTCGTTTTTGCTAATCTGATTTCCTTAATAAATCTTTGCATTAAATTTGGTGGCCCCAAACTTATATTTATGTAATTATCCCAAGGCTTAGAATAGGGTCCCTTCACATATATAAATTTTTTTCTAAGATATTTGACTACTTTTAATGCTTCAGTGCTTTTATTAAATTTGATAAGAACATAATTTCCAAATTCAGATCTTGAGTACAATCCTATCTTTTTTAATTTTTTCTTAACAATTTTTCTTGATTTCTTTATCAGGTTACTATTTTTTTTAACAATATGATAATTGTCAAGCAAGTATTCAGCGACTGCTATACTTACTGAGCTTAATTCATGGGCTATTCTTGCTTTTGAAATTATACTCATATTAATTTTGTTAGATACCGTGTATCCTGCTCGGATGGATGGCACCCCAAATGCTTTTGAAAATGTTCTTAAAACAACTAAATTAGAAAATTTTTTAATTAATGGTACTGCAGATTTTGAGCCAAAATGAAAATATGCCTCGTCTACTACTAAAAAACATTTCACTTTCTTGCATTTTTTTGCAAGTTTAATAATGTCTTTATAACTAATAGTATCTTCAATAGGCTGATTTGGATTAGGTAAGAATAGAATTTTTGGTTTTTTTTTAAAAAATTGATTTAAACTTTTTTGGTTGATTTTATAATCTTTATTGTAACTTATTCTAAATAACTTAAGTTTAAAAATTTTAGTGTAAACTTCATACATTGCATATGTTGGACTTAAAACAGAAATAACATCTTTTGGTTTAGTTAATAAACTCAATAAATTTTTAATACTTCCGTCTATACCTGAGGTAATAAGTATTTGATCTTCTTTAACTTTATCAAATTTTGCTATTCTTTTGTAAAGACCTGTAATCTCTGGATAAGTACTAAAAAAACTTTTTGGTTTTTTTCTTAGTACCTGGTTAATAAAATTCTTAGGCCAAATATCAACTTTTTCATTTCTATCAAGCCTTAAACCTTTGATTAAATTTCTACCTTCAGCAACGCGTTGCCTTGTTATATTTTTAAGATGTAAATTATTTTTTATAATCATGTTAAATTAAAGTTTCTACGAGCTTAAGATCTTTAATATTGTCAACTGCATGAGTAAATTTTTTAATTTTAACAAATTTAAGTTTGTAACCGTTTTCTATAACTCTTAACATGTCAATTGACTCTTCAATCTCCAATTTTGTCTCACTTAATAAACTGTATTTAAAAAGAAAATCTCTTCTAAAAGGTATTACACAAACCTGTTTATAAAAATAATTTTTCTTAAATTTATTATAATATGGAATTACAGATCGGGAAAGGTATATGGCATTCATTTTTTTATCATGTGTAATTTTAATTGTATTTTTATCCAATAATTCTTTCTCTGATTTTATAGGGCCAACTAAGTTTACAACATTAATTTTTTTGTCTTTGATTAGTGCTTTAGTAGCAAGATCAATCATCTTTCCACTAACCATCGGTTCATCTCCTTGTATCATAATTACAATATCGTAATTTTTTCTTTTTTTTCTCTCTATCTTTTTTACTGCTTCACACACTCTATCTGATGCGCGTGTATGTTTTTTACTAGTCATTACAACATTTTGATTAATAGATTTTATAAATTTTGATATAGCAATATCACAGGTAGCTACGACAATTTCGGACGCTAATTTACTTTTTTTACAATTTTCTAAAATTCTTTGAACCATCGGCTTCCCTTTTATTTTCTTAAGCGGTTTGCCAGGAAACCTTGAACTCCCCATTCGAACTGGAATTACAGCCAAAATTTTCATTTTATCATTTATTATTATATAGCTCTTTAATTGCTTTATTTATAATAACAGTGTCGACGCTATAAGGGATAAATTTGTACCCCTGCTTTTTATAGATTTTGAGTTTTTTAAGACTTGGCTCTATCAAATGTAAACCACACGGAATACCGAATTTTTTACAGTTAGTTTTAATAAATTTTAAATTTTCCTTAAATTTTTTATTTTTAAAATTTCCTGGAATACCCATAGAAGCTGATAAATCATATGGTCCAATTAAAATTGCATCAAGATTTTTAACCAATAATATTTTTCTCAAATTTTTAATAGCTTTTAAATTTTCAATCATCGCTATTATCACAGGTTGAGTTTTGGATTTTAAATATTTTCCAAACTTCTTTCCAAAATTATTAGTTCTAGAAAAACCAACACCTCTTCTCCCTTTTGGTGGTAGAATACTAATATCAATTATTTTTTTTAATTCAATATCGTTGCTAATATTTGGGATTATTATCCCATCCGAACCTGTGTCTAAAACTTGACGACAAATTTCTAAATTTTTGTTAGGCAATCTAACAAGTGAAAGTTTTTTGTTTATTTCTAAAACTCTTAATAAATTTGGCAAGGTTTCAATACTAAATATTCCGTGTTCAAAATCTAAAGTTGAACAATCAAACTTTTCGTGTGTAATAATTTCTAATAAATTTGGGTCTGCAATTTGAGACCATGAGCTAACAACAGCTCCTTTTTTTAATTTTTTTCTAAATCTATTAATAAGTTGGGAATTCATTTTTTTTGTTTTTTTAAGTCTTTAACATATTCTAATATATTTTTTTTAAAATTTGATCTAAATGGAAAAATATATTTACCATTTCTTGGTTTAAATGGAGTAGGTTTTTTATCATAATGACCTTTATTTTTTAGATAAATTGAATTTTTTTTTGGTATATTAAAAAGTTTAGAAAAAAGTGATAATAATTTATTTGAATCGATGCCGTTTTTTCCAGTTAGGATTAAGTATTTATTATCAAATTTTTTTGAAATGGATTTATAACACAACTTTACCGCATCTTTTACGTAAATATATCTTCTTACAGAATTTTTAGTCCCCCTATAAATTAGTTTTTTTCTAAAAATTATATTTTCCAATACTTGCCTTATTCCATTATCTGGACCGGCTCTTTCACCAAAAATCGATCCAAACCGCAAAATTGTATATTTTAATTTAAATCTATTTTTGTATTCTTCAACATAATCTTCTGCTGCTTTTTTGCTTCGTCCATAAAATCCACCTTCTTCGGTATTTGCATATATTGTACTAGCATGTATAAACTTTTTTACTTTAAATTTATTTGCTATTTCAAGCGCATTTACAGTACCTAAAATATTATATTCCACAGTTTTTATTGCCTTATCTTTTAATAAATCCATATTTGCAGCTGCAGCAAAATTGAATATGTAATCAGACCCTTTAATAGCTTTAGCCAGTTTTTTTTTGTTTAAAATATTACCTCTCACAAATTTTTGTTTTTTTTTTAACCATGGTGATCTTTTTAAGTCTAAAATTGTAACCTTATAATTTTTACTAATTAAATAATCTGCTAAATGTGACCCGATAAATCCGCTTCCACCTAATATGGTTATTTTTTTCATTTTATTTTTTTAAAAAGATTTTTGATATTTACTAAATATCCTAAAAATCTTGGTTCCTTAACATATTTTTTAAAGTTTATTTTATTACTTAATTTTATAGTCTTGATACATTGAATAAAGTCCTTCTCATTATTTAAATAATAAACTGCAGAATTTTTTTTATATGGATTCGTCTCACTATCACAGTGTTTATATCTTTTCCATCTGTCGAAAAGTATAACTGGAATTTTAGAGTTAAGAGAGTCTTCGATTACTGTTGATGAAAAGCTTACAGTCACATAGCAAATTTTGAGAGCTTTACTAATTTTTTCCGTTGAAAATGTTAAATGATTAAATTTTTTTTCAAGTAATTTGATACTTTTATATTCTGATGAGTGAGGTTTTACTACAATATCTAAATCTTCTGTTTTAGCTAAATTGTTAAGTGTTATTAAATTATCGTAAAACTCATAAAAACTTTCAATGCCATGAAAATGTGAATTTTTAAAATCACGATTTGTCACTGCGTATAAAATTTTTTTTCTTTTAATAGAAAATAAAGATGGAGATGCAAAAATTAAATTTCCAATGTCTATAAATTTATTTTTAAAACCAAATTTGTTTTTAAAACTATTTGCCAGATTTGACTGAGAAATTATTGTTAACTTACCATTATAGAAAAGGGTATCGGAAATGGCTTTATTGTATAATTTACCGTAAATATCGTAATACTTAGTTACAGTTCCATGAGGAATACAAAAAGATTTTATTTTATTTTTTATTCCCTTTTCAATAAAATATCCACTTAAACCTCTACAAAAGTTTACGAAAATAAATTTAAATTCAATTCTATTATAAAGTTTATTCACTAAATGAATTTGGGAAAATAAAGAATAATGATTTCCGATTTCTTGTTCTCTAAAATAATTTAAGATATCGTTAAGTGATTTCTTATTATATTTAAACTTAATTTTGGGAATATGAAATTTTATTTTTTTTTGAACTTTATCTTTCGACAGATATAAAAAATGAACACCTAGTAACTTATAAAAAAATTTATGTAATTTACTTATTTGAGTATCTGACTCAATTATAGGGACAATTGTTTTGTATCTATTAAAATATAGATACAATAAAAGTCTATTAAAGTTATAACCAAGATTATTTAATAACACATATTTTCCATTTTTTAATAATTCATAATTTTTTAATTTATAATTATAAGCTGCAGATTTTTTGATTAATAGATTATTATTAGAAAACTTTTTGACTTTAAGGTTTTTGAAAAGACTTTCTACCATAAAGGATAAAAAATAATTATTATAAGAATATTGTTTTTCATAGCTGTGCCATCCGGACAAAAATATCTTTTCAATTTTATATTTTTTTTTTATTTCATCGATTGATTTAATAAGTAAAAACATGGAATTGAATTTAAATCTAATTAAAGATCTGTAAATTTCTTTTTGACTTTTAAACTTAAGATCTCCAAATTTCAAATTTTTTATTAATTTTTCTGAAGTAAGTATACCCTCCTTGTGAAAATTTTTTTTTAAAAGCTTTATTAATTTGAAATATCTAATGTTATTTAATTCACAATATAATTGTATTTCCAATGTTAATGGTAAACAAATAAATTTATCTTTTTTTGTTTTGCTTAAGATAAATTTAAATTCTTCAAGTGTTTGAGCAATTAAAATATTTGATTTTATCACTTTGAAAATTAATGATTTTTATTTTTTTAAAACAAAAATTGATTGCAAGTTGTCTGGAAGATAACTTACTCCTTTTTCTCTTTGAAAACTTAGAAGTTGGTAGTTTTTACTATTTAACATTTTGAAAATTTTACTCTCTTCAATTTTTTTGACATTTTCCTCTATGTCGACCATAACCTTAGCTGGAAGAAATTTTGTATCTGAATTTGTTATTGATTTTATTATACTTTCCTCCGCTCCATAAGCATCTATGTAAACATGGGTGGGTACTTCTAGTTTGAATGTTTCTATAATATTTTGATAAGTCATAAATGTGGAGTTACAATAAAAATTTTCCTCATGCACATTTTTGTCAAATTTCATAGAATGCATTCCCATTGAACTCATCGGTAATCGATTTTTTTTTTTTAAAAACTTAGTATTATAATAAAATTTTGATATTTTATCTTCATCTGAGACACCAATATTCATAGGTGTAATATTTTTTAATTTATTCAATATAATATTATTACAAAGAGTTTTATAATTTGTAGGTTCGATTTCAAATGAGTAAACTTTTCCTTTATTTTCTAAAAACTTTGATAATAATAGAGAGCAGTATCCAGTGTTCGCACCAATCTCATAAAAAATTATTTTTTTATCATCACTTCCATTAAAATCTTTATCTTTTCTTAAATAATTTATTGGATAAGATTCAAAATTTCTAATTCTCCAATAATCCCAGTAATTATTTAATTTCACTTTAATATTGAGATCTTGATGTTTGATATTTTTAACAATATTTATATCTGTTTCAAATTCTTTAAAAAATATATTGCCGCCAAATAAAAAGACAAACCTTGAGGCTAAGTATCCAAAAAATAATTTAAGTAAATTTAGAATTTTTCCAGGAATCGAAAATCCTAGATAAATGATTTTAGCAAAAATTATGTACATAAAAAGTTTTGAATTATTATTTAATTGCTAAAAAACCTGAGAAACAAACATATTTAAATATATTTGTGTAGTCCTTGAAGCCAGCTCTATCTAAAAGCTCACAGTTACCTTTTGTAGAGAAGGGCTCCAATACGCCCTTTAGACTTCTGGATTTATTAAATATTTGTGATGGAGTGTAGTTGTTAGAAAGTTTAAACTCGTTATACAATGCAACGGCCAAGTCTTGGAACCTGGCATCTCTTGCTCTTACTTTTTCAAATAAAATAAATGCGCCACCCCAGTTTAGAGCTGAAAATATTTTGTTAAATAGTTTTTGCCTTTCACTAGGTCTTATAAATTGCATCGTATAGTAAGATATAATCAAATCAGATTTTTTAAATTTAAAAGTGTTTGCATTTGTACAATGAAACTTAGTATTTTTTAATTTATTTGTTTTCTTATTAGCAAATTTGATCATATCACTTTCTATGTCTAAGCCGACGAAATTAGCTTTACTTTTTTCAATATGTCTTTTAGCAAGCATATTTGTAAGCGTTCCTGTTGAACAACCAATTTCATAACAATTTGAGTCGTTTTTTATAAAAAAATCGCTTATCTGAGTAACAAGTTTATGTCCGTCTTTAAAGTATGGTACGGATCGTGAGATATGATTATCAAATGTCTTTACTACTTTCCCTTTAAAAGACCAACTGGAATTTCTTGCTTTAATTCCATCACCAACTTTAGATTTAATTTTCATTTCAATTCTATTTATTTAAACTGTACAATAATGTTTTAATTTCGTTACTTATATCATCATATTTTTCATTATGCTGAAAAATTCTTAAAAAGATCTCCGTCTGTAAAAAAGAAAAGTTTAAATAGGTATATTCGTTGTTATTTATAAGATTTTGGAGCTCTGCTTTACTCATTTTGAATAATTCAGCTAAATTATCAGTTTTAATCTTAGAAAGTAATAATTGAGCAAATTTATAATCCATTGGTATACCTGTTTTTTTTCTATTAATAATTACATTATTTATCTTACCTTTAAATTTAGCCAACTTTCTCAATATTATTTTATGTTTTAAAAATGAGAGTTTAGTATGGGAAGAATAATTATTAAATAAACTATAGCCCATCTTAAATCTTACTGGAGTGTTTAAAGCTAGCTTTACAAACTCATCATCCAAAAAAGGTATTCTTAGTTCAACCGAATTTTGCATTCCTGATATATCAGATCTAAACAGGTATCTTTTTAAATTAGTTTGAAAATAGTGTAAGAAATAAGATTGCATTTTTTTTTCAAAATCTTTTTTTATAAAACCAAAACTTGAGTAATTTCTGGTCCAGTTTTTGAATAAGGAAGAGTTATTAAGTATAATATCGCTTGAAATATGCATAATTTCTCTATCGTTAAGATAATCAGACAAATAATTATTTTTAATTTTTTCGGAATACTTATGAAATCCAGGCATTATATTATTGAGCAACTTGGTGAATAACATGAATATTTTATTGTTTGATAATAAAAGTTTATTATAAAATGTAGCATGTTGGGCGTAACCACCAAACAGCTCATCTGCAGCATCTCCAGTCAACATAGACTTTACTCCTGAACCTTTTGCAAATTCTGTTAAAGATTGTAAGGGTGATCCAGTTGGATTCAGAATATTCTCGCTGAAATAAACCATTTTAGGAAGATTAATTATGCTTTCGTATTTTTTTTCATTATAAATTTGCAAATTTGCTTGGATATCATCCTTGACAATCTCTGCTGTTTTAACAAAATTTTTATAATTAGAATTGTAAAAGAAACATTTTATATCACTATCATAATCACACGCATATCTCGTAATCAACGAAGAGTCTAAACCAGCACTATATGCAATAGAAGTAGGTGCATCACTAACTAGGTGCATTTTGACTGCATTACTAAAATGCTTGTCATATTCAATTAGCATATTTTTTTCATTCAAATTATCGAGATGCTTGAAGTAATCTTCATCTATAAATTCGTTCAAAGAGAAAAAGTTTTTTGATAAAATTTTATCACTATTTAAATCATAAATTAAGATCTCACCCGGTTTTACCTCGAAGATATTCTTAAAATTTGTGAACGGGTAGGAATGTAGACCTAGAAATGAGGAAATTACTAGTTGTTTTCTATCTAGTTCCACTTTATCTATGAAAGAGTTTATTGGTTTGACTTCAGAAGAAAAAATAAAACCATACTTTGAATTCGATGTATAATATAAAGGTTTCATCCCGTATTTATCTCTTACCAGAAATATTTTATTTTCTTTTTTATTAAAATAAGCAAAACTAAACATGCCTCTGAACAATTTAAGACTTTCTTGTAGTCCGTAACTGCTTATTGATTTTAAAATTACCTCTGTGTCAGTCTGAGTATTGAAAGTATTATTTCTTTGTTTTAATTTTTCTCTCAAAATTTTAAAATTATAAATTTCACCATTATAAATTATGCAATTTTTTTGGTCGTCAAACATAGGTTGATTACCTGTTTGAGAAAGATCTTGTATTGAAAGTCTGGTGTGTCCAAAAGCAAATTTTTCAAAATACGATCTATTTATATTATCTGGTCCTCTATGAGATAATAGATTTAGAGAAGAATCAAATTTATTCTTGTTTATTTCTTTATTTACTACTCCGAAAATTCCGCACATAAATTAGATTTAATTAGCACTTTTGTGGTTACTTAAAATATTTTTTATCAATTTATTTAATGTTTTATTCTCATGATCGTATTTAACGAGATCAAAATATTTTTTTGACTCATTTCTTATTTTATTTGAACTAACTCTCAACATTTGATCAATTTTTTTAAAAATCTTATCTTTATCTGTTCCTTTGTACCAAAACAGTCCCTCCGATTTTTGGCTTTTAAACTCCCACTCATAAGCAAAATGATTATAATTCAAAAATAAAACTTTATGACCTTTTGAGAAAAGCAAAGGACCTAGATTTGAAGATACACATATTATCAATTTAGACATCTCTGCTAGAGTTTCTGAGTCACAATTTTCAGTATAGTGGTTAGGAGCATGTATTTTGTAAAAAAAGTTTTCATCATTAATTGATATTTTGTTTTTTTTATCTTCCCTCATAGAGGACCTAGCAATACAAAGTTTTTTATTTTTCTTTTTACAATACTCATGTAAATAACTAACTATAATCGATGGAATAACGTTTCCAAATTTTTTTGGATTTAAATCATTTTTATTATATTCTAAATTTGTTTGAGGGGACGGAAAATATTCATTTTTTTGGCTAGGATTAAAATTAATTTTTTTCTCATTATCTAGAGATCTAAACTCGGAAATAAACATAATATCATATTTTTTTTTTCTTTGCGTTCTTGATCTTAAATTATTTTTAACTGAGCCAGCGATAAAAAATTTTGTTTTACGTTTTTCTAAAATTTTTGGCAACCTGTTGTTCCATGTCAAAAAATAATCTATTTTTTTTTTTGAAAATCTTGTCTTTAGCTCAGAATAAAATCTTGGAAAAAAGTTTCCAAATTGATAAATGATTAACTTGCTTGATGGATATAGTCTTTTTAATTTATATCCTCTATCCGTAAGTTCATGCGAAACAAGTATTTTAGGTTTTAATTCCTCTAAAATTATTTTCAAATAAACATCTTTAAAACTAAATTTGAAGAAACCAAAAAGATATTTAATTAAAGTATGAGGTAAGTAATATAGATTAATTTCTCTATTATTAATTGTGTAAGAACTAATATTTTCAAATTTTAATTTACACTGATTATTATCAGCAAATAAAATTTGTTTTGGTTTAATTTTTCTAAATATTAATTTATATTTCATTTTATTAAGTTATTTGAAATATCTTTTATTTATTTTTTTATCAATTTTAAGATTAAATTTACTTTTTTTTCCGATCATTTTTGAAAAATATCTTGGATGTAATCCAGTTTGAGGTCTTTTTAGTGTTAAATTTTTTTTGGTGAAAATTTCTCCCTTTTTAATAAACGATTTTGTAGTAATAGATCTTCTAAAAGGAATTCTCATTGACTTTTCTTTCTTTGATGGATCTATTTGTTTTTTTCCAAGCATAATCCCAGCTAATTTAATATTTTTAATATATTTTCTAAATTCTTTGGGACTAGCAGAAATTAAATGATCTGGACCTGACAAAGATTTATTTAGTGTAAAATGTTTTTCAAAAATATTTACACCAAAAGCTGCAGCCACAACTGCTGACAAATAATTTGTTGTATGGTCCGAATACCCTATCTCTAAATCTTTATATCTCTCTCTCAGTTTTAAAATTCTCAAAATTTTTGCCTCATTATCTGGTGTTGGGTATAGAGATACACAATGAAACAGGCAAAGTGGTGTATTTGATCTTTTAAAAATTCTTACGGCTTGATCTATCTCCTTTGTGTCGCCCATGCCAGTAGATACGATTGTTCTTCTACCTAAATTAGCTACATATTTTAATAGCGGATAATTTGTTAGATCCGGTGATGCAATTTTTATAAACTTAACTTTTAGCTTATTTAAAATATAAGCAGACTCTTTATTTCCAGCAGTTGAAAAAAAATCAACATTATGCTTTTTGCAGATCTTAAATAGTTTTTTATACCAATCATAAGGAAATTCTAATCTTTTGAACATTTTATACATTTCCTCTTTTCTTGTTCCATTTTTTGTTTTGTAGGAATAAAATTCTTTGCCCTTAGACATAAATTCATCAGCATCAAAACTTTGAAATTTTACAGCACTTGCACCGCACTTTGCTGCTTCGATGATACTCTTAGCAGCTAATTTAAAGCTACCATTATGATTTACGCCGACTTCAGCTATTATGTAAGGCTTGTGCATTTAAACTAGTTGAAACCAACTCTCACAATAATCGACCATCTTGGCGGACCCTTAGTCTTTTTTGCGGTCTCATGTAAAATGTGTTTACCTATAATTGCCGCTTCACCCGCAAAAAATTTTCTTTCAAATTTGGATTTAATTATTTTTTTTTCATCTACGGTAAGAGAATTGGTAATCTCAGGACGATATTCTTTTTCATTTCTAAAGTGAGGAATTGTGTATTTAAGATCCTTTTTTACAAACATTAGTCCCCCTTCTGACTTTTTTACGTCATGAAGAGCTATAAAAAAAACCAAACCCTCTCTTGATTTTATTTGTTCTTGATGCATTGTAAAAAATCTTGAATTTTTAATTTCATGTATTCTTGGTCCTTGTGTTAAAACTTTCGCTTGACTAGAAAATTTTAGTTTGCAGTATTTTTTAATTTTTTTAATTACAATTTTTTTTATTGAGGGTAATTTTCTAAAATTCTCATAAATTTGAGACCAGTTTTTATGTTTTTTTGCTACATTGTAAACAATATCAAACTGCTCTCGGTCACTTAAAAAATCAATTTGTCTATTGGTAATATGCCTGTATTTCTTATTTCCCAATTTATTTAACATTGAAAAATAAAACTCCTGCATGATCGAATTTATATCTTTTTTGCTTAAAAAATTTTTAACAAAAGATTTTCTGTTATTTATCTTCTTCATAATTTTTGACCTCAAGGTAATTTACCCAAGATGAGTGGTTTTTTAAATAATCTTTTGTTAAGTTATCTTTTAAAAATATTTTTTTACTTTCATCTGGCCCCAAATTTAACAATAAATCAAGTGCAGATAAGTTTGGAACAAATCCATTATATCTTTGTTTGTATACCGGAGAGATATATTTCTGAAAATAAACTAATATTTTATTTTTAGAAAATTTATTGACATCAACATAATCCTTTCCCTTTTCACCAAAAACTACAGCATTACAATTTAATTTAATGCAATGGTCGAGTACAAGATTATCTTTTTTTCCTTCAAATTTCATTTTTGACATTCTAACAATTCTTCTATCAGATAATCCTAGATACTTTGCAAATAAATTAAATTGATACCAACAAACTTCTATTAAACTTTTCCACTTTTTCTCAAGATACATTATTTCTAAATCTTTCTTAAAGTACTCAAAATATGGACATTTTGAATAATTAATTTTTATACTCTCCCAATGTTTTCTTTGCCAAAAATCTCTACTCTTTTCTCTGTCATGACCAAATATAATGAGATCATTTAAATTATTACTTAAAGATTTTTTTTTATCAATTGGTATTGATAGCATAAGTGTATTTTGTGATGTTTTGATCAAATTTCTATTATTCCAATCAGAATCTAAATATTGCAAGGTATCCATAAACACAAAAGTGTCTGAGAGATAGAGTTTGTGAAAGAGACCCAGCCAGGGGAGATAGGCTGGTTGATGGCCAGAAACTATATTGATTTTATCAAAATTCATGTCTTATTTTATTTATGGTTTTTTCAATGTAATTTAGATCTTGAGATGTTAGAGATGGATAACAAGGTAACGATATGGTTTGTTGTGTCAATTTTTTTGAATTTTGAAAATTATTTGAGTTACCAAGCAGTTCCCATGTCTCAAGCGGATTTATGACCTGTATTTTATATTCCCTAAATTTTTTAACGACTTTTTTGGGATTTTTACATAACATTATACATCTATAGGGAACTGTATTAATTTTTTTTTCATTTTTATTAATAGTCAATAAATTTAAGTCTAGGCTTTTATAAAGATTAAATATTTTTTTTCGTATTTTTATAAAGTTATTTAGTCTTTTTAATTGCGTTCTTCCCATCGCAGCTTGAATATCAGTCATTTGAAAATTAAATCTAAATTTTTTTTCTTTTCTCATATCAAAATTTAAAAAATCCTTAATCTCTTTAATTAATGCAGTATTTTTTGAAACGATCATGCCGCCCTGTCCGGCTGTAGTAATCATTTTGGTGGCGTAAAAAGAAAAAATACCTACATTGCCTTGAAGTCCAGAGTGTATCTTATCAACTTTACCCCCTAAAGATTGGCAAGCATCCTCTATTATTGAAACTTTTTTTTTTAAGACTAATTTACTAATGTTACCGTACATTTGAGGGTAAATTACAATTTCGCCTGACTTTCCATGATGAATGGACATATTAGGTGAATTTTTTTCTACATCTTTTAAATCTGCTTTTCCACACGCAAGTTTAGTGGCATGAGCTAATGATGAGCAAGAATATGCTGGAAAAATAACTTTTTTATTTCTTGCATCAAGGAAATAGAGTGCAAGGTACAAAGCTGATGTACCGTTAGAAACAGCAACGGCGGAGCCTTTTTTTAAACCCAAGTATTTCTCAAATTCCTCCTCAAATTTAAACACTTCTGAGTTTTGAGAAAGTTGGCAGGATTTTAACACTCTATCTATAGCCTTGTAGTCTTCAGACTCTATAGTGGGTCGATTATGTGGGATCATTATTTTTTTTGTAAAAGTTTTTTTTTATTTTCGCAGGATTACCTATTACTAAAGAGTTTGGTGGAATTTTTCCCCTTCTTACAATAGTTCCGGCAGCAATTACGCTATTGTCTCCTATTTCAGCACCGCCTAATATCGCGCAATGTGAACCAATAAATACATTGTTTCCAATTATAATTTTTTCTCTATCTATTTTTTTGCTTATTCCTATGCATTTTTTGTGACTGTCAGCAACATTTATGGCTACGAAAGATGCTATATCACAGTTTTGACCTATTAAAACAGACGAATTTTTTGAGTTAATTTCCGAAAATCCACCAATGTATGTGCCTTTTCCGATTTTGGGTTTACCAGAAATCCACACAAGAGGATGAAAAATATTTTTTTTGTTATTAATTAATTTTAAAAATTTTTTTTCAAAATTTGAAATATTTTTAGAAGAATTTTTTTTGCGCATTTTTATATCTTATTATATTTTCTAGGTGTTTAGTTAATGATAATTTTTTAAAAACCTTCAAAAAGTCACTGTATTTATTAAAATGATTAAATGGATAGTCTGTTCCAAACAAAAGATTTTTAGGTAAAATTGATCCAATCTTATTTATGAAATCCAAGTTTTTTGAAGCAGCGGTATTAATTAAAACATTTCTATAAGTTTCTTCTATATTTTTTATATTTAAATAATTCGTAACACCACCGCCAAAAGCAGTTATAAAAAATTTATTATATTTATATTTTTTTATAATTTCATTATATAAGAAGATATGGCTGACACTATGCTGATGGGAATGACGACCTATTAATCGCAGAAATTTTTTTTTATTTATTATGTTTTTTATTATTTTTTTTAGATATCTGTGTTTTTTTTTATTCATGAAAAGAAAACTATGAGGATTTAATTCAAATCCTAAAATTTGAGAATTGTTTGAGAAATTAATCAGGTTCATTGAATAATTAAAATTACTATAATTAGTGAAATCTATATTATAAAAAACTTTAAATTTTTCAGGATACTTTTTTGCACACATCAATAAATACTGATTACTTAAATTTAAATTTTTTATTTTCTCCCAATGCAAACCTGTTATTATTGCTTTTTCAATTTTATTTTGTCTCATAACCTTCAGAAAACTCTCTAGAGAAGCTTGTTTTAAAGATAAATTTATCTTTTTATGATAATAAACGTTTTTTTGCATATTGATTTCTCCAGAATTCTTACAAAAATTCTGATTTCTTGCTTGAGGATGTACGAGTCTTATTTCCGTGTCTATAATTTTCTTAATCATAATATTTTTTTTACAATAAAAAAAATGCAGTGGGTTTTATTTAAGGATACCTCTTGATTTTTTTTTGTATCGAAGCCATGAATTTTCAAAATTTTGAGATTTTTAATTTCTTTAATTTGTTTTTTAACATTAATTACGGAAAACCAATTATGACGAGGTTCCCTATAAAAATTCCGATATTTGAATTTAATCCAATCAAAATTAGTAATGTCAAAAATTAAGATACCATTACGACTTAAAAATTTAGATGAGATTTTTAATAAATTATCAATTTTTAAATTTGTCTTTGATAAAACGCCATGACAAGTAATGAGATCATATTTCTTTTTAAATTTAAAACTACTAAAATCATTTAAATAGAAGTTTGTTCTAATTATTCTCTTTGATAAGGAATTTTTATATAATTTACTTGAAATCTCTAAAGCATCACATTTTAAATTTTTAAATTTTGGTACAATGAATTTCTGAAAACTTCCATCTCCTGACCCGATATCAAGCCAATTTTGAAATTTCTCAAATTTAACTAAACTTTTGATAAATTTATATCTATTGAACATTGTTTTGTTTGAGCTCCAATGTAATCTTTTATGTTTAAATTTTTCTTTAAATGATGAATTATATTCTTCTTTAATTTCTTTTTTTGTAAATTCTTTTAAATAGTCTTTTTTCAGCCAATTAGAAATATCTTTAACGAGAAGATTATGTCCATTAAAACTAAAGCTTACTTCCTTATTTTTAAATCTTTTTTTATTTTCTACTTTTTTAAGAGCGCTAACAAATTTTTGATCTTTTAATTTCTTATAATATCCCAGATAATCAATATTTTCATTATTGAAATATTTAGTTTGTTTCAGTTGATTTTTTGCCAGGGCAATGCAAACTATTTTTTTCTTTAAACTTGTTAGTTCTGTCAAAACTGTACCACAAGAACTGATTGCAAATTTGGCTTCTCCCATGATTTTTTTTAAATTTTTTGGGTTGATAAATATTTTCACTCTTTTATTTTTTTTTAGCTTTAGCAATTTATTATTAGGCTTAATGATGGCTACTATGATTTTTAATTTGCTATTTTTTAAAGATAGGCTGATATACTTGGGTAATAAATTTAATGGATCGCTACCGCCAAAACAGATAAAAATATATTTTTTTTCTTTAAATTTTTTATACTTGTATTTTTTGTTCAAAAGTAAGTATTTTTTTCCAAAAAAACATTTGAGGTCTTTTATTTTTTTGTCGCTAATACCTGAGTTTATTACACCAGAAATAAATTTTATATTGTAATTTTCTTCTTCTTGAAATATTAAAATTTTCTTAGATATCCTTGAGAAAATTTTTGAATAAAAACTTTGACTACTTTCGTAACAATCAATAATAACAAGATCTGATACCTGCTGTATTTTATCAACATCGTCAATAAATTTTATGCTTTTATTTCTTTTACCATAATTAAACCTTTTTCCAATAACATATAAGTTTGTAAGGTGGTTTTTGTCTAAAAATTCCTCTAATAAAATTTTACATCTATTGAAATGTCCAAAGCCTAATGCCTCATCAGCTCTCGTCAAAATATTAATAGTAAAATAATTCACTCTAATTCTTAAATTTTTCTTCCTAATACAAAAGCTTCTGCAAAATGATAACCTGCTGTTGCACCTCTCCATTTAGCAAGAGATTCAACTCCTTTTATTGATCTAGGATGAGGCCATTTTCTTAATTCTTTTTTATAAATTTTAAGAGCTTTCATTTTGATTTTATTAGTAGAAGAAATATTTTGAAACCAGTTTGGACTAAATAGATTTCTTTTTTTAAAATCAATTTTCCATTCTGTACTTGAAGGTATTTCAAAAAACAGTATATTTTTTACTCCACTTTTTTTTTGTGGCCTACACGCAGTCACAACTGCTTTGCTTACTATTCTATGGTCAATATTTAGATCATGGGGAAAATGAGTGTAAATTGTATCAGGTTTAAATTTATTAATATTTTTTTCAACAAATTTCACAACTTTTAGAAATGCAACTGTATCCAGTTGATTATCAGGAAAATAATTAAAAATTGGTATTTTTACTTTAAGCAATTTAGAAACTTTTATCGCAGAATTTTTTCTACTATCAATTTTTTTTTGGTTTTTTTTTCCTTTAAATCTTGCGCTCTCTCCATCAGTAAAAAAAACAATTTGTACTATATCCTTTTTTTTCGCATGCATTGCTATAGTGCCGCCGCAACCTAATACCTCATCATCAGGATGAGCGGCGAATACCATAATCTTTTTTTTTCTTAACATTTAATTTGGCCTTTAAACTTATTTTCTTTGCTAATAATTTTAATTTGTCTGAGATTTTTTAACTAATTTCTGCCACTTTTCTTTAACAGGTCTTTTTGTTTTTGAAAATATTTTTGCAATCGCAATGTAGTCCTGGATAGTGTCTAATGACAATTTTTTATTAGTATAAAATTTTTTATAACTAAGATTTTTTCCTACATATTTAGTATTAATTTTGTCTCTTGCTAAAGCGGGAACTACGTGTAATTTATCATTTTTCGACAAATTTTTATTTTTTAATCTTTTTAGGTATTTTGTTTTAAATATTTGTACAGCTAAACCAAAAGGTAAATGAAAATACTTTTCGTGGGTGCACATATATTCCCTTTTTAGTTTATAAAATATTGAAATCATTTCTTTTATAAAACTTCCATCAGGAAAGGGATTGTCCGCAGTAGCTCTAATTATCAAATCATCATCTTTCATATTTTTAGAAACTTGAATATATCTGCTTAAAACATCCTGTTGATTTCCTCTAAAAACTTTTATCCGATTTTTCTTTAAAATTGTGTACAATTCGTCATCAGTTTTATCTTTTGGAATAACAACTACAACGGGATAGCCGGTATTTGAAAGTCTTTTCGCACACAAGACTGCCAGCGGGATATTCGCTAGTGGCAAAAAAGATTTTGCATAAAGCCTAGATGACATTGTTCTAGCCTGTAGTATTATTTTAAAATTTTTTTTATTTTTCAATTATTTAATTTTTTTTTTATTAAATTCACTACTTTATTTATATCACTTTTTTTAAGTTCATAGAAAATTGGTAATGAGATGGCTGACTCATAAAATTTGACTGAATTTAAAAAATCATTTTTTTTAAATTTAAATTTTTTTTTATAGTAGGGCTGCATATGTATTGGGAAATAATGAACCTGCAAATTAATTTTCCTCTTTTTGAAATAACTTATAAACTGACTTTTATTGAATCTTTGTTTTTTAAAATCAATTTGTATAGGAAATAAATGGAAAGAGTGATCTATATTTTCTTTAACAGAAGGCACTTTCAAATTTTTAATATTTCTTAATTTTTGAAAATAAATTTTTGCAATTTTTTTTCTCTTAATTAAGAATTTTTCTAATTTTGCTAATTGTGTTATACCTAGGGCACACTGAAAATCAGTTATTCTATAATTATATCCTAAATACCTCATTTCAAATGGCCAATTTTTATTGAAAGACTTTTTTTTAATATTTACAAGGCCGTGATTTCTCAAGATTTCAATTTTATCATATATTTTTTTATTATTTGTTAATACCGATCCACCCTCACCAGTAGTTATATTTTTTACCGCATGATAACTGTGAATAACAACATCAGCATATTTAGCAGCATATCCAATATCTTTAAAATATTTTGCACCAATTGCATGACAATTATCGTTTATAAGGTAAAAATTATATTTTAAGGATAATTTTTTTAAACTTTTCCAATCACATGGGTGACCAGCATAATCTGTAGCGATGACCGCTTTAACCTTTTCATTTTTATTTCTTAAACTTTGGATTTTTTTTTCTAATTTTTTTGGATCTAAATTTTGTGTCTCTGGATCAATATCAACAAAAACAGGTTGTGCACCACAATAATTAACTGAATTAGCGCCAGCTAAAAATGTTAAAGGTGAAGAAATAATTACATCTTTTTTTTTAAAGCCCAGTGAAATTGCGGTTAAATGTAAAGCAGCAGTCCCACTAGAAACTACCGAACAATATTTACATTTAAATTTTTTTGAGAGTTTTTTTTCAAACTCTTTTACTTTAAAGCCTTGAGTAATTCTCGGTCCTTTTAATGTTGATACTACAGCTTTTATATCATTAGAGTCGATATAGTGTGAATTATAGTTTATTGGTGACATTCTTATCAAAGATTATGCGAAAGTTTTTTTGTAAAGCATTTGAGCAATTTTGAAGTCCGTCTTATCATTTATATCAGTACTTTCAAGTTTGTTTAACACAATAAATTTTGGTTTTTTTCCTACAATATTTTTAAACTTAATCATATTTTTTTTTGAAATTATGTTAATACCAAAGG
Source organism: uncultured Pelagibacteraceae bacterium (assembly GCA_902563575.1). Classification (GTDB taxonomy): domain Bacteria; phylum Pseudomonadota; class Alphaproteobacteria; order Pelagibacterales; family Pelagibacteraceae; genus Pelagilacustribacter. The sequence goes on from CACEXV010000001.1 coordinate 314,523, forward strand.
TCAGAGAGAAATAATTATTTGGTAAATCTTGAGAGTTCGGTGCTTTAATTGAATTATAATTTAAAGATTTATTATCTTTCCAAATAAAAGTTTTTAAAATTGAAACAGTATTTAAACTATCATATTTATTTTTAAGGGACTCAAATTTATGCAAAAACAAATTATAAGTTTTTTGTTTAATTATCGGTGAAGTGCAAGGACAATACATTAAATAATCACCATCAATACATCGAGCTAAGTTTTCAAAAAATTTGCTACCTGAACACGAGGAACTTGCAAAATATTTTTCTCTTGCATGAAAAGATACATCGTATCTTTTAGAAATTTTTTTTGCAAGTTCCGAGTCAGAACTTACAACAATTTCGTCGATATTCTTAACTTTCTTTAATTGTTCAATTTTTAATTCTAGAAGAGATTTTCCCTTAAAAAAATTAAGAAAATTTTTATTCTTTATTCTTTGAGAGTTTTTTCTAATAGGAATAATTGCAACTATTTTTTTTTTATCCATTTTGAAATTTTTCAAGTCTTCTTTTCAAAACTTGGATTCTCGAGGAACTATCATTTTTCAATTTAAATTTTTTGGATCTCATTCTTTTTTCTTTAAATTTCATCCAATCTATTTCAAATTTAAATGCATTTATAATAAAACTTTCAAAATTATCTAAGACTTTATCGCTTAATTTTATTACAACATTCCTTGTTTCAACTCTATCAAGTAGTTTTTTTTTAAATAATTTTCTCACAAAATTCACAGAACGTGGGGTTAATGAACCTCCCATATTAACAACCATTTTTCTTTTTTTTATCTTTTTTGACAAATTTAAAACCAATTTATAAATTCTATATGAGTCTACTGCTGATTTTTCTAAATTAATTGAGCCTGCTAAATCAGATCTACCTATTACTACTCCCTTTAATTTTCTAAAACTTTTTGAATTCATTATTTTTTTGATATTGTTGAATGCTTGTATGCTTTCTAAATTGACATATAAATCTTGCCTATTGTTTTTAGACACTATTTGTATAAACTTTCTCAAAGCATAATCAGACTCGACCATCGGTGCTACAATCGCATTTACGTTTAATTTTTCGCAAAAATACATATCATTTTTAGCCTCGCAACCTCCAATTTTTACATTAAGTTCTAAACCAGCTTTACGAGTAATAACTCTCATAATTTTCAGATCGTCAAAGCTTGCTCCTTCATCTTCTAATGACTGCTTTACAGCAACTACATTTAGTTTTTTTAAATATTTTAAATGATTAACAATTCTTTTCATTATAATTTTTATTCTTGGGAGTGTTTGTTAAGAATTTTTTTAATTTCTTTTACTGAGAGAAATTTGTTATTATTTTTACTATTATAGCTAAACCCTCTCTTACATTTTTTTCCCCCTAATTTTTTTATTTGGGTTACTAAGTCTTTATTTTCTCTTGATGTAAATTTAAAATCATGAAGAATTACATAATAGTTTCTAAATTCGTATGCATTTAAACCGTCTGTTTCAGTGATCATATCCTCATGAATTTTTTCACCTGGCCTTACACCAATAATTTTTGTCTTAACGTTTGGTGCAATAGCTTTGGCTAAATCTAAAATTTTAATTGATGGAATTTTTGGCACAAATAATTCCCCTCCAATCATAATTTCAAATGATTTCAATACAAAGCTCACGCCCTCATCTAATGTAATATTAAAGCGTGTCATCTCCTTATCGGTAATAGGAAGAAAACCTTTATTTTTTGACTCCATGAAAAAGGGAGCCACAGAACCTCTACTAAACATAACGTTACCGTATCTCACTACTGAAAATTTAATATTTTTGTTACCTCTAATATTGTTGGCAGAAATAAATAATTTATCAGAAACTAATTTTGTTGCTCCGTAAAGATTTATGGGGGCTGCGGCTTTATCAGTGCTTAGAGCAATAACTTTTTTAACTCCTTTTTGTAAAGCACACTCAATAATATTCTGTGCACCAACTATATTTGTTTTTACTGCCTCTAACGGATTGTACTCGGCTATTGGTACTTGTTTCAAAGCAGCAGCATGAACTACATAATCAACGTTTTCCATCGCTAAATTTAATCTTCTAAGATCCCTAACATCTCCTATAAAAAATCTTAAATTTGTATTTTGTTTTTCACTAAATTCATTTTTCATTTCGAATTGTTTTAATTCGTCTCTACTGTAGATGATTATTTTTTTGGGATTAAATCTGCTTAAACAAGTTTTAACAAACTTTTTTCCAAAAGATCCGGTTCCACCGGTAACTAAAATTGTTTTGTTATTAAACATTTTTTGGATAATTTTTGTTAAGATAATTTAATATACTTTTTTGCGTGCTTAAAGGTTTAAAATTATATTTTTTTATAGCAAGTGCAATGTCCAAATAAAAACCCTTGTTTTTGCTCGATTTCCAACACACATAACTATTCACATTAAAATAATTTGAAATAATGTCTACAATTTTATTCAATTTTAATGGCTTAGATGATCCCAGTAAAATATTTCCAGAGTTAAAGTTTTTTTTTATTAGATTTTCAATAAATAGATTTAGTGAATTAATCAATAAAAGATTGTTAAATAATTGACTTGAATTATATATATTGAATTTTTTCAAGTTTTTAATTTTTTCTATAAGATTTGAAATAAAATTATTTTCTTTTCCTGTTAAGAGTAATCCGGGAACCCTAATATTATAAACTTTTATTTTTTTATTCTTTAAAAATAACTTCTCAGATTTTAATTTTAAAGTGGGATACTCTAATTTAGAAAGTAATTTAGAATTTTCATTTACTTTTTTGCTTTTATTGTTTTTGTTATAAATGGCAACAGTTGAAATAAATATCATTTTTTTTATTTTGCTATTTTTTTTTACTTGAGAAAAAATTTTTTTATCAATTATTTGATTTTGTGCAATTTTATTATTATTATTATCTGGGGTATTAGATGCTGTATGAATAACCACCTCGCATTCAGGTATTGTAAAATTTTTTTCTAGTATATCTTTTCTATAGTTATAATTGTCTTTTTTTTTAATTTTTATTTTTTTTCTACTATTTAAAATACAGAAATAATTTTTATTTATTAAAAAATTCGATAAATTTTTTCCTATTTTTCCGCTTGCTCCTGTAATAAAAATTTTCATTACTAATTAAGTAAATCAATATTTTTTTTTAAAAACGTTGGACTTATAATGTGAGTTTTATTGACAGGATAATCATCCCCATAAAGCTTCCAAAAAGAGTTTTGAATTTCTCTATCTTCTTGACTAAGATTAAAATTATTTTTTAAATAATATTCCATTTCTTCCATAGCGGTATTTATCTCCTCCGCTGTATTGTTTATCACTTTGATATTATTATCATTATAGTCTGTTGTTTTAATGTAAAGTCCTAGGGGAATATTATCATTATTTTTCATAAAATTTTCATTAAGCATTTCTTTGAATGAAAACAATTTTCCATTTCTCAAATTTTTTAATTTTTGAGGAATAAAAATACACCTGTTTACAAAAAAGGGTCTCCATAATAAATAATGGACATTTACATAAACTATTGGAATATTTAAAAAGGCAGCAATTTTATCTAAGCCACTCTCAGGACCAACAAAAAACTTGGATTTAGAGATTATAAAAGTTTCAAATTCTCCTGTTCTATTAGAGTTTAAACTAAAATCGTAATATTTAGAGCTTTCAATATCCAATTTTTTTTCGGTTACATTACCCATTCTAATTATCGAAAAGTTCTTTTTATTAAAATTTTTAATAGCCAAACGAAAATCCTCTACTTCAAAGTTTCTGAAATCATGATAACTCATATTTATTTCTGGATATTGTTTTTTTTTATAAGCCGGATCTCTATTCACAAAAGAGATTAAATTTTTCTCTAAGCTGAAATTATTTAATTTGAAACCGTTTGGGGAAAAATTAACAGTCATTAAAGGTTTAAGTTTTTCCTCATAATATTTTATAAATATTTTTTCAGACTTTTTATTTTTTTTACGAATATCATTTAAACTTAAAATAAAATTTTTAATATTTAATCTTTGTGCTGTTATAAATACAAATTCCCAAAATTTATTATAAACAAAAAAAAGTTTTTTATTTTCTATCTTTACAGGAGATAAATGATTGAATAAACATTTCAACCAAAACAAGTTATAAAGATTTTCACTTTTATAAACTCTGTCAATATTTGAAATATAAAAAATATGTAATTTATTTTTAAAATATCCTTTTTCTTTTTTAATAAAATAAGGATATAAGTTCATATTACCACCTAAAATGCTAGAAATTGCCAAAATTCTAAATTCAAAAAAAAAATTAAAAATTTTTAATAAAAGAATTATCGGAAGAAAAATTATTACCGATGAAGATAAAACAATTAATTTTCTCAAAATCCTTTTCATTATTAAAAACTAATAGAAAAATTTATCTTCCAAATTTGAAATATAATTATTAATAGAAAAATTATTTTGTTTTGATATGATTTTAAGTAAACTGATTTGTCCTGATATGAGAAGCAAAAAAATAAATTGATCCAATTTATTTTCAAATATTTTTTTTCCTGTTTCAGTTAAATAATTAGGAATAAAGGTAATATGCATTTGAATATATGAGTGTGTGCTATGGCCTCCTGCATTTTCCCATGAGCAAATCATATATCCTAGTTTATTGAGTAAATTTAGTGTTTCTCCCCAAAATGGCACACCTTCATACTGTCCTGTAACCTGAATTGTTACCTTGATCATCAACGGTCTGAAACTGCCTATGCCTTTTAAGATTTCATATTCAGAACCCTGCGCATGTATCTTTAAATAATCTAATGATTTTTTATCAAGATTGTTTAAACTTTCAGAAATAGTTGTACAGTCAGTAAATTCTTCACGGATTTTAGTTTGCAAAAGGAAATTATCAGAAGAATTATAAATTTCAAATCCTGGTATTGATGGTTTATAGAAAGAAGATGCCGACTTCTTATTTTCAGGAATGTATAAAGTTTTTCGGCAATTAGAGCTCCACAATGCCTTATCAATAACAATAAATTTTTCTTTCAATTTAGACGCACTTTTTTTATGAGGTTCAACCAGTATTGCTTCAAAGTACTTTTCATATTTTTTTGGAAAATGAAATTTAAAATCAAAATCTGATGCGCCCACATCAAGCATTGTGATTTTTTTTGAAAGTTTTAATTTTTCAATTATATTATTGTAATTTTGGTTGTCGTTTGCTCTATGTCTCAAATTAATTATGGTGTTTGAAATAAAGCTGGCTAACCTTAATTTAAATGAAATTCTTAAAAAAATTTCAGTAAATATTTTTAAAAGAGAGTAGATTTTGCTTCTTAAAAATTTAATAGGATTCATTTGTGATAAATTTATCATTAAAAAATGACTTATATTTTTTTTTTAGGAAATTTAATTTTTCATAAAAACTTATTTTTCCATTTTCAACAAATAATATTTTGTCACAATATTTTAAGCTGTTGGACCTATGAGTAACGAATATTATTGTTAAATCTCTAAAATGCTTCTTAATATTAGATATAATTTTTCTTTCGGTCTCCATATCGATTCCACTAGTAGCCTCATCAATCACTAAGACTTTAGGATTTCTATATAATGTCCTTGCTAAAATTAATCTTTGTTGTTCTCCGCCACTTAGACGAATGCCTTTATCACCGATCAAAGTTTTATATTTATCTTTTAAATTTTTGTTAATGAATTTATCTATTTCAACTATTTTACAAATATTTTTGATGGATATTTTTGATTTGAAGTTTTTTTTCCCAAATATTATGTTATTTTCGACCGTATCATCAATCAAATATCCTTTTTGAGGTGCGTACGCAATTATTTTTTGCCACGAATTAACAGAAGCGTCGTCCAGTATTTTGTCATCAATTTTAATTATTCCAGATTTTGGTTTTAATAAGCCTAACATTAAGTCAATAAAAGTTGTTTTTCCATGGCCTGTACTTCCGCATACTCCAAGAAAAATATTTTTAGGAATTTTGGTATTAATGTTTAAATTAATTTTATTTTTTTTTCTTTCGTAATTATATTTTACATTTTGAAAAGAAATATATTTTTTAAAAGAAATATTTTTTTTCTCCAAATTAGTTCTTTTATCCTTAAAATATCGATGACTTTTTTTCAGATCTGTATAAATCTTATCAAAAGTTGGAATGTGAAATTTTATTTGAACAAAATTATTGTATATGAGTTGTATTGCAGGAATAAGTCTTTTCAAAGAAATGGCAAAAACTCCAATGATTGGGATAATATCACTTAGTCCATTAGTTCTGACATATAAAAATAATGAAATAAATATTAAAATCGCAAAGGCAACTACCTCTATTAGGTGAGCTGGCAATATTTGAAAAGCTTGTAAAGTATCTGAAGCGTTTCTGTGATTTAGGGCAATTTTTTTAAATTTTAACAAAAAATAATTGTAGTTTTTGGTAATCTTTGACTCTTTAAATGAGCCAAATGAATTTCCGATTATTTTACCTGCATCATTGATATATTTTGTAGATTGTTGTCCAAGCTTCAAAATTTTACTTTTCAATTTTTTATAAGCTAAAAAATAAAATAGTGATAATAGCACGAGTAAAGATATTGTTTCGTAAGGTTTATAAATTATTAAAAAAAATAAAATTAATGTAGTGGTAAGTACACTTCCAAACATAAATAAAACTGGAGAGATAAAGCCTGTTGCTGCATTTACCATCCAAGTACATCTTTGTATTAAAATTTCATTATTTTTATCTAATATAAATTTGTACGGTCTATTTAAATAAAATTCTAATAATTCTCGTGTTTTTTCATAGTAAATATTATTTAAAAACTTATGATTGTATTGTGTAGATGCATATCTTAGCAATTGATTAATAACTATAACAACAAAAGAAAAAAATCCGAAAAATATTAATGACTCTTCATTAGATAAACCTAAATAATCATTTAGCTTTATAAAATATTCATTGTTTTCTAAAGCTTTAGTATCTGCAATTAATGTAAAAAATGGTAATACTGAGACTACGGCTAATAGATCGAATATACTGGAAATTAATATAAGTGCCGATGCTAAAATTACTTTAGATTTATTTTTTTGGTCTAAAATTTTCCAAACTTTTACAAAATTTTCTTTCATCTTAATTATTGTTTTTCAAAAAATTTTCACTTAAATCAGCAAAACATTTTAAATTTCCATCCTTAAAATTGTTTAGATTGCCAATTTGATTTTTAAAATTTTGATTATGTTCACTAAAGCCCGTACTTGCTTTATTGTTAACTTTTCTGATCATATCTTTAACTGCATCTAAAATTTCATCTTGAGAATTATCAATTATTTCGTATTTTCTAAATTCCTCATCTGTATCAATATAAGCATCTGGATATTTAAAAATTTGATCGAATGTTAATATTTCTTTTTTTGATTTATTAATAAGTTTTTTTGGCAAAAACATATCTTGTTTTTTTAATAAAAAATAATCGAGTGTTGGAAGATAATTTGTAAGTAAGACAGGCACTCCCAAAAACGCTGCGAATGTCCAATATCCCGATGAAGTTCCTAAACAGAATTTTGAGTTCTTTGCCAAAAATATATCCATCAGCTCGCTTTTGTGATCGGTAAATGGATAATCAATGAGTCCCTTAATTTTTGGTAATTTTGTCATTCTTCTATCACCTACTCTAACGACCTTACCCCCTCTTGAAATAACCTCTTCCACAGCTGGCAAATAAGTTTTTGGATTAGAATTAGTATAATTATTTCCTTTACCCTCTCTTACATGAAGTGTGACAAACCAATCACCGTTTTTTAAACCTAATTTTTCTGAGATAATTTGGCCTTCTGAAATTTGATCCTCATTTAATGATAATTTTTTAAAAATTGGGTTTTCTTTTTTCTCTATCTCCTGATTAATATAATTTATACCAATAAACCAAGGATAACATTTGGATTTAAACGGCATACAAATTTTCAATGGAATTTGAAACGTTTCTATTAAATCTCTATCTCGAAAAAACTTGTAACTATTTTTAATAACATTTAAATGTGGAGCAAATAGTTTAAAAATAAAATTATTATTTAATCTTTCATTTGCTTTAATTAATAATGTTGGCTTATTTGATTCTTGTTTTATATTGTAATAGTGCAAAAGATAGTAATAAACAGTCAAGTAATTTCCAATACTTCCAATTACCTGTTGCAAAGGTAAATATCTGACTCCATTATTTTTTTGTTTTTTTTCCCAATTTTTTTGAATCTCTGTAAATTTTTCCAATTTATTAAAAGTAAACAACGGATCGGTATTTACGTATGAGTTTGCATGCTCATAATAAGCTAGTGGGTGTTCGTTATTATTTTCATAAATTTTTGTGATTGCTAAATTAATTTTTTCTTTTGGCTTTTTAATATTAGTTTTTTTTACTCTTTCGAGAGAATAAAATACTTTTTTATTTTTGTTAAAATTTGAAAGCAAATTAAAAAAATAATAGAAAATTATATTTTTAAATTTAATTACAATTTCGCTCATTTTATATTAAATAGTTCTTGTGTAATTTGGCTTGTCAATTATGTAATTATTTCTGTAAAGAATTTTTTTTCTATTATTTAAGTAGTGTTTATTAAAAAATATCTTACTTTTTCCTTTAATATTAAATATTCCACTATTTTGATTTTTTATTACTTTAATAATAAATTTTGCTGTGTCTGAGTATAGCAATGGTTGAAAATATTCTTTTAAATTTGATTTCTTTAAATTTATTGAGATTTTATAATTAGTTTGAACATTATTCAAATTTTTTGTCGGTCTAATAATACAAATTTTTTTTTCTATTTTATTTTTTTTGGCAATATTTAGAATATTTTTTTCAGCTAATAATCTCAAATTTCCATATAAAGATTTTTTATTATAAATAGCCATTGAGGACAAATAACATACAAAAATATTTTTTTTTGCAAAAATTTTGATAAGCTTAGGCAATATTTCTTTGCTAATTTTTTTCGCTACACTAAAATTCTTTTCACAATTTTTTTCACCATCAATTCCCGCTAAAATTACAACAGAACTAATATTTTGTGGAATTTTAAATTTTTTATATTTTAAATAATCAAAAAATAGAATGTTCTTATTAATTCTATTTTTTCTTCGAGAAGTCGAAATATAATTAATTTTTTTTATTCTGGAGATTTTTTTTAAATGTTTTGAAATTCTAGAGTCACCGCCAATTATTAGCAGGTTTTTTTTCATTGAAATTCTAGTTTGGTTTATTCGAAATAGATAAATTCGTAATCACCAGTGTATTTAGAGTGTTTGAAAATCCACTTCCATTCACTATCATCATAAAAGGACTCAGCAGTTAAAGCCCAGCATTGTAAATTAAATAATTCCTTTTCATTTCTGTATCCTTCGACCATTACATATTTTTTCTTTCCTACTCTTTCGATTTCTTTCAATGAATGAATTAAATTTGGTAATTTTAAATTATGAAGGCATGCAAAAGTCATTACTAGATCAAAAGAATTGCTTTTAAAAGGAAACTTTTTTGCAGCGTCATGTAGAAACAGGTATTTTTTTATTTCTTTTTTTGAGTTTTTAATTCCATGTCTAGACACATCAAAACCCCTAACTCTAAGACCTGGTAGAATTTTTTTCATTTCAAATAGTAAAAAACCCTTTCCACATCCAACGTCTAAAACAGATGAATTATTGTTTAGTCTATATTTTTTAATCATTTTTTTTGCAACTTTAGTCCATCTTCCTGGTATGTATTTATAGCCTCCATAACCATAACTTCTTTTTCCATCCCAATATTCGTATTCAAACTTTCTTGCCTTCTTCATGCACTTAACTTTTTCATTAATCATTCTTTCTAAATAATTTCTTTTAGTTGATTGGTGCAAACTGGTAATAAGATTAAAGAATTTTCCCATTTTTCTAAATGTATCCACCATCAATGTTTAAGCTTGCTGAGGAAGCGAATGTAGCGTGTTTTGAAGCTAAAATTTTTACGAACGGCGCAATTTCTTCATACTTTCCAAATCTTCCAATTGCGTGGTGATTTTTCAAATAATTTTCAACGAGTTTTGGATTGCTTTTTGCTAACCTATCCCAATGTTTTCCATCTGATTTAAGTACACCTGGAATCAAACACGAGACTATAACATCATGTTTTGCCATCTCTCTTCCTAGAACTTTAGAATACATATTGAGATATGACTTGGCACAGGTATATGCAGGTGCAGGTGCTTCGCCGGTTGATGTGGTTCCTCCTGAAAACGAATTCGATGAAGAAATATGAATTATTCTTCCCCACTTATTTTTAATCATATGTGGACAAAAGTAATTGTTTAATTCTATTGCTATCCCCACATTAAATTTCCAATTCTCATACCAATTATCCTGATGAGCAAAAATTTCTGCGCTACCCTGGCTACCACCTAAATTATGTACAACAACATCTATTTTCTTATTATTATTAATTATTTCATTAGCTATTTTTTGCGGCTCACCATCTTTTTTTAAATCAGAAGAAATATAATTATGCCCATTTGATTGTCCGCCAAATTTATTCACGAGAGTTTTTAATTTTTCTTCATTTCTGGCCACTAAAGTCAGTAATGCTCCCTCTTCAATAAATTGTTTGGCTATCTCTTCACCTAGTCCTCTGCTTGAACCAGTAATAACAATTCTTTTATTTTTTAATCCTAAGTCCATTTAATTAGTTAATTAGTCTAGAGGTTTTAACCAACCACATCGATTACAGGCTTCAACAGTGCCTTCTTGAGCTATAACTTCCTTAAATTTTTTGAATTTTTCACCGAATATTACTTTATCTAAACCATCTTTAACATTCCCCATATTAACTGCTAAACAAGGAAAAAAAGTACCATCAACATTAATATGCGCTGTACCCCAAGGAGCAACACATGGTTTATAATTTTTTTTGTCGTGTTCAATATTATTAAAATAATCCATATCTATTTTTTTATCATCGTCAGCTACCGAAGCTAGCGCAGGATGTAAAAAAGCAGTTTTGTTATTTTGTTTATTGTAACTTTTAACTTCTTTTAATTGATCTATTATAATTTTCCAATTTTTGTAGACTGGAGATAAGCTTTTTTCAAAAATCTTATTAAAATCAAACATTATATCAGAATGCTGAATAGGTGAACCTTTTAGAAATTGAAACGCATGAGTATCGCACTGTAGCTCCTCAACACAATACTTGTGAATTTTTAATAAATCTTTTGCATTTTCGTCCAATACCACTGTCTTTGAGTCTAAATTACAATGATTGTAATTTAATTCTTTTTTTCGTTTTTGAAAATATCGCATCATTTTTTCTACATGTCCCCATTTTTCATCCCATTTTTTTTCCTGAATATTAGCTTGTTTCCTTATGGTGTTTTTCTCATTGTCAATTGATATTGATAGTACTTTAAAGTTTTTATAATTAAGCATAAAATCTATAAGTTTCTCTGACAGAAGCAGACCATTAGTGATCATATTACATTCAAATCTAGTAGCAACATGATCAAATATTTTTTCAAAATCTTTAATTACTATTGGTTCTCCTCCGGTTAAAGTAACTCTTGAACCTTTGGGCAACTGATCAGCTAATTTTATCCAGTCTGCTGCAGTCATAGCACCATTCTGTTTTTTTCTATCTTGAAAACAAAATGTGCACGCTAAGTTACAAAGATTTGTTAATACAAAACAATATCTTTTAGGATAAGGAGCATTATTTTTCTTCGCATTAATTGCATATTCAATCAAATCGTTGTGATATTTTCCTTTGCTCATAATTCAAATACCGTTTCTTAATAATAAAACCACAATAGATGTCTTTCTCCATTTTTTGGCAAAACACCGTGATGGACTGTTTTTAAATCAATAAGACCTAGATCTCCCTTTTTGCAATTTAAAGATAACTTTTTACATTCTTGACTTAGTCTATTTAATTCAGTCTCATTTATATAATGAGAATCTTTGTCATCTATTCGAAAGTCAAAGGCCTTCAAAAAAAGATTCAAATGGTATTTCTTGAGCATTTTGGAATTATTGGACTTATCATAATAGATTGTGGCTCCATTATCTGAATTTATATCATTTAAAGCCACAAAACATCTTAACTTGTGAATAAATAAGTCAACATGTGGTTTTCCCGCAATAGCTTCTTTGGTCTCGTTTTTACTATAATCTTTTAAAATTGGGTGAGTAGCATTTCCATTATGAGTGACATTATAAAGGACGTAAGGTTTATTTGAATTTAGATGATAAGTTAATGTAATCAAATTTAACTCTAATTTTTTTCCAATTTTGTTAAAGAAATTATTTAAAAAATTCAGTCCCTTGATTTTGATAGATTTACCAAGTTTCTCTAAATGTATAGTTCTGTTATCTATATTCACACTAGCAGCTTGTATATACTCTGTATTAGTTGCTTTTTCTAAAGGAATTTTATCTAAAACCGAATTACACTCTTTCTTTATTTCATCTATTTCTTTTTCGGAGTAAAAATTATTTATAATTGCTACTCCATTTTCCCTAAGATTTTTTAGTGCTATCTTAACCTTATTATCTTTTCTCAAAAAAATGGAAATTAAAAATATTCTGAATTTTAAAAAATTATGGTCAACATATATTATTGTTGAAAACAAGGGTTTAGCAATATTTTGACTCAATTTGCTTAAAAATTTCAATTTAAAGAGTATTTTGTATATCATTTGTTAAGGTACCTTTTCCAAATTTTTTCAATTATCTTCACGTCTTTAACAGCATCAATAGCTTTATTAGTTGTAATTTTTTTTTTTAAAATATCATTGATAAAAGCATCACATTGATTTTTAAATGACCAACTATTTTTAAATTTAAATTTTTTTGTAGTATTAGATTTTCTGTTGTTTAATATAAAACTAGCGGTCATATTTTTGTAGTGTTGCGGTGGAAGTTTAATTTTTAAAGAGCCAAATTCAAAGTAGATTTCAAACGTCTCATCCCATCCTTTTTTTGTGAAAAAACCAGTTTCTAAAATTCCTTTAAATTTTTTGTACTTTAAATTTACAATTGACATTGTGCTATCAGATAAATCTGCATTGACAACTTTGGGCATTTCTCCCGTAAAGTGTCTCATTAAGCTAATGTTGTGACAGTACAAATTTAAATATTTTTCATACGGCTTTTCATATTTTTTTGGAAGCCATTTGGGTTTTAAAGGCCAATTAGGTTTGCTCAATTTATTCATTTCACCAGACATAAGATATTTATTATTCATATCATATCCGCTGCCAGATAATCTATGAGATTTTATCAAAACTATATTACCAAGAGTCTTGTGTTTAATTAATTTATCAAAAATAATTTTTGATTTTATTATTCCATTATCATAAATCTTATTATAACCAATTTTATGCATCGTTCGAAACTTCTTCGCAGTTCTTAATAATTTAATAGATTGCTCTACACTTCCCGCCATAGGTTTTTCCGTTAATATTGGCTTCTTTAATTTTAAAAACTCATTTGTCAAAGGACCGATCATATCTCTTTTTGTAACTATGACTACACCATCAAAATTATTTATATCTTTTATTAAATCCTTATGAGAACTGTAAGTTTTTTTTATCTTAAATTTTTTTGCTACTTTTTCTCTAAGTTTTTGTCTTGCTTCAGCTAATCCATATATCTCACACTTTTTATTTTTATAAAAATTTTGAATGAAAGCGATTTGGCCATTAAAACCAGCACCGATAATACCTAGTTTTACTTTACTCATTTATACTTTAATTAATTTTGGACTTTTTTTTACAAAGAATTTTAATTTTACAAGTTGTTCAATTTTTTCTATATCTTTTTTATTTTCAACTAGAATATTTTCTAAACTAAATAAAATTTTTTTTTTACCAGTTTTTATAATATTGTAAAGGTTTGTTCTTAGTGTTTTTTTTTCTGGAAGTTGGGCTAAACTATAGAAAGCAATTCCATCAAACTTACTTTTTTTGAAATCTATAAGCATTTCATTGTAATTTAAATAGCAATCTTTTATTCCATATTCTGTAAAGCTAAGCTTATAATGAAAACCTCTTTTTTCGCATGCATCCCGAATGACTAAATTTTGAACCTTTTGTTGGTTTATACTTCCATCCAACAAGCTTCTGCTGGAAATATATCCTTTAAATATCATCTTTATCTTTAATTATTAATTTTCGCCAGGGTGGTTATACTCTAAACCAATTTTTGTTGCAGCTCGAAGTTTGAGTGGGGAAAAAAAACTTCCTAATTCTTTTTGAGAATAAGGCGTAAATAAACCTTTAAACCTACAGTTTAGAGAAATTCTAGTTTCTTTAGTTCTATTGACTAAATTTCCATGTGGTAAATTTTGGTTAAACAAAAGATATTGACCATGATCAATTTTGATAAATTTCAAATCTTTTTTATGTTTATTGTACAAATCAGAAACACTTTTAATTTTTTTGCTATTAAAGTTTTTATTAAAATTTTTCAATTTTTTTGAATTTAATATGAACATTGATTTAGTGTTATAGCAATTAACAAGTGGTATCCATAAAACACTTTCAAAAGGTGAGTCTCCTGACCATGTGTCTGAATGCAGGGGCAATAAGGAGCTTTCATCATTTGGAAGTTGAATTGACAAATTTATATTGTTTTGTATTGCCAATTCGTTTCCTACAATTTCTTCAAGCATTTTTTTAGCAATATTAAAATAATTGTCCTTGAAATTTTTGTCGCTATTTATGTGATTAATCAAACTTAATCTTATTTTATTTAGATTTTTTTCATTTATTATTTTATGTAAATGATTGAAGTTAATTTTTTTTTTGGTTTTTAATAGTTTTTGGATTTTTTTTTGTATTACATTATTTATGTAATTAAGAGATTTACTATCTTCAACTTTTTCAACTAAATAACCTCTATTTAAGAATGTTTTTTCAAATTTTGTATTATTTTTATTTTTCATTTTAAAATGGACCCGTGAAATCTTTGTATGGTATGTCCACCTCATTAATATTTTGAGACGGCAAGTATTTATTGATCGTTTTAACTGGTATCCTTTTTTTTGTTATTTTTTCTATAGAAGATAGTATATCTCTAAGATCAATATAAAAATCTTTGGCTAGAACTCTAGTGCTTGGTATTGGCATTTCTTTAACTCCAAGTCTTACTGGATTTGATTTCAAACTTCCCGATAATTTTTCTGAGACTATTGAAATTATTTCTGAACTAACTCCAAAAGATTTCCATCCATTATCTAGTACTAAAAGATTTCTTGTTTTTTTAACTGATTTAAGTATTGTCCCTTTGTCTAATGGTCTGATTGATCTAAGATCAATTATTTCTGAGGAAATGCCACTCATCTTCAATACTTTATTAATTCTCATTAATTGAATTAATGCGTCTGAAAAGGATACTATTGTTAAATCTTTACCCTTTTGAATAACTTTAGCTTTTCCAATTTTTATCGAGTAAAGTTTTTTTGGAACTCTCCCTTTTATATTATGTAACCATCTGTGCTCAAAATATATTACTGGACCATTATCATTAATACTGCTTACTAGTAGTCCTTTTGCATCATAAGCATTTGAGGGGGCAACAACTTTCAATCCTGGAATATGAGCGAACAAAGCCTCCAAAGATTGAGAGTGTTGTGGACCTTGACCCCATCCTTTTCCAATTATCAATCTTATAACCAAAGGAACTTTTTGTTTTCCACCAGACATAAAATTCCATTTAGCTGCTTGATTAATTATTTGCTCCAAAGACAACAAGCTAAATTCTACTCTTTGATGTGATAAAACTGGTCTTAATCCTCTTACAGCCGCTCCTATGCAAATGCCGGTGAGTGCTGCTTCTGAAGTAGGTGGTTCAATAACTCTATTTGTGCCAAAACTTTCGGATAAACCAGCGGTAGTTCCAAAAATGCCCTTTGGATCATTTGTGCCAAGGCCAATTAAAATTATATTTTTATTTTTTTTCATCATTTGATGAAAAGTGCTTCTAATTGCTTCAGAAAATTTAATAGTTTCGATCATTATTTATAAAAATTATTGAATTTTATTAAATCTTTTTTAGTTGGATACTTACTTAATTTTGCAAATTCAAAAGCTTTAAAAATTTCTTCATCAATTGATTGCTCTATATTGAAAATAAAATCTTCAGAAAAGATCTTGTTCATCCTTTTCTTAATTTTTTCTAATGGGCATCTTTTGATCCATTTATTTAGTTCCCCATCTTTTCTATATTTTAAATTATCATCCCAAAACGGGCCACAGTGCTCTAGCCATCTGTATGTCTTAAATTCAATAAAAGAGGGTCTTGATGTTTTTTTAATTTCTCTGATAACTTTTTTTGAAAGCCTGTGAACACCTAAAGCATCATTTCCGTCTGCACTAAAACCTTTTAATCCATGTGCTTTAAATATTTCTTTAACTTTTCTTTTTTTAGGTTGTCTGTCTCTTAAATGGGTATAAACGGAATAATAATTATTTTCACAAACAAATAGAATAGGTAAATTGTTTAGAGCTGCAAAATTTACGGTCTCATGGAATATTCCTTCTTCAGTCGCACCCTCCCCAAAAAAAATTACTGTCAAATATTTTTTACTTTTTTTCAAAAATGAAGATTGTAGTGCGATGCCAGCTCCAATCGGTATGGGGCTTGCCACAATCGGTATTGACATCATTACTCCTACACTCTGATCTTGTAAGTGCATTGATCCACCAAGTCCATCTGCGCAACCCGTTCTCTTACCATAAATTTCTGCAATCATCTTTTTTAAATTTCCTCCTTTAGCTAGATAATGAGCATGACATCTGTGACTACTTATTATTTTGTCATTTACTTTTAAGTTTTGACAAACGCCCGCAGCTATGGCCTCCTGGCCTATTGATAAATGAACGGGGCATCTCATTTCCCATTCAGTGTAGAGGGAGGCTATTTTATTTTCTACTTTTCGGATTTTATAAATCTTTTTAAAAAGATCTAATAGGACTGTTTTTTTTTCCATAATAGTCATTTATCGTTTCTACAACATATTTAATTTGTTTTTTTGATAAGTTATGGTGTGTAGGTATCGATAAAATTCTTTTAGATTGATCTTCGGTATTTTTTAATTTGATCTTAACTTTTTTAAACATATTTTGTAAATGAATTGGCCTTGGATAATGAATAAATGAGTCTATATTTTTATTTTTAAGATATCTTTTTAGTTTGTCTCTCTCTGGAACTTGTATAACGAACAAATGGTAAGTATTGAATTCTAATTTTTTTTCAGGTGGGCAGAATATAAATCTTTTATCAAGGTTATTCCTATAAAATTTAGCAATTGCTCTTCTTTTTTTAATAATTCCGTTTAAAGTGTTCAATCTAAAATTGAGTATTCCAGCCTGTAGATTATCTAATCTTGAATTATATCCAAAATGGTCAGCTTCATCTCTAGATCTTAACCCATGATTTCGTAATTTGGAAATGTACGATTGTACTTTTTTACTTTTTGCTATCACAAATCCACCATCACCCATTCCATTAAAATTTTTTAATGGATGAGTTGAAAAACAACCAACGTCTCCAAACGTTCCACAAAGTTTTTTGTCAAACCTTGATCCAAATGCTTGAGCACAATCCTCTATAACTTTTAAATTAAATTTTTTTGCAATCTTCATAATCATTCTCATATTGCAGCTTCTACCGGTTAGGTGGACAACCATTATTGCTTTAGTTTTCTTTGTAATAGCTTTCTCTATTTCTTTTGGATCAATGTTTTGATCCGGTAGAACATCCACAAATATAGGTTTAGCTCCTAGATGAATAATGGTTGCGGTTGAAGCTATATATGAATTAGAAGTAGTGATAACCTCGTCCCCTTTTTTAATGCCAATTCCAAACATTCCAAGAGTTAATGCATCCGTACCACTATTTACTGTAACAGGATAACTTGAAAAAAAATTTTTTAATCTCTTCTCAAATTTAACCACTTCTCGTGCTTTTACACCAACGTAGTCCCCGCTTTCCAATATATTTGTTATAATTGGAAGAAGTTTTTTTCTTTCTTCTTTCCATTGGTGAGTGAAATTTAAGTAATTTACTCTCATTTTTTGTAAAAATCTCGAACTGTTTGCGTAATAAATTTAAGTTGTTTCATTGATAAATGTTGATCACATGGAAATGAAATTATTTTATTAGCATGGCTATCTGTGACCGGAAAATCACCTTTTGAATAATCTTTTTGAAAAGGTTTTTGCCTATATATGGGAATTGGATAATGAATTTTGGCCTCTATACCCTTTTTTATGCAATATCTTAAAAGCTTATCTCTGTTCTTAGCAAACACAATATATAAGTGAAAAACGTGTCTAACATTTTTGGGTCTTAAAGGGATCTGAATTTCTTTTATCTTAGATAGCTCTTTATCAAGATACTTGGCGTTGGCTATCCTTTTTTTCGCTATATTTTTTGCTTTTGGCAGCATCCAGTTACCCACTACCGCTTGCAAAGTGTCCATTCTAGAGTTGTAACCTAACAAGCTGACTGTGTCTCTATCAACTAAACCATGATTTCTTAATAATTTTATTTTATTATAAACTGATTTGTTATTTGTAACTATCATACCAGCATCAGACCAAACATTAATATTTTTTAATGGGTGAAAAGAAAATGCACCAGTTAATCCTATAGTTCCGCTCATTTTATTTTTATATGATCCTAAAATCGATTGACAGGCGTCTTCAATTACTGGAACTTTATATTTTTTTGAAATTTTCATAATTTCTCCCATATTGGAAACACAGCCTGTGAAATGAACTGGTACTATCGCTTTTGTTTTTATATTAATGGCATCAACTATTTTATTAACATTTATACAAAAAGAGTCATCACAGTCTACAAACCTAATCTTTGCGCCTAACTCATTAATTGCACCAACTGTTGCAACAAAAGTATTGGCACTGGTAATTACCTCATCACCTGGACCGACATTTAAATATTTAAGAGATAACTTTATTGCGTCAGTTCCCGAATTTACACCAATGGCATATTTGGCTCCAATTAAGTTTGCAAACTTCTTTTCAAACAAATTTAATTCATTGCCTAAGGTAAAATCCCCCTTGGGTACAAATTTTTTAAGATTTCTCCATAGAGGTTCAATGTTTTTAAATTGTTGTGGTAAATATGAGTATCTTACTTTCATTTAAGATTTATATTGTTCATTCTTTTAATATTAAAATACATTTCGTTATTTAAAGGATCTATTAATATTTTATTTTTGAAAGCTGCTACTAGGTCAAGCACAGCTTCATTAATTGAATGTTTGGCATGAAAATTTAGTTCATTTTTAATTTTATCTGAAGAAATATGGTAAGATCTATTATCATCAGTTTTTGAGAAAATCAAATTTACATCATCACCAACACTCTCTTTTACAATTTTACCTAGGTCTGAAACTGTATTATTTTCATAGCCAGCATTAAAAATTTTTCCATTAATTTGCCTTCCGGGAATCTTTAACAGCATTAAGTATAAATCTGTCATATCCTCAATATGAATGTTTGGCCTCATTTGGGGTCCTCCAAAAATTGTGATTTGTCTATTATTGTAGGCTAAATTCGTTAAAATATTTACCACTAAATCTAAACGTTGGCGAGGTGAAAAACCGCAAACAGTCGCCGGTCTGATGATTGTTGTAATAAAATTTTCAGACTTGTACTCTTTCAAAATCTTTTCGCAGTCTGCTTTAAATCTTGAGTAATCTGTTAGTGGCTCAAGGCTCATCTCTTCATTAACATTTTTTTCTTTTTTTAATCCGTACACACTTGAGGAAGAAGCATAAATAAATCTTTTTATCCCAGCTTTTTTTGACTCTTCTACAAGTGGTCTAAAGGCGTCAAGATTTATTTCTTTACCGAGTTTTTTGTCTAGTTCAAAACTTGGGTCATTAGATATGCACGCTAAATGTATAACAGCATCACAGCCTTTTAATGATTTTCTTACTAATTCTATATTTCTCAAATCTCCTTTAAAAATTTTAACTTTTGGGTTTTCCGGTAAGGTTTCACCATAAATCATAAGGTCTAACACGTTAATTTCAAAATTTTCTTCCAATAATTTTGGAATTAATGAAGATCCCACATAACCGCCTCCACCAGTAACTAAAACTTTTTTAATATCTGACATTTTTATTTTAAATACGATTGAATAGATTTAATCATATCGACTCTATTTAAAACGAGACTATTAGCCTCGGACTGAACATTTATTGCTGCTGCTAAAGCTGATAAAAACATACTATATTTGATATTAGCTTTCTTATGTATAGCAAGAGACAGAACTGCAAGCATTGTATCTCCTGCACCTATTTTATCTACAACTTTACTAGCGAAGGCTGGACAATTAAATACTTTGTTAATTTTTTTGTTGTAGGAAGTGGATCCCTGATCACCTGAGGTTACAGTTATTAGTTTTGAATTAATTTTTTTTGCTAATTTTTTAATTAAATAATTTAATTCGCTCGATTTATCTCTCATTTCATGCCTCATTTCATTTTCATTTATTATAACTAAATCAGCATTTTTATATTTTGAAATAGTATGAAATCCGATATTAGATGCATTTAGTTGAGCATTAACTGCAACGTATTTAGAATTTTGGATAATAAGTTTTGATAATTTTTCGTTCAAAAAACCATGTCCATAATCAGAGACTATTACAACGTCATGTTTTTTAATTTGATTTAAAATATTTTTTCTAAGTATTTTTTCCTCTTTTTTTGAAATTAACTGATCTTCTATAGAATAAACACCTAATATTTTTGATTTACTTACATCGTCAACATATCTTTTTTTAACAATAGTACACGAATTTTTCTTTTTCAAGAATATAGGATTTATATTCTTTTGAAGATCTTTTTTTATAAAATTTAATTGCTCCTTCTTTTCACCAATGTAACTTAAAACTGTAATCTTCTTGCAGAATGAGGACAAATTTTTGGCAATTGACATTGTTCCACCTATAATCTTTTTTGATTTTAAGTACTTGACGGCTAAGACAGGCTCTTTGCCAGATTTTCCAAGGGCATCACAGTAAATATACTCATCAATAATCGTTTCTCCAATGACAAGCACTTTTAAGCTCTTAAAAGATTTTATTAATTTTGAAGGATCGAATTTTTTTATTTCTTTATCTTTTTTTAACGAATTTAAAAAATCACCTTGTTTTTTACTTAAATTAATATTTGTTGAGTTAATAATTTTACTAGAACTAAACAGTTCATCTTCTGTAAAACTAATTTTTCCTTTAACCTTTTTTATAGCGCTTATTTCTTTATTTATATTCCCTGAAATATCTAATTTTGAATTGCTGTAATCTTTACCTTTACAATAAATATCAGGTTTTAAATTTAAAATAGGGTAAACAGCAGTATTAGATATATTGGGAACAACAAAATCTACTGCTTTCAGGGACGCTAATGACTGCATTCTTAAATTAATCGGAAATATTGGTCTATTAGGTCCTTTGTTTACAAATTTATCTGGGGTTACAGAAACTACTAAAATATTTCCCATTTTTTTTGCAGATTGAAAATGTTTTATATGTCCAATGTGCAAAATATCAAATACTCCGTGACAAAGAATAATTTTTTTACCCTTTTTTTTAAGTTGCTGAAGTTTCTTGCTTAAATTTTTAATGTTTTGTATTTTTTTCATTTTTAAGTAACGAAAACCAAATTTTTGTTGCTTTCTTTATTTTTTTTGGTGTCCAGACTGGAGCTGCACGCCAATAATCAATGTTTTTCATTAAATCTTTAACGCCTTTATTTATTGATATTTTTGGAGACCAGGCAAAATCTTTTTTAATTTTTCTGATATCGCCCCTTGATCTATCTGGCTCTCCCGGTCTTTTAGGAATATGTATTTTTTTTCCACCTATAAGATTAGCAATTTTATTTACCTTAATTTCTTTACCCCCGGCAACATTATAAATCTTACCCTTGACTTTAGATTTGGCGATTTTAATAAGTAAGTTTACCAAGTCATTTACATGAAGAAAGTCTCTTGTTTGATTGCCGTCGCCGACAACCGTCAATGGTTTTTTTGCAAGTTTTTGGGCTAAAAAAACTCCAAATACAGCTCCATAAGTGCCACTTGTTCTAGATTTTGGACCATAAATATTAAAAAATCTCAAGGATATAGTTGGTAGTTTATAAATTTTATTAAAATGTTTAACAAGTTCCTCACCTTGCCATTTAGTTAATGCATATGGGTACATTGGTTTTATTTCTTGTTTTTCATCAGTAGGGAATTTTTTTGGAAAACCATAACAGCTTGCCGACGCTGCATAAATAAATTTTTTAGCTTTAAACTTACTTGATGCTCTTAAAACATTAAAAGTTCCGACTACATTCGAATAAAAATATTTTTCTGGGGCAACTATGCTAGGAACAATATCTGCTAAACCGGCTAAATGGTAAACATATTTTACCCCTCTAAAATAATTTTCAATTTGCTTATAATTGGATATGTCGCATTTGATTGTTCTAATATTTTTGTCTTTAACAATATTTGTTTTTCTCCCTGTTGAGAAATTATCTAAAATTATTACTTTGTGATTTTTTTTTATCAATCCTTCAACAAGATTTGAGCCAATAAACCCAGCTCCACCAGTAACTATAATATGACCTTTCGTTATCATGAGTACGTGTTATTAAAAATTCTTAGATCTATGCTTACCCTTGTCTTTGATCCTAAATTTTTGCTTGATCCATGAATAAGGTTTGGGTGAAAAAAAATTACTTGGCCAACTTTCAGATTGGGTCGAATAAACTTAAATCTTTTTACATAGTTTTTATTTAAAACCATTGAGATATATTTTTTTTGTTTAGAGATTGAGCTTAAAGGATGTTTAAATTTATGGCTACCGGGGGAGATTCTTAATGTATAATTTTTTGACATGCCAACGATTGGGCACCAAAGTGTGAATAGTTTTTTTTGATTTGTATTTTTTTTGCCTCCATAGTGTAGATCAAGATGTTCACCTCCCACATCTTTACTTGATAATTTTTCTGGTCTAGCGATTCTGAAGCCTGTTGTGTTTAGTTTCATGGGCTTCTTTAAAGATCCAACCCATTTAATACTAAATTTAGAATGTCCCCAATGATGATTAGAAATTTTCTGTATTAGTTTATTTTTAATAATTGGCATAATAAGTTTTTTATCTAATGATATATATCTTTGTGTATTTTTAATTACCTTATCGTGAACTTCTTTATCTTGATAAGAGTGATAGAATTTTAAATTTTTTGCTGATAATTTTTTGCTTTTAGCTGGAATGTTTTTATTTATTTTTTTTATGATTTTACTTAATAAATATTTATGCTCATTTTTACTGTATAAATCAATTATACAAAAACCTTTGTCTATAAATTGATTTAATTTTTTTTTAATCATTTTATTTGGATAGATAGTGGCAAACTTTTTTGAAAGCTTTTATATATTGATTAATTAAACTTTTCTTTTCGAATGTAAAGGTAATGAGTGATAATGTAGTATTATAAAATTTTTCACTCTGAGGTAATGCTCCTTTTTTTTTATAATTTCTAAATAAAGAAGTTTTTTTGCCTAAAAATTTTGGTCCTAATCTTCTATTTGAAAAAAGTGGGAGCTGGTGTAAAGGTTTATTGCCAGCAAATCTCACTTCCATTCCTTCTGCTTGCAAATATTTAATAAGTGTACTTATTTTAATGTTTTTCAATTCCCTAGTATTAACAAATGGCCTATATCCATAAAATGCGCCGCGGTGAGAGTTTTTTAAAGTGATTGGAGGATTTATTCCTGGAATCTCTTTTATTTTTTTTGAAAAATAATTAAGCATCTTGTGCCTTTTTTTTATGTAGAAATTAATTTTTTTCAATTCAGAATTAGCTATAGCTGCAGAGACTGGGTGAATCCTATGTTTGTAACCTAATCCAGTATCCTTATAAATTACGTTGTTGCTTATTTTCACTTCATTTTGCAATCGCCCTGCAAAATCTGAAGCTAGTAAAGCTCTCTCAAAAAAATTTTTATTATTCGTTACCAAAACTCCACCCTCGCCTGCGGCCAAAAGTTTATTATTATCTAGACTAAAACAACCAATATCCCCAAAACTCCCCACTCTTTTTCCTTTATAAGTTGATCCGTGAGCGTGCGAGCAATCTTCAATCAAAAAAAGTTTTTTTTTTCTTTTAATTTTAAGAATTTCGTCCATTTCGCATGGATGCCCGCACAGATGTGTTATAACTATTGCTTTAGTTCTTCGAGTAATCAATTTTTTTATACTTTTTGGATCTATGTTTCCAGTATCTGACTTACAATCAGCTATGACAGGTGTTGCGTTTGTAGAAAAAATTGGTGTCGCTGTTGCATGGAAAGTTAATGCTGGTGCAATAACTTCATCTCCCTCTTTGAGACCAATAGCAAAAAAAGCAGCTTGTAAAGCTGATGTTCCTGAGTTTGTAGATAAAGCATATTTAGTTTTTTGGTATTTTTTAAAATTTTTTTCAAACAATTCGACAATTTTTGGATAACCTTTTTTGTTTTTTTTTTCGCCATTTAAATAATAAGATTTTATAGAATCATATTTTTCTTTAGAAAATGGAGGCCATTTCCAATGAGGGCTTTTGTAAGTAATAGCTTTTTTACCCCCAAAGAATGCTAAATTTTTTTTTCTTATTTTCATGTTTAACCAATGCTCCGCACTTTGCAAAATATCAAGATTTTCACAAATATTTCACTATGTGTTTTCTATAATGGACTTAAAGAGTAATCTTTTTTGTTAATTGTTGTTTTAAAATTGCCCATTAAAATTTTAATTTTATTTCTTTGTATCGATAAGATTTGAAAAATTTTTTGAGTAAACGGTCCAGAAGAAAAACGGTAAAATTTATCTATTTTTGTCTCAAATATTGGTTCAGTTATGTATCCTAAACTGTTTTCTAAATTCTTACATCTGTTAATAAATTCTGTTATCTCCCTTTGTGAAATATTAAATCCTTCTAAAAAATATTTTACACCTTTTGTATAATTAAGTTGTTTAACAATTTTATTTTCTTTAAAATTTTCATTAAAACAAAATAAATAATCTCCCATCAGATGAAATTCTTTTTTGATTAATTTATTATTCTTAAATTTTTCAACTAATATTTTTGGACAGTAAATTTTACAATTCTTACCCATTTTCAAACTTAATTGATTTTTTAAATAATTGAAATTTTTTCTATCAAATTTTATTACTGCCCACATTAAAGTTCCTTTTTTAAATCATCATACTCCCTCATTTTTCTTTTCATGAAGTCTAATGTTAATTTAGTTCTTTCGGCTATGCCTTTTGGAGTCAATACGTATTGAATATAATTGATTTTGTTTTGCTTCTTTTTGAAATTACTTATTTTTACAAGTCCTTTTTCTCTTAGAGCATTTAAACAGTAATTTAGCTTTCCCAGACTGAAGCCTAGGTCTTGGGCTAATTCTCTCTGTGAGGCTTCAGGATTTTTATGTATTTTTCTTAGAACCTCAAAGTTGTCCTGTTGTTTTATTTTTTTCATTGTTCAAATTTTGAACAATATAGTGTTCAAGATTTGAACAGTAAAGCCAATAATTTATATTTATCTATATGGTGTTATTATTTTGTTTGATACAACTAAATCTAGAAATTTTTTTCAGTGCAAAAATCAAGCCAATTGAGCTATTAGTACTGGTCAGCTAAACACATTGCTGTGCTTACACACCCAGCCTATCAACGTAGTGGTCTACTACGGCTCTATAGGAAGAACTAGTTTTGAGGTGAGTTTCCCACTTAGATGCTTTCAGCGGTTATCTCTTCCATACTTAGCTACCCGGCACTGCAGCTGGCGCTACAACCGGTCCACCAGTGGTATGTCCATCCCGGTCCTCTCGTACTAGGGACAGCTCCTCTCAATTCTTCTACACCCATGGCAGATAGGGACCGAACTGTCTCACGACGTTCTGAACCCAGCTCACGTACCACTTTAATTGGCGAACAGCCAAACCCTTGGGACCTGCTCCAGCCCCAGGATGTGATGAGCCGACATCGAGGTGCCAAACACCCTCGTCGATATGGACTCTTGGAGGGTATCAGCCTGTTATCCCCGGCGTACCTTTTATCCGTTGAGCGATGGCCCTTCCACTCAGAACCACCGGATCACTATGACCGTCTTTCGACTCTGCTTGACTTGTCAGTCTCGCAGTCAGGCAGGCTTATGCCATTGCACTCTACGAACGATTTCTGACCGTTCTGAGCCTACCTTCGCACGCCTCCGTTACTCTTTGGGAGGCGACCGCCCCAGTCAAACTACCCACCATACAATGTCTTGTTGCCGGATTACGGCAACAGTTAGATGTCAAGAATAATAAGAGAGGTATTTCACTGGCGACTCCGTTTCAGCTGACGCCAAAACTTCAAAGTCTCCCTCCTATGCTAAACATATCATTCCTAACACCAATATAAAGTTGTAGTAAAGGTGCACGGGGTCTTTCCGTCTAACCACGGGAACTCCGCATCTTCACGGAGAATTCAATTTCACTGAGTTGATGTTGGAGACAGCGGAGAAATCGTTACGCCATTCATGCAGGTCGGAACTTACCCGACAAGGAATTTCGCTACCTTAGGACCGTTATAGTTACGGCCGCCGTTCACTGGGGCTTCAGAAATGAGCTTGCACTCATCGCATTAACCTTCCAGCACCGGGCAGGCGTCAGACCCTATACATCCACTTACGTGTTAGCAGAGCCCTGTGTTTTTGATAAACAGTCGCTTCTCCCTGGCTTGTGCCACCTACATTTAGTTGCCTAAAAATAGGTCTTCCTTATTCCGAAGTTACGGAAGCATTTTGCCGAGTTCCTTCAACATCATTCTCTCAAGCGCCTAATTATACTCTAATAATCCACCTGTGTCGGTTTAGGGTACGGTCTTATGATGGAGCTATTTCCTGGGACTTTTTCACGGCTAACTCAATCCAATAAGAGTTAACAATTTACAAAATCCGTCACTTCCATCTGGTCAAGGAATATTAACCTTGTTCCCATCGTCTACGGCTTTCGCCCTCGACTTAGGGGCCGACTAACCCTGCGCGGATTAACCTTGCGCAGGAACCCTGGGATTTTCGGCGACAGAGTTTTTCACTCTGTTAATCGTTACTTATGTCAGCATTCGCACTTCTGATACCTCCAGTGTTCCTCACGGATACACCTTTGCAGGCTTACAGAACGTTCCGCTACCGCGTGCAATATTCGAAAATATTACACACCCACAGATTCGGTACATGATTTGAGCCCCGTTACATCTTAGGCGCAGAAACTCTATTAGACCGGTGAGCTGTTACGCTATCTTTAAAGGATGGCTGCTTCTAAGCCAACCTCCCGGCTGTTTAGGAATCTCCACATCCTTTCACACTTAATCATGATTTAGGGACCTTATCTGGTGATCTGGGCTGTTCCCCTCTCGACCATGGACCTTAGCACCCACAGTCTGTCTGTTGAGGAATTTTACTTGGTATTCGGAGTTTTATCAGGTTTGGTAAAGATTTCTCTCCCCTAGCCCGTTTAGTGCTCTACCTCCAAGTAAATGTTTATTCAACGCACTACCTAAATAGTTTTCGCGGAAAACCAGCTATCTACGAATTTGGTTGGCCTTTCACCCCTTACCACAAGTCATCCAAAGACTTTTCAACGTCAACTGGTTCGGTCCTCCGGCAAGTGTTACCCTGCTTTCAACCTGCTCATGGTAAGCTCATTCGTTTTCGGGTCTAATTCATACAACTTGTCGCCCATTTAAGACTCGCTTTCGCTACGCCTACACCTTACGGCTTAAGCTTGCTGGACAAATTAAGTCACTGACCCATTATACAAAAGGTACGCCGTCACTCTAAAAAGAGCTTCGACTGTTTGTAGGCATACGGTTTCAGGTTCTATTTCACTCCCCTAATAGGGGTTCTTTTCACCTTTCCCTCACGGTACTAGTTCACTATCGGTCACTGAAGAGTATTTAGGCTTAGAGGGTGGTCCCCCTATATTCAAACAAGATTTCACGTGTCCCGCTCTACTCAAAAACAATTTTAAACTTTACTTCTACAGGACTATCACCTTCTTTGGTTAGTTTTTCCAAACTATTTAAATTGTTTTAAAATTGCTACTGGCCTATTCCGCCTTCGCTCGCCACTACTAACGGAATCTCAATTGATTTCTTTTCCTCCGGTTACTTAGATGTTTCAGTTCTCCGGGTTAGCACTTTAATTCTATGTATTCAAATTAAAGTATCACAAAATGTGATGGGTTTCCCCATTCGGAAATTTTCGGATCAAAGCCCGCATACAGCTCCCCGAAACTTATCGCAGTATACCACGTCCTTCATCGCCTTTCAGTGCCTAGGCATCCGCCATACGCCCTTAAACGCTTGATTTTTGCACAGAAAATAATTTCTGTTAAATTAAATTTTTAAAAACATTTATCTATTCAAATGTTTATTCTAAATTGTTCATCTATTCGAACAATCGGATATAGATATTGATAATTTTATTTACAATTTAAAAAAGCTAAAAGTGTTGGTGGAGGATAGCGGGATCGAACCGCTGACCTCCTGAATGCAAATCAGGCGCTCTCCCAGCTGAGCTAATCCCCCATGAAATTGGTGGGCCGAGGACGACTCGAACGTCCGACCTCACCCTTATCAGGGGTGCGCTCTAACCACCTGAGCTACCGGCCCCTAGCATTATGAGACACTTTAATTAAGAAGAGAAATGAGGACGGCCACATTAACTTAATTTTTTGTGACCAAAAGAAATTTTTTGGTCATCCTTAGAAAGGAGGTAATCCAGCCGCAGGTTCCCCTACGGCTACCTTGTTACGACTTCACCCCAGTCGCTGATCGTACCGTAGTCAAAGGTTTT
Source organism: uncultured Pelagibacteraceae bacterium (assembly GCA_902563575.1). Lineage (GTDB taxonomy): Bacteria > Pseudomonadota > Alphaproteobacteria > Pelagibacterales > Pelagibacteraceae > Pelagilacustribacter. The sequence goes on from CACEXV010000001.1 coordinate 343,486, forward strand.
ACGCTTTGCCTTAAGGTGTAACCAACTTCCATGGTGTGACGGGCGGTGTGTACAAGACCCGGGAACGTATTCACCGCGGCGCGCTGATCCGCGATTACTAGCAATTCCAGCTTCATGCACTCGAGTTACAGAGTACAATCCGAACTGAGACACATTTTAGAGATTTGCTTAGAGTCGCCTCTTAGCTTCTCATTGTAAGTGTCATTGTAGCACGTGTGTAGCCCAACACGTAAGGGCCATGAGGACTTGACGTCATCCCCGCCTTCCTCCAGCTTATCACTGGCAGTTCTTTTAAAGTGCCCAACTAAATGGTGGCAACTAAAAGTAGGGGTTGCGCTCGTTGCGGGACTTAACCCAACATCTCACGACACGAGCTGACGACAGCCATGCAGCACCTGTGTTTCGTCCAACTGAATGAAGAAACCAATCTCTTGGTCTCGCGACGAACATGTCAAGTGTTGGTAAGGTTCTGCGCGTATCTTCGAATTAAACCACATGCTCCACTGCTTGTGCGGGTCCCCGTCAATTCATTTGAGTTTTAACCTTGCGGTCGTACTCCCCAGGCGGTGTGCTTAACGCTTTCGCTGCGACACTGAAAAATAAATTTCCAACGTCTAGCACACATCGTTTACGGCATGGACTACGAGGGTATCTAATCCTCTTCGCTACCCATGCTTTCGCTCCTCAGTGTCAGTAGTGACCCAGAAAGTTGCCTTCGCTTTTGGTGTTCTTTCTAATATCTACGAATTTCACCTCTACACTAGAAATTCCACTTTCCTCTGTCACACTCTAGCTAAAAAGTTTTGATGGCAGTTCCAAGGTTGAGCCTTGGGATTTCACCATCAACTTTTTTAACCACCTACGAGCTCTTTAAGCCCAGTAATTCCGAACTACGCTAGGTCCCTTCGTATTACCGCGGCTGCTGGCACGAAGTTAGCCGGACCTTCTTATTCGGGTACAGTCATTTTCTTCCCCGACGAAAGAGTTTTACAACCCAAAGGCCTTCTTCACTCACGCGGCATCGCTGCATCAGGGTTTCCCCCATTGTGCAAGATTCCTTACTGCTGCCTCCCGTAGGAGTCTGGGCCGTGTCTCAGTCCCAATGTGGCTGGTCTTCCTCTAAGAACAGCTATTGATCATTGCCTTGGTAAGCTTTTACCTTACCAACTAGCTAATCAAGTGTGGGCTCATCTTTCGGCGTATAAAACTTTCCCCGTAAGGGCTTATTTGGTATTAGCATAAGTTTCCCCATGTTATTCCAAACCAAAAGGCAGATTCCCACATTATACTCACCCGTTTGCCACTCAGTATTGCTACTGCGTTCGACTTGCATGTATAAGGCGTGCCGCCAGCGTACGTTCTGAGCCATGATCAAACTCTCAAGTTTAATAACGGCGCACACTAGCTTTAATAACTTTAAGGTAAATAAAGTTATATTTTCGTTAAAGCGTGTACGACAATTTCTCTATTAACCTAGCCGTCCACACTTCTCTTCTTAAATTTACAATATAAAAAAGCTAAGATTTCTTTAAAAATCTAAACACACCTATAGCAAGAAACTCAAAATATTTGCTTTGTGGTGAGCGCCCGTTATATTACAAAATTAAGATAAATCAAGCGGTATAATAGTCAAAAAAGCCTGCAAAACGTAGCTTGTTGCTATTGGATAATTGTAAAATAGCTTTTTTTTTTATAAAAAACAACTATGACGATAAAAGATGTTATTGGCCAAATTTTTAAAAATTTAAAAATAAGTATCAAGTCAATTTCTCTAGTTTTGGACTTACAAAAAATTAAGCAATTTTTCCTTTGCATATTTGGTCTTACGGTCATTTTTGCAGTCTATAATTTTGGCGCTAAAAGAGCAGACGATCAGAAATTATCGCAGAGTCAAAACTTTGGGGAAACAGGCAGCACTAAAAAATTTTCAGAATTAAAAAAATTCGTAGTAGAAAAACTTAAGAGTCCATACAAAGAAATTAACTATACAATACAAAATAATGACAGTATGCAAAAAATTTTAAAAAAACATAATATTGAAAGCTCAGAAATAAAAAAAATAATTAATGAATTAAAGCAAAAAAAACTATCAAATATCTATAGCGGCCGGCAATTAAAAATGGTTGTGAAACAATCAGATAGCGCTGAATACTTCAGGGTGATAAAGTTATATTTTCCTTTATCTAATACATCTGTAGTAAACATTAAAAAAGAAAAGGGAATATTTATAGCTGAAGAAAATCAAATCAATCTAATAAGAAAGGAAGTTGTCTTAAAAGGTGAAATTAATAATAATCTTTACAGTGCAGCTATTAATTCAGGTATCGAACCAAATGTCATTATAGAGTTTGCTAGAGTTTATGGGTTCGAAATCGATTTTCAAAGAGACATAAGAAAAGGAGATAATTTTGAAATTTATTATGAAAAATATTTAGATGATAAAGGGAAAGTTAGGGATACTGGAAAGATTATTTATGCTTCAATGATTGTAAACAAAAGAGAAATAAATTTATACAATTTTAAAATAAAAAATGAAGAAGGTTTTTACGACATCAATGGAAAAAGTATTGTCAAATCATTAATGAAAACTCCAATCAATGGTGCAAGGCTCTCTTCCTCTTTTGGTATGAGAAAACATCCTATTCTTGGTTTTAATAAAATGCATAGAGGAACTGATTTTGCAGCACCAAAGGGAACACCGATTATGGCTTCTGGCTCTGGCACTATCACAAGAGCAAGGTGGTGCGGTGGTGGTGGTAATTGTGTAAAGATTAGACACAACTCAACTTATGAAACTATTTATGCTCACATGTCTAAATTTGCTAGAGGTATTAAAGAAGGAAGAAAGGTGAAGCAGGGACAAATTATTGGTTATGTTGGATCAACTGGTATGTCCACTGGACCACATTTACATTATGAGGTTATTGTAAATGGTAAAAAAGTAAACTCACAAAAACTAAAACTACCATCAGGTAAAATCTTAAAAGGTGAAGATAGAAAGAATTTTGAGATACAAAGAATAAAAATTGATTTAAGGCTAGCCGATTTAAAAGATAGAAAGTTCTAAATTTCTTTTTTTGATGTTTCGTCAATACTATTATTATCTTCTGAATTTACGATATCTCTCTCTGCTTTGATATTCTGATTTAATGACTGTGGTTTATCTGATTTTAAATTTATTTCTGAAAGTTTTCTTGAATAATGCTCGGCATGCTGAAGATAATTTTCTGATAATATTGGATCACCCGCGCTTTGAGCGTCTTTAGATAGTTGCTGATATTTTGAAATTGTTTTTTCTATTTGCGCCGGGTTCAAGCTATTTCTTTTAAAATTTCTATTTGAAGAAATATTGTAAACTTGACTAGCATGATCTTGGGAATTGTTTCTCCTTCTAAAACCATTCTTTTGCGGTCTTGATCTAAAACCTCTTCTTCTATGGTGATTCATTGTTTAAATACTCTTCATTTTAGTGTTGAAAATATACATCTAATATTATTCTTATAGTCTTTTAATAAAGTAGTTTTTTTAAATCCATTTTTTCTTAATAACTTCGATACAGCAAAATATTGATTATTACCAATTTCAATGGCCAACGTGCCATTATGCTTTAAGATCCTTAAAGATTTGTAGATAACTTTTTTAATTACGTCAAGTCCATCCTTACCTCCATCTAACGCTATTTTTGGCTCGTATCTTTTAATATCCGTAGAGAGATTTCGTATATCTTTTGAATTTATATAAGGTGGGTTGGCCAAAATTAAGTCAAATATTCTATTGTTAGACAATTTTTCAATAGAAACATTCATAAATTTTAATCTCTTATTGTAAACTTTCAATAGCTTTTCGGAGTTAAATTTTGCCACTTTGATTGCGTTTTTTGATATGTCCAAACCAATACCTCTTGATTTTGGAAGATGCCTAAGAACACTTATGATAATACATCCAGAACCAGTGCCAATATCTAAAATATTTGGAGCTTTTTTTTTATAAATCTCTATTGCTTTTTCAACCATCAATTCAGTTTCTGGCCTAGGTATTAAAGAGTTCTTATTTACAAAAAAATCTAGACTAAAAAATTCTTTATTATTTAATATATAAGCTACTGGCTCAAATTTTTTTCTACGATCAATATAACGATTAAATGTAAAAGCTTTTTTATTAGATATTTTTATATTATTTCTTATGATAAGCTCAGATCTGTCTTTACGTAAAACCTCAGCCAATAAAATCTCAGCGTCCAATCTCCATGATGGAATTTGGCTTTTTTTTAGAATACTTTCAGCGTTTTTAAGAGCCGAAGATGATATCATCATTAATTTAACTCCATCAATTTTAAATTTTGCTCCTTAAGTCTGAGTGACTCGTTCATTTCCTCATGAATTTCTCCTGAGAGAAACTCCTCCAACTTGTGAAGCGTCAAGTTAATTCTGTGATCCGTTACTCTTCCTTGAGGAAAGTTATATGTTCTTATTCTTTCCGATCGATCTCCTGAACCAATTTGACTTTTTCTATCTTGGGATCTTTCTTTATCTTTTTTTCTTTTTTCTGATTCATAAACTCTAGCTCGCAAAATTTTCAAAGCTTTTGCTTTATTTTTATGTTGAGATTTTTCATCTTGTTGACTGACAACAACTCCTGAAGGTAAATGTGTAATTCTGACTGCACTATCTGTAGTGTTTACTGATTGACCCCCAGGTCCTCCAGCTCGGAATACATCAATTCGAAGATCAGAATCTTTTATTTTTATATCAATATCCTCTACTTCTGGAAGAACTGCTACTGTTGCAGCGGAAGTATGCACTCTGCCTTGAGTTTCCGTTTCAGGCACCCTTTGAACTCTGTGCACACCTGATTCATATTTTAAATATGAATAAATATCATTTCCCAGCACATTAAAAATTATTTCTTTAAATCCGCCTGCGTCACTTTTTGAAATATTAATAATTTCCACTTTCCAATTTTTTTTGGCACAAACCTTTTCGTACATTTTAAATAAATCAGAGCAGAATAATGTGGCCTCAAGACCCCCTGTACCAGCTCTTATTTCAACAATAGCATTTTTCTTATCGTCTTCATCTTTTGGCAATAAAAAGATTTTAATTTTATTTTCATTAATATCTTTATTGCTAATTAATTCAGCTAACTCCTTTTTCGCTAATAAAATCATTTCTTTATCAGCGGCTTTGTCATTTACGATATTGTCTAAATCCTTTTTTTCTTTTTCAAAATTTAAATATTTCCTCGCATATGGCACTATCTCATTTAATTCTGAATATTCTTTAGATTTGTTTTTAAAATTGACCGCATCAAGCTTTCCTGAGGAAAGTTCTTTTTCGATATCTTGGTGTTTAATCAATAGTAATTTAACTTTTTCAATAGGTATCATTATAATTACTTATTTATTTCTTTAACTTTTTGCTCAACGAGTTCTACAATTTGATTTATGATATTTTTATTTGGGATCTTTTTATGAGGTATGCCTGATAAATAAAGTAAATTACTGTCATTACCACCGCCGGTTAAGCCTATTTCAGTTTGAGATGCCTCTCCGGGGCCATTAACAACGCATCCTATTATTGAAAGTTTGATTGGAGTCTTGATGTGGGCAAGTTTATTTTCTAATATTTTTACAGTTTCTATAACTGGAAAGGCTTGCCTAGCACAAGAAGGGCATGAAATAATTTGAACTCCCCTTGCTCTTAAATCTAAAGACTTTAATATATCAAATCCGGTTTTGATTTCCTCTATTGGGTCAGCAGACAATGAAACACGGATAGTATCTCCAATCCCTTTCATAAGTAAGTGGCCAATACCAATTGATGATTTTATACTTCCACTCTGTAAACCGCCTGCCTCTGTTATGCCGAGGTGCAATGGATAGTCACAAAGATTGGATAACTTTTCGTATGATTTAATTGATAAAAGCACATCTGAAGATTTTACGCTAATTTTAAAATTATGGAATTGATTGTCCTCGAATAATTTAACGTTATACATTGCGCTTTCAACTAATGCATCTGGGCAAGGCTCTTTATATTTTTCAAGTATTGTTTTATCCAATGATCCTGCATTAACACCAATTCTCACAGAACAATTGAAGTCTTTGGCTGCCTTTAAAACATCAATAACTCGATCTTTCGATCCTATATTTCCTGGGTTGATTCTTAAACATGCTGCCCCGTTCTTTGCTGCTTCGATAGCTCTTTGATAATGAAAGTGCACGTCAGCTACGATTGGTAAATTTGTATTCTTTTTTATTTCTTTGAGAGCTTTTGTTGAGCTTGTGTCAGGGCAAGATACTCTAACGATATCAGCACCTGCTTCCTCCAACTGATTGATTTGATTTATAGTATTCTTTACTTCTGTTGTAAGAGTGTTAGTCATTGACTGAACTGATATTTTTGAGTCACCGCCAACTGTGACATTTCCAACCGTAATCTTTCTTGTTTTTTTTCTAACAATTTTTCTATGAGGTCTTATATTCATGAATCAATTAATCTAATTTAAATTCACTATGTAATTTTTTTATAGCTTTTAAAGTATCGTCTTCATTAATTATTACTGATATTTTAATCTCTGAAGTTGAAATAGCTAGTATATTTATTTTTTCCTCAGCCAAAGCTTTAAACATTTTATAAGTTACTCCAGGGGTCGCAACCATGCCAGCTCCAACAACAGAAATTTTTGACACTTTTTCGTTAAAGCTTAAATTTGAAAATTTAATTTTTTTATTTTTTTTGATCAAATCCGTAGACTTTCTTAAATCAGAACGCTTAACTGTAAATGTCAAATCAGTTTTTTTACCATCTAAAGAAATATTTTGAATTACCATGTCTATATTTATCTGTTTTTCACTCAACGGAGAAAAAATATCTGCTGCTACACCAGGTTTGTCATCAACTCCTTGTAACGTAATTTTAGCTTCATCTTTCGAATATGCTACTCCAGTAACGACTTTATCATAATTTATGCTTTCCTCAGAGAAAATTTTAGTACCTTCTCTATTGGTAAATGTTGATTTCACATGCAATGGAATTTGGTACATCATTGCAGTTTGCACTGCTGATGGCTGCATGACTTTAGCTCCAAGTGAGGATAATTCTAGCATTTCTTCATACGAAATTTTATCAATTTTTTTTGCTACTGGTATTTTATTTGGATCGCTGGAATATATTCCATCAACATCAGTAAAAATTTCACACGTGTCAGTTTCAAAAAGTTTTGCAATAGCTACTGCGGTTGCATCTGATCCACCTCTTCCGGTTGTTGTTATATCCCCATTTTCTGATATGCCCTGGAAACCAGGTAAGATTGCTATTCCACCAGCGTCTAAAAATTTATTAATTTTTTCTTTACTAAGATTAATTATTCTTGCATTGCCGTGCTCTCCTGAAGTTAATATGGGTATTTGCCAATTCAACCATGATTTAGCTTTCAAGCCTTTAGACACAAGTGCTCCAGCCAACAACGAAATTGACTCTTGTTCACCAGTCGATAGTAAAACATCTAATTCTCTTGCGTCAAAGTTATCAGAAATTTTTTTAGATTTGCTTATCAAACTATTAGTAATCCCTGACATAGCAGACAAAACAATTATCAGCTTATAACCTTTTTTGTGCTCATCAGAAATGATGTCAGCTACAAGCTTAATTCGCTCTATTGAACCTACTGAAGTGCCCCCAAATTTTAATACCTTTTTTGTCATAGTTGTTTTTTATAAAATATCTAATAGATTATCATAAAATTTAAGAAATAAATGACTACAATAAACAAAGAAGAAATACAAAAGTTTTCAAATCTAGCTGATGAATGGTGGGATGTAAACGGAAAATTCAAACCATTGCATATGTTTAATCCAATACGGATCGAATATATTTTGGATAAATTGGCAAATCATTTTAAACTAAATAAACTAGAGAATTTGTGGCTCAAAAAACTGAACATATTAGACATAGGCTGTGGAGGGGGATTAATCTCTGAGCCCATGTGCAGACTGGGTGCTAAAGTTACTGGTATAGATGCTTCAGAAAAAAATGTTAAAATTGCCAAAGCCCACGCAGAAAAAAGTGATCTAAATATTAATTACTTAAATGCCTCACCAGAAAGTTTAGACACAAATTCAAAATTTGACGTAATACTTAATTTAGAAGTTGTAGAGCACGTAGAAGATTTAAATTTATATCTTTTATCTTGTTCAAATTTAATAAAAAAAGGTGGAATAATGTTTACGGCAACCTTAAACAGAACTTTTGTATCTTACATAAAGGCAATCATAGGCGCAGAATACATTTTAAGATGGCTGCCTATTGGCACCCATGACTGGAACAAGTTTATAAAGCCAGAGGAACTTGAGGGAATGCTAATGAAATCAAAATTTAAAAATCTAGAGACAAAAGGATTGCAATTCAATCCATTTTACAGAACTTGGTCAAAATCCGATAATCATTCAGTTAATTACATTATGGTTTCTGAAAAGATTTAATTGTCTTTATCTATCCAGGGGATGCTAACTACGTCAATACCCTCATCTTGTAGCTCTGTTTTTTCTTTATCGCTAGTAATACCATAAATATTCTTATTATTTTTTTTATCGTAATAAGCCTCTCTAGCCTTATTAGCGAATTTATTACCGACAAATTCAAAGTTATTTTCTACAAATTTTCTTAGGTTTTTAAGATCCTTTTTAATCTTTTTTAAATTATTGTTTTCGTTTTTAATCTTTTTTTCTTTTGTATTTAAAATATTAGGAGACATTATTGATTTGCTTATAGCTTTAGACTCACAGTGTATACACTCTAAGAGATTATTTTTTTGTAATTTTTCAAACTCTTTAGAAGTTGAAAACCAACTTTCAAATTTGTGTTTATTTTTGCATTCAAGTATGTATTTAATCATATTTTTTATTTAGTGATTTTATTTCTATATTCAAGAGGGGTTTCTATAATCTGCATTAATATCAATATAATCGTGTGTAAAGTCACAAGTGTAACATTCAAAGTCTGTGTCACCAAGGTGTAAATCAACTTCGATTACAATGGAGTCCCATTTCATATACTCTCTAAGTTTTTGCTCATTGTATTCGTCAGAAATTTTTCCCTTCTCAGCAACTGTGAATTCTCCAAATTTTATTGAAAGTTTATTCTTGTCAACATATTCCCCCGATTTTCCTACGCCCATAATCACTCTGCCCCAATTGGGATCTTCGCCTGCAATAGCTGTTTTAACTAAAGGTGAGTTGGCTATTGAAAATCCAATTTTTTTTGCACTAATTAATGATTTTGCGCCTTTAACTTTAACAGTGACAAATTTTTTTGCACCTTCACCATCTACGACAATTTGTTTAGCTAAATTTTCACAAAGTCTCTTTAAAGCCATCTCAATTTTTTGAATGACAGGATCATCTAAACTCCTGTTTTGTCCAATTTTAATTTTTCTTGTTGAAAATATTGCAACCATGTCATTAGTAGATTTATCGCTATCTATCGTAATTGAGTTAAAAGTACTTGCTACAGCTCTCTTTAGTAATGACTTTAAAATATTTGATGGTAAATCTGCATCTGTAAAAATAAATGATAGCATTGTTGCTAAATTTGGTGCAATCATTCCTGATCCTTTTGCAACTCCTGCTAATTTTATGATTGTGTTACCCACAACAATTTCCTCGTACGCTACTTTTGGTTTCGTATCTGTTGTCATTATTGCAGAAGCAGTTTTAATCCATATTAATTTGTTATGATCATCTCTTAGTTTATCTACAAGAGGTTGCAAACTTGTAACAATATTTTCTGCTGGAAATTTTTCACCAATTACTCCAGTTGAAGCGAAAATCAATTCCTTCATTTTCACAGTTTCTGACACTCCCTGGTCGCTTTTAGACTCCCTTAGTGTAAGTATTCTTGATAAGTTTTTTGCAACAAGGTCAACACCTTCGACTCCTTGATCGCCAGTAAATGTATTAGCATTCTTTGTGTTTACCAAAAGAGCTTTTGTAAAGGACTTGTTAGATTTTTTATTCCATTCTATAGTTTGTGATACAATACTATTAGAGGTATACATGGCAGCATAGTTTGCTCCATCTTTAAAATAAAAGAGAGCTAAGTCATCCCTTCCATTTTTATAAAGGTCTGCTGAGAAAGATGATATTTCAAGACCATCTATCGGTTTGAGTTCTTGAAACTCACCCATTTTTGAGAGTTTTGGTTTTGTGTTTAAAAAGTTTTTTAAATTAATTGTCATAATTCTATTTTAAATAAAAAATAAATACATATATTGATTTATAATGAATTTATTTACAAGAACTCTTAGTAAAATATTTAAAAGCGGTAATCAACAAGAATTAGACAGAGTTAAACCATTAATCAATAATATTAACGCGCTTGAGGACGAAATTTCTAAATTAAAAGAAGAGGATTTTAAAGAGAGAACGCACAATCTTAGAAAATCGGTCATGGAAGGAAAAAAATTAGACCTAGTTCTTCCCGAGAGTTTTGCATTGGTAAGAGAGGCTGCTAAAAGAACATTAGGTGAGAGACATTATGATGTTCAATTAGTTGGTGGAGTTATGCTTCATAAAGGAAAAATAGCAGAAATGAAAACAGGTGAAGGTAAAACACTTGTTTCCACGTTACCAGCTTATTTGAATTCACTTAATGGTGAGGGTGTACATGTTGTTACAGTAAACGACTATCTTGCAAAGAGAGACTCTCAATGGATGGGAAAAATTTATAGGTATTTAGGAGTATCAATTGGTTGCATAATATCAAATTTAGAAGATCAGGAGAGAAAAGATAATTATAAATGTGATATTACTTATGGAACCAATAACGAGTTCGGTTTTGATTATTTGCGTGACAATATGAAATATAACTTGGAGGAAATTGTTCAGCGGGGACATAATTATTGTATTGTGGATGAGGTTGATAGTATTTTAATTGATGAGTCGAGGACACCTCTTATAATCTCAGGGAGAGTTGAAGACAAAAGTGATTTTTATTTACACTCTAACGAATTTATACAAAAACTTACAAATGAAGACTACGAACTCGAAGAAAAGAATAAAAATGCAATATTAACTGATAAAGGAATAGACAAAATTGAGAAACTTGCTCGACAAAAAGGTATATTACGAAAAGATAATTTTTATGATCCGGAAAATTTAGGTCTTGTACACCATATCAATCAAGCGCTGAAAGCTAATCTCTTATTTGGTAGAGATAAAGATTATATTGTTAAAGATAATAAAATAAATATTATAGACGAGTTTACAGGAAGAGTTTTAGATGGAAGACGTTTTTCTGATGGCCTTCACCAAGCTATTGAAGCAAAAGAGAATGTCCAAATTCAAGATGAAAATCAAACATTAGCCTCTACTACATATCAAAACTATTTTAGATTATATAAAAAATTATCTGGCATGACAGGTACCGCATTGACTGAAGCAGAAGAGTTTTTTGATATTTACAAGTTAAATGTAGTCTCAATACCAACAAATCAAAATATGATAAGAAAAGATTTTAATGATTTGATTTTTAGAACAGAAGAAGAAAAATATGATGCGATAGTAAAAAAAGTTATAAAATGTAAGTCCACTGGACAACCAGTTTTAGTTGGTACAACAAGTATTGAAAAATCAGAAAAAATTTCAGACTTCTTAAGCAGTCGAAACATTAAACACAATGTTTTGAATGCAAAACATCATGAGAAAGAGGCATCCATAATTTCGGAGGCTGGTAAAGTTGGTGCCGTCACTATTGCAACTAATATGGCAGGTCGAGGAACTGATATTAAACTTGGTGGCAATGTTGGAAAAACTGAGAGCGACGCAGTTAAAAATTTAGGCGGGCTCTTCATATTGGGAACTGAGCGACATGAAAGTAGAAGGATAGATAATCAATTAAGAGGAAGATCAGGTCGACAAGGTGATCCTGGGGCCTCAGTTTTTTACATAAGTTTAAAAGATGAATTAATGAGAATATTCGGAGGCGACCAGATTGATGGGATGCTTAAAAAACTGGGATTAAAAAAAAATGAGTCTATTGACCATCAATGGATCAACTCGGCAATTGAAAGAGCTCAAAAAAAAGTTGAAGGAAGAAATTTTGACGTGAGAAAAACACTAATAAAATTTGATGATGTAATGAACGATCAGAGGCAAGTGATTTTTAGTCAGAGACTTAATATATTAAAAAGCCAAGATATCTCAAATATTATAGGCACATTTTTTGACGAAATCTTGAAAAAGCTTAATGAAATCAGAAATATTTACGATAAAAATAATGATCTAAAATTGTTTTCAACAAGCTTGAAGGAATTTACTGGAAGTGTTTTTAATGATGACGATATTAAATCTCTATCAAAATCCGACCTGAGTAATTTTGAAAAACAGTTGAAAGACGTGTTCTTATCGAAGAGGAATTCTAGGGTAAAGACTGTGGGAGAAAGTGAAAATAGAGATATTGAAAAAAAAATACTTCTACAAATAATTGATTTTTCTTGGAGATCTCACTTACAATATCTGGAACAACTTAGACAAGTAATAGGCTTACGAAGCTATGGTCAAAAAGATCCTTTGTCAGAATTTAAAAAAGAAGCTTTTAATTTATTTGAGAGCTTATTAAACAAAATAAAGATTGATATTATTAAGTTTCTTTATAATCTAAATATCGTAATACAAAAAAATGAGGAAGAAAAAATTTTAGAAAAGAACACCAAACCAATTAAAACGGGAAGAAATGAAAAATGCCCATGCGGATCTGGAAAAAAATTCAAGCACTGTTGTGGAAGTGTATGATTATTTTATTTTCTTGAATGCGTCTAATGCTTTAGCTCTTGCTTCTTCATGATTTACAATGGGTTCTGGATAGTCTCTTCCGATTTTAAAATCTAAAGACTCCTTATATTCCCAAGGTTTGTGTAAAAATTTTTTTGGAACATTCTTAATTTCTGGTACCCATTTTTTTATATAACTGCCCTCTTTATCAAATTTTTCACCCTGTAAAATTGGATTAAAAATTCTAAAATACGGAGCCGCATCCGCGCCACAACCAGCTACCCATTGCCAACCAGAAATATTGTTAGCTTCACTATAATCCAATAAACAGTCTCTAAAATGTTTTTCGCCTTCACGCCAATCTATAAGTAAATGTTTCACCAAAAAAGAACCAACAATCATTCTCACTCTATTATGCATCCATCCAGTTTCATACAGTTCTCTCATACCTGCATCAACTATTGGATAACCAGTAAGACCTTTCTTCCAACGATCTAAAAATTTGTTATTTGGTTTCCAAGGAAATTTATCAAACTTTTTTGAATAATTTCCTGTAATCATGTGCGGGAAATAGTTTATTAATGAATGTCCAAATTCTCTCCAACCTATTTCGGCTAAAAACTTATTAGCATTGTTCTTGTTTTTTTTTTCTTTGTTAACCTCATTCCATATTGTCTCCACATGAATTTGCCCATGCTTAATAAAAGGAGATAACTTTGACGTTCCAGTTAGGCTAGGAATATTTCTATTATTCCCATAATCATTTAATCCTTGTTTTATAAATTCTCTCAGTCGTTTTAAAGCTTCATTTTCATCTGGTTCCCAATTTTTATCGAATTTTTTGTACCAGCTTTTTTTAGGAAGGATATCGTTTAAATCCATTTCATTTTTAAACAAAATTGTTTTTTTGGAAATTTTTTTTATTTTTGTATCAGAAGATGGAATTTTTTCGATATGAATTTTTTCAGCAACTCTCCAAAACGGAGTAAAAACTTTAAAGGGTGTATTATCGTTTTTTTTAACATCGTTAAATTCATTCAAAACATTGCCTTTGAATATTTTATAATCAATTTTATGAAATTTAAGTTTTTTTTCTAAATATCTATCAAAATTTAAATATTCAGGCTCATAAATTCTATTCCAGTACAATGAAATATTTTTAATCTTGATAAGTTTCTCAAAAAAGCTTTTATAAGTATCTGTTTTTATTACTTGAAGAGTAATATTATAATCATCTAAATCTTTTTTGAAATTTTTAAGCGATTTATACACCCACCATTTTTGTCCTTTTTTATCTATAAATTTTTTTTCTTTATAGGCATAAACAGCAATTAACTTTTTATGATTTTTATTTGCGTTAATTAATGCATAATTTCTTAAAAGGCGAAAATCTTCTCTTAGCCAAATTACTCCTATGTTCTCTCTCATATATTTTTAATAACAAATAAAACTTGTAATTACGATGTGTAAAATTAATTGGTGGTGGCCTTGGTTTGAATCGCACAAACGACACATACCTTTTCAGGGTACTGCTCTACTACTGAGCTACAAGGCCTAAAATCTAAAAGTTATTCTACCTTTAGTTAAATCATATGGCGTCATCTCTACCATGACACTATCTCCTGCAAGAACTCTTATTCTATTCTTTCTTAATTTTCCAGCTGTATGTGCTAGAATTTCGTGATCATTTTCAAGTTTAACTCTAAACATAGCATTAGGGAGAAGTTCTGTCACCTTACCTTTAAATTCTAAAGTTTCCTGTTTAGCCAATTATGCTCCTTCTTTATTTACAATCTTTTTTTTATTGAGATAGCATGACCATCCAAATTTTCATAAAGAGCTAAATTTATAACGGAAGGTCCTAATCTTTCAATACCTCTTTTTGTTATTTTTATTAAAGATTGTCTCTTTAAGAAATCGAAAACTGACAGACCTGAGGAAAATTTGGCAGTACCAGTGGTAGGTAAAACGTGATTTGGACCAGCTAAATAATCCCCCATAGCCTCGGGTGAATATTTACCTAAAAAAATTGATCCAGCGTTTTTAATTTTGTTAAGAATTTTTTCTCCATCTTTCAACTGTATTTCTAAATGTTCGGGTGCAACTTCATTTATAATTTCGATAATTCTACTAATTTTTTTTGAATAAATAGCCAAACCAAAATTTCTAAGACTTGTGATTGCAATTTTTTTCTTCGGTAAACTTGTTAATTGAAAACTTAAAGATTTATTAACTTTTGCAATTAAGTTTCTATTGCTTGAAACTAGAATAGATTGAGAAAACTCATCATGTTCAGCTTGAGCTATTAGATCTGATGCTACCCAATCCGGGTTTGAGTATTTATCTGACACGATCAGGACCTCAGATGGACCAGCGATCATATCTATTCCAACTTCACCGAAAACTTCCTTTTTTGCACCGGCAACATAAGAATTACCTGGTCCAACAATTTTATTTACTTTTTCGATTTTTTTTGTACCAAAAGCTAATGCGGCCACAGCTTGTGCCCCTCCAATTTTATAAATCTTTTTTACTCCACATTTTTTTGCGGCATAAATTACAGCTGGATTAGGAATTGTTTTATTTAGCGGTGTCGTCATAAATATTTTTTTTACACCAGCTACTTTAGCAGGGATACAATTCATCAGAACTGAACTTGGGTAATTTGCTCTTCCGCCTGGCACATATACACCGACGCTTTCTATTGGCGTATATCTGTAGGACATTTCGTTCTGATACTTGTCTCTAAATTTGAAAGATTTAAATAATTGCTTTTTGTGGAACTTTTCTATTCTATTAAAAGCAATATCAATAGATTTTTTGGTTTCTTTATTTAATTTTTTGATAATTTTGAGAACCTCTCCATCAGATAGTGCAAATTTTTTATTTAGTTTTTTTGTTTTTGTGAATTTTTTTTCATATTTGAATATTGCTTTATCTCCGTTAGACCGCACGTCGTTTACGATTCTTTTCACCATAAAAAGATTTTTACTTTGTGTATTTCTTCTTACATTCAAAAATTTTGTTAATTCCTGAATGAAATTTCTTTTATCTCCATTTAATATTTTTAATTTCATAAAAATTTATGCTTTGGTTTTGATTTTGTGTTCCATGGCTCGCCTTGGTCATCTAAGCTTACCTCAATAACTTCTGCAATTACTTTAACAACAGAGTTACCAGAAAAAATTAAATTCATCTCATGTGTTTTATCAGGCATTTGTTTTGTTTCAATGGCTAAAAAGTCCAAAAAAATCTCATTATCATTTAATTTTATATTTTTTGACGAAACTTTTATCACATTTTCAAATTTTAAAATCGTTCTTATTCTTTTGTTTTTCCTGAAAACTCCTTTTTCAACATCCTCCCACATAAACCTATTTAACTGCATTAAGAAAATTCTATTTTTTTTTAAATTTGCAATATCATTTGTGGAAACTATCGAATCCTGTAGGTGCGCGGAGATAACTTTTAAATCGTCCATTGTCTTTGCTATAAGTTTTAAATATTTAAATTTCACTTAAACTCTTTTAATATTAGCTTTACAAAACTTAAGTTTTTTCTCTAAATTTTCATACCCTCTGTCTAGATGATATATTCTATTAATAATTGTCCTATTGTCAGCTATTAAAGCTGCGAGCACAAGGCTCACAGACGCCCTGAGGTCTGTGGCCATAACTTCTGCTCCTGATAAATGCGTTGGTCCTCTTATGACTGCTTGGTTATTTTTTATTGTAATATCCGCACCCATTCTTTTAAGTTCAGATACGTGCATAAAACGATTTTCAAATATATTCTCACTAATCTTTGAAACTCCATTAGCTTGTGTCATGAGAACCATGATTTGTGCTTGTAAATCAGTTGGAAAGCCTGGATAAGGAGCGGTTTTTAAATAGATTTTTTTTAATTGTTTATTACCAAATATCAAAATTTTATTTTTAGTAACTTTAATTTTTACACCCATTTTTCTTAAAACTTTTAATTCCGTTTTAATTAAATTAGGCTCAACATTTTTGAAAGCAATTTTTTTTCCTACTAAGCTTGCAGCAATAACATAGGTTCCTAGCTCAATCCTGTCTTGCATGACTCTATAAGAAATGCTTTTGACTTTTTTAACTCCATTGATAAATATTTTTCTATCTTTTGTGGTTATTTTACCACCTATTTTATTTAAATAGCGTATAAGATCTTTTATTTCAGGCTCAACCGCACAATTACTTAAAACTGTTTTCCCTTTTGCCCCAAATGCAGCTAATATAGCATTTTCAGTTGCTCCCACGGAAATTTTTGAAAAACTAATTTTTGCACCTTTTAATCCATCATCAGATTTTGCATGAATGTATCCATTTTTGATCTTGATTTTTGCTCCTAGTTTTTTTAACGCCATCAAATGTAAATCGACAGGCCTAGATCCAATTGCACATCCTCCTGGCAGAGATACTTTGGCTTTTCTAAACTTATTTAACATTGGGCCAAGAACTAATACACCGGCTCTCATAGTTTTAACTAATCTATAAGGAGCAACATTATTTTGAGTATGAAATTTATTAGTTGATATTGTTATACTTTTATCCTTTTTTTTGAAATTACATTTGAACCCTATTGATTTAAGTAAATTAATCATCGTAAAAATATCGTTCACTTCAGGTATATTCTTCAATGTAGTCTTTTTTGTTAAAATTGATGCAGCTAAAATGGGCAGGGAAGCATTTTTAGATCCTGAAATTTTTATTTCTCCAGATAAAACTTTTTTACCTTTTATAATTAATTTTTGCATTAAGGAGTCTAAATCTTAGGAAGTGTTACGCCTCTTTGTTTCATGTACTTTCCTTTTCTCTTTGAATAAGTTACTGTAGGCTTCTCCTTTCCTCTTATAAATATAAATTGAGCTACACCCTCGTAGGCGTATATTTTTGCTGGTAAGGGTGTTGTGTTTGAAAATTCAAGTGTTACATGGCCCTCCCAACCTGGCTCTAAAGGTGTTACATTTACAATTATACCACATCTTGCATAGGTAGATTTTCCTAAACAAATTACTAAAACGTCATCTGGAATTTTGAAATATTCAACCGTCCTGGCTAAAGCAAAAGAGTTTGGGGGAATAATACACTCTTTACCTCTCTTTGTAACAAAACTGTCCTTTTTAAATGTTTTTGGATCGACAATGCCAGAGTTAACATTGGTAAAAACTTTAAATTCATTTGACACTCTCGCATCGTATCCGAAAGATGAAAGTCCGAAAGAAATTTTTCCTTTTCGGACTTGCTTACTAATAAATGGTTTTATCATTGATCGAGTTAAAGCCATCTTTTTTATCCAATTATCTGATTGAATTGTCATTTTTTTTTGGTTTCTTTTTTTTAAATAACTTTCTTTTTAATAGATTTCTTTTTAAAGCTAGTTCACGCATATTATCTTTAGAGTCCTTTTTTTGAAAAGAGCTCATTGACAAACTACTTCTTTTCTGGATTGGTTAAGTCTTCAAGAGTAATGGGTTTGTTAATATCGTGCATTTTATCTTGATCCTCATTTTTAGAAAAATTTGCTTTTTTTGCTCTTCTTTGTTCTAAACGAGCTTTCTTTTTGGCCTCTTTTTTCATTGCCTTTTCGCCACGTGTCGATTTATAGTCGTAATGAATACCCATATATTTAGCTCCTGCATCTGAATAGTTTTACTTCTTGAATTGAATTTATGCAAGTCTCTTAATAGTATATAAAATTCTAACCACAGGTGAAGCCCACATAGCTCAGTAGGTAGAGCATTTCCATGGTAAGGAAAAGGTCGCCTGTTCGATTCAGGCTGTGGGCACCACAAATTTATTTGAAAAGTCTTTTATAAACAATCATCAATAACGATAAGATTACTGCAATTAAAACATCTAAAAAGGGTGAAGCATTAGGAAATCCATAATTCCACAAAACAACAAGCAGAAACCATACTATCCATAGTATCAAATCTTTACTAAATTTCACATCCATCGTTACTACAATTTTTTCCAGCTTTAATCTCTTGAAAATAATCAAGAGATTTTAGACTACTTAGCATAAGCCTTTTGTAAAAATTTAGATAACCAAACAAACTTTGAGATAATTTTTCAGCTTGATCAAGTAAGCCTAATCTAACTAAATTATTTAACATAATTGAATTACCATTCGATATCGTACTGTCACCTATGTCTACCGGGTTAAAAAATAAATCGTCATTTAACAATATATTTTTTTGAAATATATTTTTATTTTTATCATAAAATTTATCAATTGTTTTAATGCAGAGTTCTTGTGCCTTTTGTTTATATTCGAAAGCCATTGTGGTATCCGCAAGGTCTAAGAGCATTTTTATATAATACGCATAATCCTCTAAAAATACAAAACTATCAGAGTAACTATGATATAATTTTTCATCTTTATATTTTTTTGTGATATTTAAAAAAAATGTTTCAGCGAGATCCAAGTATCTTTTATCTTTTAGAGTTTGATAGGAAGAAATTAAAGATGATACCCAAATACAATTTAAATCTAATTGAGATTTATCATCAAAAAATGGTTTAATTTTTTTTCTACGGAGTTGTATTAATTTCAAACGAATCTCCTCATTAGGATCCTGTAGCTCTTTTAAAATTATTTTTCCCTCCCAATTACCTGAGGGATTTACCTCATAATAAAGATTTATATCTTTAATATCTTTTAATTCATCATAGGTAAAAGTGTAATATTTACCCTCTTCCCCTTCACTATCAGCGTCGTATGCTGATCCCATTAATTTTTCTGAGTTTTGAAAGTTATTTAATAAAAAGTTTATTGTATGAATTAGTTTATTCTGGAAATAAGAATCATTTTTAATCTTTAAATAACTGGATATCAATGAAATAAATTGTACATTATCATAAAGCATTTTTTCGAAATGGGGTACTAGCCATTTTTCATCTACAGTGTATCTAGATATACCACCCTCAACATGATCGTAAATTCCCTGTGAACATAAATTTTTAAGTAATGTTTCGATCGGTATTAAATATTTTTTATCCTTAGTTTTGTTATAATAATATAAGAGAGTTTCAAAAACATTAAATGTTGGAAACTTTGGGGCACCTTTATAACCACCATTAATTGGATCTAAATACATTAGTGTTTCATCTACGTAAGGTTTTAAGTCTTGACTTATTACCGAGTTCTTTTTTAAAGATAAACTTTCCTTAACAAGATTTGCCTGTTTTAAAATTTTTTCTCTTTGGTCTTTGTAAACATCCGAAACTTTTATTAATACTTCTTTAAAAGAAGGAAGACCATATTGTTGAAATTTTGGAAAATAAGTTCCTCCCGAGAAAGGAACTCCATTTTCATCAAGAAACATTGTTAGGGGCCAACCGCCTCCTGCTTGATTAAAAAGCTGATAAGAACTTTGAAATACATAATCGATATCAGGTCTTTCTTCTCTATCAACTTTAACATTAATGAATAGCTCATTCATAAGTTTTGAGGTCTCAATATCTTCAAAACTTTCATGTGCCATTACATGACACCAATGACAACTGGCATAACCAACACTTAATAATATTGGTAATTTTTTTTCCTTTGCTAACTCAAAGGTTTTTTTTGACCAAACTTGCCAGTTAACGGGGTTATCCTTATGTTGTTGTAAATAAGGACTCGGATCATTAACTAAATTATTTTTGTTAATATCTATCATCAAAAATTTTATTTTTTAAAAAGAAAGAAATTATAAGTAGCAGCATCATAAAAATTACTGGAATATATATTTCTTTGCTCAAAATTAAGTTTAGTAAATTAAATTTTTCAGACTGCTCTATGTAATTATTTATACCTGATCCTATAGTATTCCAAATAAAAAAGTGTGGAATAAATCCAAAAAGACTCGCGAAAAAGTAATTTGTCTTTTTCATATTGAATATCACTGGTAGAGTGTTTTGTAGGCCAAAGGGAATTCCAAGGCCACCTAAAAATCTAAAAGCAAAAAAGTAATAAAATTCATTTTTCTTAAAGAGATATATATATTTAGAAAATCTATTTTCTAAATATGAACTTACTAACTCTTTGAAAAAGAAATTAGCAATTATGTATAATATCAGAGCACCAGTAGTTATAGAAATAAGAGAAACAGTAAATCCCAGCCATTTGCCAAAAAATATTCCTGATATAATTAATAAGGGAGATCCAAAACCTAAAAGCACGATCCAAAATATTGAAAAAAAGAAAAAATAAATTAAATTTATATAAAGGTTGTCACCTATAAAATTACTAATATTAATTTGAAGTTCTTTATAATAAGCGAATTCATTTAGCCTGTTTATTTCTATCTTTGAAAATAACAAGTACAAAAATATAGTTAAAATTAATAAATATGCTATTCCTAAAATTATTTTCAATTTATTACTCATAATTTACCTGTACATCAGACATTAATTAAAATATATAACTAAAAATATTTTATGAAAAGGACCTACCAGCCAAGTAAATTAGTGAGAAAAAGAAGACATGGTTTTCGCTCAAGAATGTCAACTAAGGGTGGGCGTAAACTTATATCTAGAAGAAGATCAAAAGGACGTAAAACTATATCAACATAGTATGGTCAAACTAGTAAGTTTAAAAAAAAGCGACCATTTTAAAAAAGTATTGGGCCATAAAAAAATACATACTGATTTTTATTCCTTATTTGCAGCAAAAAACTTTATGAAACTAGCTAAAAATAATTTATCAGTTAGTTTTGTTATGAAAAAAAAAATAGGTAACGCGGTAAAAAGAAATAGAATAAAAAGAAAATTAAAAGCTATAATTATGAAAATATCAAAAATAAAAGGTGCAATTAAAATGAATTACACTTATATAATTATCGGTAAAAATAAAGCTTATAAAGTGGAGCATAAAAAATTATTTGATGAAATGTGTAAGACATTTGAAAAGGTTTAAATGAATACTATATTTTCTTTTTTATTTATTAGTATAATTAAATTTTATAAATTTTTTATATCTCCTCTACTTGGATCACGGTGCAGATTTCTACCTACTTGTTCGGAATATTTTATTGAAAGTTTGAAAGTTCATGGCTCTATAAAGGGTACCAAATTAGGACTAACTAGGATAATCAAATGTCATCCTATTAAGCTATTAGGTGGAAGTTCTGGGTTGGACTTGGTGCCTAAGAAAGAGGATAAGTGATGGATAATAGAAATGTTTTTGTTGCCATAGCTCTATCAATGTCGGTATTACTCTTTTGGGGTGCTTTTTTTGATGCGCCAAAACAGCAGAGGAATGTTGTATCGCAAAAACAAGAGAGAAATTTAAATTCATCTACAAATCAAATCACTCCAGATATTAATCAATTCAAAACTGAAACAACTTTATCCAGAAAAGACGCGATTACTCAAAATGACAGAGTAATAATTAAGAATGACAATGTTGAAGGATCCATTTCTTTAAAAGGGGCTGTAATTGATGATCTATCTTTTATTAAATATAAAAAGGAACTCAAAAATGAAGATAAAGTAGTTTTTTTAAATCCAAAAGAAATTGCCGACGGTTATTATGTTGAAACAGGATGGTCAAGTATAGGGAATAAAGTAAAAGTGCCTAATATAGAAACGCAGTGGTCTGTAAAAGGAAATAAACTTTTAAATCAAAACAACTCAGTAACATTAGTTTGGAATAATGGTGAAGGTATTATCTTTAAAAAAATAGTTTCTCTTGATGATAAATTTTTATTCAAAATAAAACAAGAAGTTCAAAATAATACTAAGGAGGACTTAGAGCTTTATCCATACGCTCAAATAACGAGAAATAAGAAACCTGATGATGTGCAGGGCTTTTATATACTTCATGAGGGGTTTATAGGAGTTTTCGATGGAGAACTTAAGGAAGACGGCTACGATGATATTAAAGAAAAAAAGATATCAAGAAATGCTGATAATGGATGGTTAGGAATTACTGATAAATACTGGATGACAGCAGTAGTGCCTCCGAAGGATGAAAATTTTAAATCTACTTTTTTGTTTAAAGATACCTTTAAGGCAAATTACATACAAAATTCGCCAGTAAGTGTAAAATCGTCTAAAGGAGCAAGTAATGAAATAAGAGTTTTCGCGGCCGCTAAGGAGGTGGATACTGTTGATGGATATGCAATTTCAGAAGATATTGAAAAATTTGATTTAGTTATTGATTGGGGATGGTTCTATTTTTTTACGAAACCACTATTTTTTGTAATCGACTATCTATTTAACTTATCTGGAAATTTTGGGATAGCCATAGTTTTAATTACTTTAGCAATTAGAATAGTATTCTTTCCTTTGGCTAATTACTCCTTTAGATCAATGGCGAAAATGAAAGCTTTGCAGCCTGAAATGGTTAGACTTAAAGAACTGCATAAGGAGGATAAGGTTAAATTACAGCAAGAAATGATGGCTTTATATAGAAAGGAGAAAATTAATCCTGCTTCTGGATGTTTGCCAATATTAATTCAAATTCCTTTCTTTTTTGCGATATATAAGATGTTATTTATATCCTTAGAGATGAGACATCAGCCTTTTTTTGGATGGATACAAGATTTGTCATCGAAAGACCCAACAACAATATTTAATTTATTCGGATTAATACCTTGGGATCCGCCAGGTTTTTTAATTATTGGTATTTGGCCTATATTGATGGGCTTGACCATGTACTTACAGCAAAAACTGAACCCTGCACCTGCAGATCCAATTCAAGCAAAAATTTTTGCCTTCTTTCCATTATTTCTAACTATTATATTAGCTCCATTCCCATCTGGACTAGTTGTCTACTGGACTGTTAACAATGTTTTAACAATTGCCCAACAATGGGTGATTATGAGAAAAACAAAGATAAAGACAAACTAAATGTCTGAGAGAAATAATTTAGAGGAAATAAAAAAAATTTGGCCTGCAGATGCACCAGATATTAAGAATGTTCCTAAATATACCAAAAAATATAAAAATGAGCTAATTGTCGTAAAATATGGTGGTAATGTTTTAATTGATAGAGAAATTTTTAATAATTTTATAGAGGACATAAGTTTACTAAATAAGTTAGGTTTATCTATTATAATAGTACATGGTGGAGGCCCGAGAATTGAGAGAGAGCTAAAAAAAGAAAATATAAAAACAAGATTTATCAATGGACTAAGAGTAACTGATGAGAACGTTATATCGATAGTTGAAAAAGTTTTAATTGATTTTAATAACGATATTGTAAACTCCTTAACAAAAAAAGGGACAAAGGCAGTACCTGTTAATACAAAAATAAATAACATTATAGAAGTTGTGCCGGACCAAAAAGAACTTGGTTATGTTGGAATACCTAGCTCAATTGATAAAGATAAACTTAAAAATATCATTAATCAAAAACAAATTCCTGTAGTTGCTCCATTGGGTCTAAATAAGACAAAAATTACATATAATATAAATGGAGACACCGCAGCAAGTGCAATAGCAAAAAAAATTAAATCTAGAAGATTAATACTAATGACAAATGTTCAAGGAGTTTATGACGATAGAAGAGAACTTATTTCAGAGATAAAACCTTACGACATAGAGAACCTAGTTAAACTAAAGATAGTTCAAGGCGGCATGATACCTAAAATAAAAAACTGTATAGATGCTGTTGAAAATGGAGTGAGAGGGGTTGTAATTCTTGATGGGAGAAAAAAGCACTCAATATTAAATGAAATTTTTTCTGATAAAGGTGAAGGGACACTTATTAGAAAATGAAAGAGCTTAAAAATATCAAATATTGGTTGTTTGATTTAGACAATACACTCTACTCTGGAAACACAAAAGTTTTCGACCAAGTGGATAAAAAAATGACCCAATATATTTCTGAAAAATTAAAAATAAGTGAACCTGAAGCAAAAAAGATTCAAAAAAATTATTTTCAGGAATATAATACAACATTAAATGGAATGATTAAAAATCATAAAATTGATGCTCATGAATTCTTGGAGTTTGTGCATGATGTTGATTTAAACTTTTTAAAAAAGAATAATTCTCTAGGTGAGGAATTGTCAAAAATAAAAGGAAAAAAAATCATCTTTACTAATGGCTCAAGAGCTCATGCTGACAATGTCACCGATAGAATTGGTATAAAAAATTTGTTCGATGGCGTTTTTGACATTGTTGACGCAGATTTTATACCTAAGCCTTCAAAAGAGTCATATGAAAAAATTATCAAAAAATACAAAATTGAGCCACAATATTGTATATTTATAGAAGATATTGCCAGAAATTTAAAACCAGCATATGAATTAGGAATGAAAACAGTTTGGATTATTAATGATGAACCTTGGGCTGCTAAATATTCTGGGTCAAATTTTGTTAATTATAAAACTAATGACTTAACTAAATTTTTAAAGGAGATAAATAATGAAATTAAATAAACTTGAGGAAATTATAAATGAAGCTTTTGAAAACAAGCAAAAAATTACACCTAAATCGGATAAAAAAATTTTAAAAGCTATAAGTGAAACAATTCAACTTCTTGATGAAGGTAAAATTAGAGTCGCAAACAAAACTGGTGACAAATGGAGTGTAAACCAATGGATAAAAAAAGCTATTTTGTTAAGTTTCAGGACTAATAAAATGTTTATGTCTAAGGGGCCGTATACAACTTGGTATGACAAAGTTTCAGGTAAATCAGTAAACTGGAAAGAAAAAGATTGGAAGAAAGCTGGTTACAGACATGTGCCAAACGGTGTAGTAAGAAAAGGATCTTTCATAGGAAAAAATGCAGTCCTTATGCCATGCTTTGTAAATCTTGGCGCTTATGTAGATGAAGGAACGATGGTGGACACCTGGGCATCTGTTGGGTCTTGCGCTCAAATAGGAAAAAATTGCCACATATCTGGTGGCGCAGGCATTGGTGGAGTGTTGGAACCTTTACAAGCGGGTCCAGTCATAATTGAGAACAACTGTTTCATTGGTGCCAGATCTGAAATTGCTGAAGGTGTAATTGTTGAAGAGGGCTCAGTCATATCAATGGGCGTTTATATTGGTGCTTCTACAAAAATTATTAATAGAGAAACCGGGGAAGTAATTTATGGCAAAGTTCCATCCTATTCTGTTGTGGTTCCAGGAAGCATACCTAATAAATCTGATCCTAATTTACCATCATTATATTGTGCTGTTATCGTAAAAAGAGTAGATCAAAGAACTAGAAGTAAAACATCTATCAACGATTTATTGAGAGATTAAATGCCCATTTTTAATGAATTAACTTTGTCAAAAGATTTGATACGATATCCAAGTATCACACCTAAAGATTGCGGGGCAATAAACTATTTAAGTAAAAAACTTAAAACATTAGGATTCAAATGTAAAATACTAAAATTTAAAGATAAAAAAAAGTTAAGTGCCCCGATTTTAAATTTATATGCAAGACTTGGATCTAAAAGTCCAAATATTTGTTATGCTGGACATACTGATGTTGTGCCTCCTGGAGATTACAAAGACTGGACACATCATCCATTCAAACCAATAGTTAAGAAGGGACATTTGATTGGAAGAGGCGCAAATGATATGAAAAGTTCTATTGCTTGTTTTATAGCGGCAGTAAGTGAATTCTTAAAAAATAGTCCTAAATTTCAAGGGTCTATCAGTTTTCTTATAACTGGCGATGAAGAAGGTTATGCAATTAATGGAACTAAAAAGGTGGTTGATTTTCTAAGAAAAAAAAAGGAGAAAATTAACTTTTGTATTGTTGGAGAGCCAACGAACCCAAAAAGACTAGGAGAGATGATTAAGATAGGTAGACGTGGAAGTTTATCAGGCTCAATAGAAATTTTTGGAACTCAAGGACACATAGCATATCCTCACTTATCGAATAATCCTATAAGTGCAATGGTAAAAGTATGTGATGATTTAAAGAAAAAACCGCTTGATTATGGAAATAAAAATTTTCAACCATCAAACTTAGAGTTTACTAGTATTAATGTTGATAATAAGGCGCATAATGTAATTCCGTCATCTATTAAAGCCCAATTCAATATTAGATATAATACTTTTCATACGGCTGGATCTTTGCAAAAGAAAATCCGTTCAACGATCACAAAAATTTGTAAAAAGAAAAAATGTAAGTTTAAAGTTGTATTTATACCCAATGGTGATGCCTTTATTACAAAACCTGGCAAATCAATACAAATGGCAAAAAAAGTAATCAAAAGAATTACCAAAATTAATCCTGTTTTTTCAACAACTGGCGGTACATCAGATGCGCGCTTTATAAAAAAAATTGCCCCTTGTCTTGAATTTGGTTTAGTTAACAAAACTATGCACAAAGTGGATGAGTGCGTTTCTATTTCAGATCTAAAAAGATTAAAAAAAATATACTACACATTTCTTAAAGAGTATTTTAAATGAGAAAAAAACTCTATAAGGTAAAAAAATCAAATATTCATAGGAGAGGTTTGTATGCTACAAAGGATATAAAATCAGGTACAAAAATTATTCAATATAAGGGAAAAATAATTTCTGTAAAAGAAACTGAGCGTAACCCAAAGTTTAACAACGATAAGTCAATATATCTTTTTAATTTGACTAAAAAATATGACCTAGATGGTGACTTCAAATATAATACTGCAAGATTAATTAATCATTCTTGTGATCCAAATTGTGAAGTTGATGGAATTGGATTTAAACTTTGGATCTACGCAATAAAGGATATAAAAAAAGGTGAAGAACTGTCTTACGATTATGGGTTTAGCTACGATGAGAATTACAAAAATTTTCCATGCAGATGTAAATCAAAAAACTGCGTAGGTTACATTGTGAGATCAGAGTCTAGGTGGAGAATCAAGAAGAATAAAAAACTGAGGCAAATCAATATTTAACTTTTTCAAGATATAAACCAGATGGTGGCGCAGGCGGAGCACACATTGATCTTTTTTTTGAATGTAAAGTCTTTTTTAATCTTTTTAAATCCCACTTGCCTTCACCAACAAATTTTAGACACCCGACCATCGACCTTACCTGTTGTTGTAAAAACGATTTAGACACAAATGAGATATTAATTAAACCGTTGCTACTTTTTTTAATGATTATTTGTTTTAGTGTCCTAATTGGAGACTTAGCACTACAAGAGGATGACCTGAATGCGGTAAAATCATTTTTTCCTGATAGAATTTTTGCACCCTTTTTCATATTTTTAATATTCAATTTTTTTTTTACATGCCAAGCTCTATTTTTGTATAATGATAAAGGGCTACTTCTGTTAAAAATAATATAATTGTATTTTCTCTCTTGAGCATCAAATCTTGCATGAAAATTTGTATTCTTTTTTTTTAACGATAAAATCGAAATATTTTTTGATTTTAAAAAATGATTTAATGTATCTATCAATTTCTTAGTATTAATTTTATAAAATGTTTTAAAATTAGCTGATTGACCAATAGCATGTACACCAGCATCAGTTCTACCAGATCCAATTAATTTTATATCTCCTTTTAAAAATCTTTTTAAAATTTTTTGAATTTCTCCTTGTACCGATAATCCTTTTTTCTGAATTTGCCATCCTATGAATCTAGTTCCATCATATTCTATTACCATGTGATAATTAAAAATTTTCAATTTAAATCGGAACCTTTCTCAATTTTATTTCCCGCTAAAAAATTTTCTGCATTTACAATATTTTTTCCTTCTTTTTGCAATTTTAAAATTTTAATAGAGTTTTTTCCTGTAGCAACAGTGAGATTACTATCTAAAACTTTACCTGCTCTTCCTTGCTTAATTACCTCGTCAGCCTCAAGGACTTTTATACGCTTATTTTCGTATTCAAACCACGCTCCTGGTTTAGGATTAAATGCGTTAATTTTCCCTAAAATATATTTTGCTTCGCTACTCCAATCTATTTTTGTCTCAGACTTTACTATCTTTTTTGCATAGGTTGATTTGGACTCGTCTTGATTAACAAATTGCTCACCCTTTAGAGATATAGTTTTCAATGAGTCAATTATTGCTTGAGCACCAAGAGATGACAGTTTTTTTTTTAATTCACCGGAATTAGTTTTTTTCTCAATCTTAACCTTGACTTGCTTCATATAAGGACCTTCGTCCAGTCCGTGGGTTATTTTCATAATTGAAACACCGGTCTCTTTATCTAAATTTAGAAGCGCACGTTCAATAGGAGCTGCACCTCTCCACTTGGGAAGTAATGAAGCATGTAAATTAATGAACAATAAATTACGAATATCTAAAAATTTTTTTGGTATTAATTTTCCATATGCCACCACTACAACTAAATCTGGTTTGCTTTTTAAAAAATAATTATAATCCTCATCACTTAGGTAATTTGGATACTTCACTTCTATACCCTCTGTATCTGCAACCAAGTGTATAGGGCTTTTATGTATTTTTTGACCCCTAGATTTTTTTTTTGGTGGCTGAGTGTAAACTCTAATTACTCTATGACCAGAGTCTATTATTGATCTTAAAGATGGTACTGAGAACTCTGGAGTTCCCATAAATATTATACGTAGTGCCATGCAAATTATACCACTATTCTTTCTTGTTCTTTTTTTTGTTTAGTCGCCTTTTTTTCTATTAAAGATTTTTTTAATTTTGATAAATGATCAATAAACAGTACACCATTTAAATGGTCAACTTCATGTTGGATGCAAGTTGATAAAATCCCTCCTGCCTCCAAGACATTTTCCTTACCATTATAGTCAAGAAATTTAACTTTACATTTTTCTGGTCTCTCGACTAACGCAAATTGATTTGGTATGGATAAACAACCCTCTTCGTAAGAACCCTTGCTTTCAGATTTCCAGATAATTTCAGGATTAACAAAAAATAATGGAGACTTTTCCTGGTCTTTTGATACATCAATTACCACAACTCTTTTTGCTATTCCAATTTGTATAGCAGCTAAACCTATTCCTGGCGCTGCATACATTGTATCCAACATATCATCCATGAGTTTTTTTGTTTTGTTATCAAAATGAACAATATCTTTAGATTTTTCTCTTAGTATAGGATCAGGGATAGTAATAATTTTTTTCAAACTCATAACTAGTTTATTATATAATAATTAAACTCTTAAAGGTAGTGCGGATGCAATTATTGTATTTCTAATTTGGTACAGATTAACTTGATTTAAAAGATTGGTAATAAAATAAATTGTCTCTGAGTCTAAGTTTTTAACCTCATCTTCTCCGATAATTTCAACAATTTTCAACGCCAAGTAACCCTTTTGATTTTTGTTTGCGAGATCTATCAAGTTTTTTGGAACTGAATATCGTTCGGCAAATTTTTTAAAGTTTATATCTTCTGAGACTTTTACACCATCTTTTTTTAAAGATTCAACTATCGCAAGGTCTTTAGCGGAAAAAAAATAGTTTTTGTTTTTTTTTATTTTTTTATAAACAACCTTTAAATCTTTTGCCGCTTTTGATTTAGAGTAATCATCCTCTAAAAAATATTTTAAAACCTTAGATCGGTGTAGAATTTTGTCATTAAATTTAATCTTTCCTTCTTGATACTCTTTTTCTTTTACAATGTTTTTTGCAACTATTTCCTTATATTCCTCTGGTATATCTTTGTCCTTTATATTTTCGAGTTTGATACTCAAAAATTTCGAGTAAACATTAGAAAGTTTGTCTTTTTTAAACAAATCTTTTAAGAGAAATAAATAAGACAACTGACTAGAGGTATTTTCTGCGAGTAAATATTTTTGATATATAAGAGCCCTTGCATTTAATCCCGGGAGCGAACGATAAGCGCTGTTTGCGGTTATTAATGTGTTTAAATCAAATTTAAATTGTTTGTATATCTCAAAAATTTGATTTTTATCAAACTTGTTCGCATTTGCAGCCTTTTCCAAATCAGTTATTTTTTTTACGTCTTCTGTATTCTCTACTTTTATTAAATTTGAAGCATTTAGATAATCCCATATTGGTCTTTTCGTTTTATCATTTGGTTCATAATTAAAGTTTTCTACAGTAATACTAGACAAATAAAAATTTAGTAAGTTGTTGTCTAATACTTTTCCACTATCTTTTTCTTTAAGCCCTAATAAATAATTTATTTTATCATCAAAAAATTCATTCGAAAGTTTTTGCTCTTTCAGTAAATCGTATTGCAGTTGTGCTTCATTTATTTTATTTGCAAAAACTAAACAGTAAATCTTAAACTTCTCTAAATACGGATCCTTGATCTTTACATCAATGAATGAAACTTTTTTACAGGCATCAGGAATGTTAGCCTTTGCAATATTTCGATCGACCAGGTATTGAATTAATCTATCTTTGCTAATAAATTCTCCATTCAATTTTAAAAATTCCTCAATTAAATCTTCCTTATTATTGTCTATAAGCCAGTTGATTTTAATATTTGCAAACATTTCCTCAGAGAGTTTTTCCGGTTTATATGAATTTGAAAAAATTGTTTTTATGAAGATTTCTTCTGCAGATCTTGAAAGATCAAGTTTGTTTATTCTTTTAATAATATTTGTAAATTCTTCTGCATCAGTATTTCCCCACATATTTATTGTAAAATTATTCTCACCAGGATCATATAAGCCATATAGTTTAGCTTGCTCGAATTCTTTAAACTTTTCCTCTTGTATTTGAATTTGTTGATTAAGGTTTTTTTTTAGATTGGCCTTATAAATATTTGAGTCATCTAGTTTCTTCTCTGTATTAGGTTTGTTTGGTAGATTTTGTTTATTCTTTTTCCAAATATCAACTTCTTCCTCAGCCTGAACATTAAATACAGATGCTAAAAATAATATTATGAATAAAACTACTTTACTTGAGTTTAATAATTTCATTAGTTATGTCAGTATTAATTTTTTTTTCTGGTGCTGGAAAATTAATTTTTTCTATCAAAAAAAGTATAACCAAAATAAATGCAACGAAAAGAACTCCTTTTAGCACACTTTTAGTCAAAGATTGTTTTAAACTTTTTTCTCTATTCAATTTAAGTTGCATAGTCATAAAATATATTTAAACTGAATAAATAAGACAAATTTGTGATAAGTCAAAAAGAATGTAACTTTAGGATTGTAATTGCGTAAAAACCTAGTTTTAACAGGCATGATGGGTTCGGGAAAATCTACCATAGGTCGTGAATTATCAAAAAAGCTTACCTTAAAGTTTTTTGATATAGACAAACTTATCGAAAAAAGGGAAAAAATGCCAATTCGAAAAATCTTTACTGCCAAGGGAGAAAAGTATTTTAGAAGGCTCGAGCAAAGAACTTGCTTAAAAATTTTAAAAAAATCTAACTGCGTAATAGCTTTAGGCGGCGGTAGTTTTATAAATCCAACGATCAGGAAGGCTATTTCAGAAAAATCAGTAAGTTTTCACCTTGATATAAGCTTAAATAATTTAAAAAAAAGAAATATTAATTTCAAAAAAAGGCCTTTAATTAAAGATAAAGAAAACACTTTAGCTTTAGAGACGATTTATAATTCAAGAAAAAAAGTTTATAATCAAGCTACGTTCAGTGTCAATTGTAATAAATTGAATAAAGTAAAAATAGTAGAACAAATATGTGACTTATATGAAAAAAGTAATAGTTAAGACTTCAGAAAACCCAAACAATTATCCGATATTTATTGGGAAAAATATTCTTAAAATTTTACCTAAGGTCTTAAAAAAACATACTAAGGGAACAAAGAAAATTGCAATAATATTTGATAATAATGTTCCAACTAAATTTAAAAAAATTTTAAAAAAATTGTTAAAAAACTATGATATTTTTTTAGAAACAATTAAGTTTAATGAAAAAAATAAAAATTTTAATACCGTTGAAAGGATTTTAAAAAAATTTTTAAGAAATAACTTAAGTAGATCTGATACATTAATATGCGTAGGTGGAGGAATTGCAGGCGATGTGTCTTCATTTGTTGCTAGTATTCTTAAGAGAGGTATAAATTTTGTTAATATTCCGACCACGTTATTATCACAAAATGACTCATCTATTGGTGGAAAAACAGGTGTCAATACAGATGAAGGTAAAAATATTATCGGTACGTTTTATCAGCCAAAGTTTGTAATTATTGAAACTGAATTTTTAAAAAGTTTATCTAGAAGAGAAATATTATGTGGATACGCAGAAATATTAAAACATGCAATAATAAAAGATGAAAAGTTTTTTGCTTGGTTGAATAAAAATTCTAAAGAGATATTGAAATTAAAAAATGATAAATTATTGATAAGCGCAATCACAAAAAGTTGTAAAGTGAAGCGTCATTTTGTTTTAAAAGATACACACGAAAGTAATTTGAGAATGCAACTTAATTTTGGGCATACCTTTGCTCATAGTCTAGAAGCGCTACATGGTTACTCAAAGAAATTAAACCATGGTGAAGCGGTCTTGATTGGAATTTTGTTGGCCACTAAACTTTCCGTAATAAAAAAGGTGTGCAATGATAAAGAGGCAAATAAAATTTTTGAACATTATAAAAATCAAAAAATTAACTTTAATTTTAAAAATGTTGTGCCTAAAAATAAAATAAATAAAATTATTTCTTTAATGATTAATGATAAGAAAAATAACGACAATAAGATTAACTTTATTCTTCTAAAGAAAATAGGTAAAACCACAAGTCCGGGTGACCATAAATTATCTACATCTGAACTGAAAAAATATTTTCCTAAGTTAATTAATTTCAATTTCTAAAGCGTGTATTTTTTCTCTTATATCGGATTTTAAAATATCCATAATTTTCCTATGCGCCTTGATTTTTTGGATTTTTAATAATTCTTTTGATGAAATGATTAATTTTAAATGAAATTTATCTTTATCAAAAAATTTATGTGTTGAATGCTTATAAGAATTATCGATTATTCTTATACTTTCAATGTTGATCTCTTTTTTTAATTTTTTTTCAATTTCTCTAAAAAAAACTTCCATACAATTAATTTATTATATAAGAACTATTAAATTATGAAAATTATTTGTGACTGGGAAAATTGTAAGGAATTGGGCAAATACAAAGCTCCAGTAGAAAAGGACAATAGCAGAAACTATAGATTACTTTGCCTTAACCATATAAAAATCTTTAACAAAAAATGGAATTATTTCGAAAATATGAATGAAAGTGAAATAGAATTTTTTTTAAAATCCGATATCACTTGGCATAAAAAAACCAAAAAATTTGGCTCACAAGATAACTTTTTTAATGTTCTTTGGAATAATGCTTTAAATGAAAAAGTTAACATCTTCGGTTCGGAAGATTTTAAAGAGTTTAAAAAAAGCAATTTGTCACAAACAGATAAAGACGCCTTGGAAATAATGGGCCTTAATTACACTTCAAGCTGGGAGGATGTACAAAAAAAATTTAAAAAACTTGTAAAGAAATATCATCCTGATAAAAATCATGGTAATAAAATATTAGAGGATAAGTTAAAAAAAATAACGTTGGCTTATACTCAGTTAAAAAATAAACTTAGGAAAAAATGATGAGCTTGAACCAATTTTTGTCAAAACCCGATATAAAAATATCTGTAAAACAATCATTTAATCTTGAAAGCGACATGGAGGTAAACGGGTTCTCAAAAAAAAATGAATACGTTCCAAAGTTAGATCCAGATTATAAATTTGACAGAGATACTACTCTTGCAATACTAGCTGGTTTCTCTTTTAATAAAAGAGTTTTGATACAAGGTTATCATGGTACGGGTAAATCAACACATATAGAACAAGTCGCTGCAAGATTAAATTGGCCATGTGTAAGAATCAATCTAGATAGTCATATTAGCAGGATAGACTTAATCGGTAAGGATGCAATTGTAATAAAGGATAGTAAACAAATTACAGAATTTAAAGAGGGCATTCTTCCTTGGTCTATACAAAATCCTATAGCACTAGTATTTGATGAGTATGATGCGGGTCGACCTGACGTGATGTTTGTAATTCAGAGAATTTTAGAAAGTGAAGGAAATTTTACTTTGCTAGACAAAAACAAAGTCCTGCATCAACATGATTTTTTTAGAATGTTTGCGACTACAAACACTGTAGGTCTAGGGGACACTACGGGTTTATATCATGGCACTCAACAAATTAATCAAGGTCAAATGGATAGATGGAATGTGGTAACCACGTTAAACTATCTACCATTTGAAAAAGAAATGGAAATAATTTTATCAAAAAATAAAAAAATGGATAATAAAGACGGAAAAGATAAGGTCGCAAACATGATTAAGGTTGCTGATTTGACCAGAAAGGGTTTTATTAATGGCGATATATCCACTGTGATGAGTCCGAGAACTGTTCTGCATTGGGCAGAAAATTATAACATTTTTAAAGATGCTGGATATGCATTTAGAGTGACTTTTTTAAATAAATGTGACGATTTAGAAAAAAAAATTATTTCGGAATATTACCAAAGATGTTTTGGAGATGATTTACCTGAGTCCTCAGTCAATATAAAAATTTAAAGTGGAAAAAAAAGATCAAATTATTGATAATTTTAAAAACGCCATCAAGTCTACAGTAAGGTCAATTTCAAATATTAAAGAATTAGATGTAAATTTTGATGGGGTAGCGGGTAATAATGAAAATTGTATTTCCCTCCCTAAATTTGATGAGATAGATAAGATGGTTGTTGTAAGAACACGTGCAATAGCTGATGGAGAAGCTTTGAAGCTTAGGCATAGCAATAAAAGTATCTTTCGAAATTTTGAGCCTAAAGGAGAAGTTGCTAAATCTTTGTATAAGATGGCTGAAAAAATAAGATGTGAAAAAATTGGATCTGAAAAATATGGCGGTATAAAAAAAAATTTGAAGACTTATTACAAATATCAAAACAAGGAAAAACAAAAAACAGAGTCAAAAATACTTAAGTATTTTGAAAATTATCTTAAAGAAAACATTTTACAAATTAATAAAAATGAGGATTTTAACGAATTTAAGGAATTAAAGAAAAGATATGAGAAAAACTTAAAGAAAAAAACAATAAGTCTTCAAAAAAATATTCATAACCAAAAGGAATTTAATTCACAAATAGCTAAAATTTTAAATAGTCTTGACTTAGAGGAGGCCGTTAGCTCTGATGAAAAAAAAAGTGATAATGACAAATTGAATGATGAAAATCAAAGAAAAAAAGAATCTGATCAAAAATCAAAAAGAGATGAGGATCAAATACAAGAAATGTCCATAGACGCAGGAGTGCCAGATATAGAAAATTACGCAAGCGAGTCCGATGATATGGGGGAAGAGGTGGAAATCGACGATGCCGCAGGAAATTCGGAAAATAGAAAAAGGACTGGTGTACATTTTAGTGACGGAAAGTATAAAGTTTTTACAAGTGAATTCGATGAAGTTATAAAAGCTAATCAATTAGAAAGCGAGGAAGAATTAATTAGATTAAGAGAAAATTTAGATCAGCAACTTCATCAGCTTAAAAATTTTATATCAAAGTTAGCAAATAAACTTCAAAGAAAACTTTTGGCGAAGCAAAATAGATCCTGGAACTTTGATTTGGAGGAAGGGATACTTGATACTTCGAAATTGACTAGAGTTATTACTGATCCATTGAATTCTTTATCTTTTAAAAAAGAGAGTGATGTTGAATTTAAAGATACATTAGTTACCCTTTTAATTGACAATTCTGGATCGATGAGAGGTAAACCTATTTCGGTAGCAGCAATATGTGCTGATATTTTATCAAGAACATTGGAAAGATGCGGAGTAAAAGTAGAAATTTTAGGTTTTACTACATGTCATTGGAAGGGCGGTTCTAGTAGAGAATTATGGATGAAGAAAAATAAACCAACTTTCCCTGGAAGACTTAACGACTTAAGGCATATAATTTATAAATCTGCCGATATGCCTTGGAGACAATCAAAAAAAAATTTAGGATTAATGTTAAAGGAGGGACTGTTAAAAGAAAATATTGATGGAGAGGCTTTGAAATGGGCGCACTCAAAAATGTCTAAAAGAAAAGAAGAAAGAAAAATTCTAATGGTCATATCTGATGGTGCACCTGTTGATGACTCAACTCTCTCGTCTAATTCAACTGATTATCTTGAAAATAATCTAAAAAACGTTGTCCAATGGATAGAAAAAAAAACGAACATTGAATTGCTGGCAATCGGTATTGGTCATGATGTTACAAGATATTATAAAAATGCAATCAAAATTACTGATGTACAGGATTTAGGAGATGTCATGATAAATCAATTATCTGATCTTTTTTCTCAGAGTAAGTCTACCTTACATTAAATAGTCTTAACTTTTTTGATAGACGAAAAATCTTTGATGATATTTAACAAAAGTTTAAATGGTACCAACATTAATATTGCAATTAGAAGTTTTACTACCAAGTCACCAATAGACAAAGTCAGCCAAGAAATTCCTGTACCGTAAAAAGCAATTCCAAAAAATAGAAAAGTGTCTACTGTCGACCCTATTATTGAAGAGGCGAGAGGTGCGGTAAACCAAAATCTATGCTTACGTAGTTTATCAAATATGTTTACATCCAAATTTTGAGCTACAAAGAAAGCCAATCCAGAACCAATTGCAATTCTGATGGATATAATGTCTTTAAAATTTGTTGAAATAAATAATGTTAGCAGTACCCCAATTACAAATCCAATATAGACAATTTTTCTAGCTTCTCCTTTGCCAAAAGCTCTATTGGCCAAATCTGTTATCAAAAATGTTATTGGGTAACTGAAAGCACCATATGTTAATAATTCCTCTAAACCAAAAATTCTAACAGGAAATTGAACTAAAAAATTTGATGAGATAACCACAAGTCCCATCATAATAGATAAGGCTATAAACAGTTTTTTCTTCAAAATTTCCATTTAGGATTTTTGAGAGAGTGAAGTTTTAAGTTTTTTTACCCGTTTAGATAAATTTTTGTATTTGGCGGATTTTAGAAATTTATCTAATCCGCCTTTAAAATCTACAGTCCTTAAGGCTGCATTAGTTACATTTAGTCTTATATTTCTTTTTAATAAATCGCTTTTAAAAATTACCTTTTTCAAATTCGGTAAAAATCTTCTTTTTGTTTTATTGTTAGCGTGGCTTACGTTATTACCTTTTAACGGTGAGACACCTGTCAGTTCGCATTTTTTTGGCATAATAATTATCACTGTATAATTGGAGACACTGAGGTGGTCAAGTCAAATATCTCCTATGAGTTGGAGCCGACAATATCGCTGATTTTTTTGATTTTCTGTTTATGTAATATCTCAATCAATTCTGATTTGATTTTTTTAACCACTAACGGACCCTCATAAACCAATCCGGTATATAATTGAATTAAACTAGCTCCTGAGGTCATTTTGTCAAAAACATCTTGACCTGAATTAACCCCTCCTACTCCAATTATTGGTATTTTTCCTTTAACTTCTCTATAAAAAGTTTTAATTAATTTATTCGAAATAGCTCTCAAAGGTTTTCCTGACAACCCCCCTTTCTCATTTTTCTTTAGGTCTAAAAGGTCGGCTCTATTTTTATCTGTAGTATTAGAAATTATAAGACCATCTATATTAAATTTTGAGATTAACTCTATTATTTTACTAATATTCTTTTCTACAAGATCTGGGGAAATTTTTATAAGTATCGGTTTTTGTATATTTTTACTTTTTACGACTGATTGAATTTCAGATAATAAAATTTCAAGAGAGTCCTTATTATGAAAGTTTCTTAGACCTTCAGTGTTTGGGGATGAAATGTTTATCGTAATATAACTTCCTAAATTCACTAAGCTAGATAAACATTCTTTATAATCTTTTATTTTGTCCTCTGTGTCCTTATTTGGGCCTATATTAATTCCTAAAATATTTTCAGGCTTATTATTCAATATTCTTTCTCGGATTATTTCCATACCATCATTATTAAATCCTAATCTATTAATTAACGCTTTGTCTTTTTCTAGTCTAAAGACTCGTGGCTTAGGATTTCCGAATTGTTTTCTTGGTGTGACTGTCCCAACTTCGACAAAGCCGAAGCCGAATTTAAATATTGAGTTATATACTTCAGCACTTTTATCAAAACCTGCTGCTAACCCGATTGGATTATTGAAGTTTATATCAAAAACTTTGGATGCCAATATTTCCTCATTGTCTATTTCAAAGTAATTTCTTGGTATATGCTTGAACTTTAGAGCTTGAATTGCAAGGTCGTGGGCTACCTCTGGGTCAAGCTTGAACAAAAATGGTCTTAAAAATGAAAACATTATTTTATTTTACCCTCGATTAATTTTATAGTCTCTTTAAGACCAAAGTAACTAATAAAATAACCTATTCTAGGTCCGTCTATTTCACCGAATAGCACCTGATAAATCAATTTGAACCAATCCCTGAGTTTTTTTTCATAACCATTATTTTTCCCTGCAGAATAAACCAGGGTTTGAATTTCTTCTGGTTTTAACTCATTTTTAATATTTCTCAAATCATCTACAAGAGCGGTCAAAGCTTTTTTTTCTAATTGGTCAGGTTTTTTATAATTTTTTTTTGGCTCCAATTTATCTTTGAAATAATTTATAGCATAATTAGTAAGTTGATCTAAAATAATATTCTCTTGTGGTTTTATATCTTTATGAAATCTATTAATAAATTTCCATAAAATTTTTTTATCATTTGCATTACTTGAACCTGCAAGATTTAATAGCATTGTAAACGACATAACAATTTTTTCAGAAGGAGGATTGCCATTATGCACATGCCAAACTGGATTTAATAATTTTTCATTGTCTTTTTGTTTACTGAATTTATCAATCAAATCCAAATAATCATCCACTGCTTTAGGTACAACTTCATCGTAAAGTTTTTTTGCTCTTTTTGGATTTTGA
Source organism: uncultured Pelagibacteraceae bacterium (assembly GCA_902563575.1). Taxonomy (GTDB): domain Bacteria; phylum Pseudomonadota; class Alphaproteobacteria; order Pelagibacterales; family Pelagibacteraceae; genus Pelagilacustribacter. Next base: position 383,018 of record CACEXV010000001.1, read on the forward strand.
TACATGTACATTGATAAACTTTCAGGTGATGCATATTTTAACCAATCATCAATTGTTATTCCATTACCTTTGGACTTAGAAATTTTTTCCCCTTCTTTGTCTAAAAACAATTCATACGCAAAACCATTAGGTGGCTTTTTTCCTAAAATTTGACATATCTTACTTGACAGAATAGCGCTCTCGATTAAATCTTTTCCGTACATTTCAAAGTCGACGTCAAATGTGAACCAACGCATAGCCCAATCTACTTTCCATTGCAACTTACTGTTACCATTTAAAATATCTAGTTCAAGTTTCTTGCCATTGTTATCAAATACGATTATTGATTTTTCCTTATTCATTTCTATCATTGGGATCTCCAAAACTTTTCCTGTTTCAGGGCAAATCGGTAAAAAAGGACAATAAGTTTTTCTTCTTTCTTGTCTTAAAGTTGGAAGAATAGTCTCCATAATGAGATCATATTTCTCCATAACTCTCTTCAAAGAATCATTAAACACACCCTTTTTATAATTTTCTGTTGAGCTTTTGAATTCATAATTAAATTCAAATTTGTTAAGAAAATTTTTTAACATTGTATTATTGTGATCACTGAAACTCTTATATTTTTGAAATGGGTCCGGTATCGAGGAAAGAGGTTTACCTAAGCTCTCATATAAAATTTTATCATTTGGGATGTTCTCTGGGACTTTGCGTAAACCATCCATGTCGTCTGAGAAGGTGATTAAAGTTGTGGGTGTTTCAGTAATATGTTTTAAAGCATTTATCATCATTGTGGTTCTAGCAACTTCGCCAAAAGTACCTATGTGAGGTAACCCGCTAGGACCGTAACCTGTCTGGAAAATGATTTTCTTTCTTTTGTTTATTAAATCTTTCCTATCTTTAAGTAACTTCCTTACTTCAACAAACGGCCAAGATGACGTGGATTGAATCAAATTTTGATCGATCATATTAATGGTTTATTAAATTTTATGCTTAAAATACAGTTTTTAATACTAGATATTAAGTTGAATTTTAGTATTAATTAAATAATCTTAATCTAATGTTTTCAAATAAAACTGTTTTTTTTCTTATAGGGGTTTTAATATTGATACTTGGCATTTCAATGCTTATCCCTTACGCGATTCAATTATATTCTGAGGAAAAAAGTCACAGTTTCGTATCCGCCTCTTTTATTACAATATTCTTTGGAATTTTATTTGTTTTGGCAAATCTTGAGAGAGAATTTAAGCTTAATCTGCAACAGACCTTTCTTTTCACTTCACTCGCTTGGATTATGGTTGCTGCATTTGGTTCATTGCCATTTCTTTTGTCAGGGGAAAATTTTTCTATAAGCGATGCTTTTTTTGAGAGTATGTCAGGTATAACGACAACTGGTGCAACAATAATTGAAAATTTAGATGAAACACCAAAAAGTATTCTTTTGTGGAGAGCAATTCTTCAATGGTTAGGAGGTATTGGAATAGTTGTGATGGCAATAACAATTTTACCTCTTTTAAACGTGGGAGGAATGCAATTATTTAAAATGGAGGGGCCACAAGCAACGGAAAAAATTCTTCCAAGAACTTTGGAGGTAGCGACGATAATAATATCTACTTATTTAATATTGACTATTGTTTGTAGTTTTTTTTACTGGGTGTTTGGAATGTCGTTATTTGATAGTTTGGCACATTCTATGACAACTATCGCTACAGGAGGTTTTTCAACGCATAATGGATCAATTGGTTTTTTTGACAACCCAAACATTGAGATAGTGGCAACTATATTTATAGTATTGGGTAGTATACCCTTTATAACTTATCTTAAGTTTATTAAAGGAAATCGAAAAGTTTTTTTATCTGACAATCAAATAAAAGGTTTAATCTATTTAATTTTAATTTCTGTTTTTATAATGTTTTCTTATTTGATTTTTATACAAAATGAAGCTTCATTATTAGAAAAAATAAGAATATCTTCTTTCAACGTCGTATCAATTTTATCGGGAACAGGATACGTGACTGATGATTTTGGCTTATGGGGGAAGTTTTCATTAATATTTTTTTTATTTCTGATGTTTATAGGCGGTTGTGCAGGATCTACAGCTTGTGGAATTAAAATTTTTAGACTTCAAATGTTGCTTATTTTCATAAAAAATCAAATAAAAAGACTTATATATCCAAATAGTATTATAGTTATTAAATATAACAATCAAAAGATCACGGATGAATTTATAAACTCGGTCATAATTTTTATTTTCTCTTTTTTATTTCTTTTCTTAATTTTGTCAATGTTGCTCTCAATAACTGGCTTAGATTTTATCACTTCAATTTCAGGGGCGGCTAGTGCAATATCAAATGTTGGTCCTGGATTAGGAGATATTATAGGACCTAATGGTAATTATAAAAGCATTCCTGATCAAGCTAAATGGCTTTTATCTTTTGGAATGCTTTTAGGAAGATTAGAATTATTTGCTGTGTTAGTGTTATTCTTTCCTTCTTTTTGGAGAAATTAAATTATGGAGATTTATAAAAAACAAAGTTTATCTGAAGCTTGCAAGTTTTACTTTGACAAACGTATGATAAAAATTTTGTTACTTGGAGCAATCAGTGGATTTCCATGGGTAATTATTGGCAGCAGTTTAAGCCTATGGCTTCAAGAAGACGGTCTTAGCAGAAGCACTATAGGTTGGGCGGGTTTAATTTTTGCAGTATATGCTTTCAATTATTTATGGGCTCCATTAATAGATAGAATTCAAATACCCTGGTTAACAAAAAGAATAGGTCATAGAAGAGGATGGATAGTTTTAATGCAATTTATTATCCTACTTTGTTTAGTGTCCTGGAGTTTAGTAAGTCCGGTTGATAATTTATCAATTGTTATATTCATAGGTTTAATAATCGCAATTGCTTCTGCAACTCAGGATATTACTTTAGACGCTTTAAGAATTGAACAAATAAGACAGAACGAGGGTAGCTCAATGCAAGCTGGGGCGGCCATGGCTGTTGTCGGGTGGTGGACAGGATATAAGATTGGTGGTGTTTTAACTCTAAATTTTGCAGATTTTTTTCAAAAACAAGGATATGACAATTATTGGCAAATTACTTTTTTGTTTATTTCAATTATTGTAATTATTTTTAATATTGGCTTAATGTTTGTGAGTGAAGGGCAACCACATGAAAGACTGTTAAATCAAAAAAACAAAGATAAAGTGCTTGAGACTAAGCTCGGGGCTAATAGTTTATTCTCAAAATTTTTGGTTTGGTTAACAAGCACAATTATTAGTCCTGTAACAAGTTTTTTTTCAAAAAATGGTTTTAACATAGCGCTAGCTATACTTGGATTTGTTTTCCTATTCAAAATTGGGGAGGCATTTTTGGGAAGAATGTCTATTATTTTTTACAAAGAAATAGGTTTCACAAAATCTGATATAGCTATCTACTCGAAAAGTTTGGGCTGGGTTACAACAGTTATATTCACTTTGCTGGGAGGGCTTTTTGCAATTAGGTCTGGAGTAATCAAGGCAATGTTTTTATCAGGTGTGCTAATGGCCTCAACAAATTTACTTTTTTCAATACTTGCGTGGTCAGGTAAATCCGAATTATTATTTGCTATTGCTGTTATTTTTGACGACATGGCTGCTGCATTTGCAACTGTCGCTTTTGTAGCTTTCATTTCTTTATTGGTGGATAGAACTTATACAGCTACCCAATATGCTTTATTATCTTCAATAGGCACTGCGGGAAGAACTACACTGGCAGCATCCTCTGGGGCTTTAGTAGATTGGCTTAATGGTGATTGGGGAATATTTTTTATTATAACGGCAATTATGGTTATTCCATCTTTAATCTTTTTATTTTTTATAAAGGATAAGCTCAAACTCAATGAATAAGCTATTTACTAATACTTACCCAATTATAAATTTATATAAAAAAAGATCATTAAACTCAGAGGTGGTTACACAAATGATTTATGGAGATAGTTTTAGGATAATTAATAAAAAAAACAAGTGGTTTAGAATTAAAATTTTAGAAGATAATTATAAAGGATTTATCAAAGAAAAAAAATTTTTTAAGTTTATTAAACCTTCACATAAAGTTTTCAATTTATGTTCAGTAATTTATAAGTATCCTAGTAAAAGACAGAAAATTTCAAAGTTATCTTTTGGTTCCAAAGTTAAAATTACACAAATAAAAGATAGATTTGGAAAAATTCATAATGGATGGATAAGTCTAAACGATTTAAAGCCAATAAAATATAAAGAGAGAGATATATTTAAAAGAATTAATATATTTGCTAATACAAAATATAAGTGGGGTGGTAAAACTTTTAGAGGTATTGATTGTTCAGCGTTGGTACAAGTTTTTTTCAATTTTAATAATAGATTTCTTCCAAGAGATACTGGTGATCAAATAAATTATCTTAAAAAGAACATATCAATCAAAAAAATTAAAAAAAATGATATCCTTTTCTGGAAAGGTCATGTTGCTATAGCAAAATCCAAAAAAAATTTGATCCATGCCTATGGACCAAGAAAAAAAGTAATATTTGGCGATACGATAAAAACTATAAATCTGATAAAAAAAACGGCTAATCTCAAACTTTTAAAAATTAAAAGAATATAACAATTATTGTTTTGACTGCTAAAAGTTAATATCTGAAAAAGCGAAGGCGGTTTCAGTCTCCCTCAACCGCCTTACATTTAAACAATACATGATTCGTCAATATTTTTTGAACACGTTTTGATTGAATATCTTGATTAAATGATGGATAAGTTACCTTATGGATTACAAAAAAACCTTATCTTTTAAGTCATTTATCAAAAGTAAGTATTATTGTTCAAAGCACAAAAATTATTTTCAGGTTTATGACCGACTATTCTCATCATACAGAAATAAGAAGATAACTTTTGTAGATATTGGTGTTTTCTCAGGAGGATCACTTTTTATGTGGAAAAATTTTTTTGGCAAGAAGGCAAAAATAATTGGTGTTGAGCTTAATCCTCTTGCTAAAAAATTTGAAAAATACGGTTTTAAGATTTTTATTGGTGATCAAAGTAAACCTATTTTTTGGAAAAATTTCTTCAAGAAAGTCGGCAAGGTTGATATAATTCTTGATGATGGTGGCCATACAAATTATCAGCAAATTATAACCTTAAACTCTTGTGTACCTCATATAAAGGATGATGGGTTAATGGTGGTCGAAGATACTCACGCAAGTTATATTAAAAAAAAATTTTATAATCCTAGCAAGTATTCCTTTGTCAATTATAACAAGAAGCTTGTTGATGATATAAATGCTAGATTTCCAAATTTGAAGCAGTATAGATTTTCTTTAAATAATTATATTTACTCAATAGAAAACTTTGAGTCGATTGTAAGTTTTAAAATAAGTAAAAAACTATGTAGGCTAAATGCAATGATTGATAATAAAAGAAAAAATATACAGCCAATCGAGATGCGAAGTCAGCTTGATAAAAATAGCATTTTATTTAAATTAAAAAAAGCACTAAATACAAAAAGCAACTTTACTTATTTAGAATTTTTAATTAATTCAATAAAATTAAAAAAGTATTTTAAATAAACTGATTAGTTCAACGTGATAAAAGAAAATTTAAACATATTGGGAATGCTTTTATTTTTCTGCTTTTAGAACAATATTTGAAACTCTCCAAGACTTTAAATGGGTATCGACCAGAATATCTACTTTCTTGAAACCAGTTTTTTGAAGTAAAAACTTTAATGAATTTGAAGAATGTCTGATAAATCCGTCATCATGATCTATTTTTGCATTTAGATATCTATCATTTCTGATGCCCTGTGTTTCTATTACCAAGGTCTCATTAGTTATTTTAAATAAATTTTCCATAGCTTTATAAGGATTTTTAAGATGATACAAAACTCCAAAACAAAAAACAAAATCAAACTTATCCTCTCCTAAATCATAAATATTTTTATATTCAAACTCAATCTTTGAACTGCCTATTAAGTTGTGTTCTTTAATCAAAAAATTTTGTGTTTTTTCTATATCTTCTCTTTTTCTAGTGGTAATGCTCTTACCTCTTAAATATTCTGGAAAGAAATCATACTCTTTATCTTCATAAATATTTAAACCCTTTGCAAATTTAGCATTTTTTTTAATTGCGTTAAAAACTGAATAACCCTCTTCAGACCCAATATCTAAAAATGTTTTATCTTTTAAATCGGGAATAAAGTTTAACCTAAAAGATACATCTCCTCCATCTCCAATAGATTTGCCCCCCGAAGGTAATTCGAATGAACCATTAAAATTAAATGACCTATGATTTGCTCCAATATTTCCAACATCACTAGCTTTATCTTTTAGTAAATAGAAAATGTGAGACGGGTAACTATTAATTTTATAATTCTTGTTATAATTTTCTAAAAATTTATTACTGACAATCTCGGTGTTAAAAGGGCAGTCCCCATCATAAATTAATTCATACTTTTGAGTTTTTGCCAATTCTATAATTTTTTGGAGTTTTTTTTCAGAATATCTATTTATTAATCTTTTATCAAAAATTAAAAAAAAATTATATTTCTTTTTAAATCTAATAAAATTCTTATTATTAAAGGTATAGTATTTTCCTTTTAAAATATCTGTATTTAAATCGGTGAGATTGAGGGGGAAAAAAATTTTTTTATTATAAAAATTTAGATAAAAACTTTTAAGTATCTTATAAATAAAACTGCTATCGGATAAGAAAAGCTGGATGTATCTTTTAATATTATTAATCATTAATCCTAACTTCTTGAAAAATTACTCTGAAAAAAAAGTTTTTTTTCTTTTTTGAGACTTCACACTAACTTTTGAGGTCCAAAATGGATTTTTATTAAAACCTTTTTTTCTATTTTTAATATTCGAACCAACTTCTTCAATGGGGAAATCGTAAACTGCGTAAAAATATTTTCTATCTTTTTTTCCATAATATTTCGAAACCTCATGGTAAGACCAGGGAACGTTTAAAGTAAATAAACAAAAATTATTTTTAACCGAATAGGAACTAGCTAAACTTAGATCTTTTTTGCTTGGAAAAACATCGTAAGTCTTTTTGTTTTTTTTTAATTTCATAATTCTTATTTTTCCCCCTTTGGTGCTATCAGAAGAAGGATAAAATAGAACGTGTACCAGGTGATCCCTTCTGTCTATATGGGCGCTTTTTACATATCCTTTACGCATCACATTAAATGTTGAGTGATAACTCAGTTTTGATTTTTGATATTTCCTTTTTACGTACTTTTTTATTGATTGATCAAATTTTTTTAAAACTACCGGCTTTAATTTTTTAAATAACAAATTAAGATTTTTGAAATTTTTATTTTTTTTAAGTTTTTTGTAAACAGCAGAGCTCGGTAACATCGTTTTTTTTGTTTGAGATGCACTTTGAAATAAAATATCGTTTCCAGCAACTTCCTTAAAACTAGGAAGAGTCTTATTTAGATTTTGTAAATTTTTAGCTGGAATAAGGTTGTCTACTTTAAAGTATGGAAAAGGCTTTACATTTAGCTTACTTTTTTCTATCTGTTTTACCGCGTGTTTTAACATGTTTTAAATAGTATTATGTTGTTTAAAAATTAAAGTATAAAAAGGGATTAATATTTTTTACATCAATTATTATTAAAATTGAATAAAGTAAAACCATCAAAAAAATAATTGAAAAGATAAATATATAAATATTGTTGCTTACTAATTTCACAAACTTTACAAATAGATGCATCGTTTGATATTATGTAAAAAAATTAGTACTTTCAACTTAATTATATGATGAATAATGCTGAAATTTAATAATAATTTTACAAACTATTATCTGAAAGAAACTGAAAAATTAATTTGGTTTAAAAAGCCAAAAATCGTAATTAAAAAAAATGAAAATAACCATTACGCTTGGTTTCCTGATGGGCAGCTTAATCTTTATGAAAATTGTATTAGTAATAATTTAAAAAAAAGACAAAATAAAACCGCGATAATTACAGTCAATCAAAATAAAGAAATTAAAAAATATAGCTTCATACAAATTGATAAAAAAGTTAATAAAATAGCTAATTATATCAAGAAAATATCACCTAATAAAAAATTAAAAGTAATGATACATGCCTCTGCATCATTGGAGTCAGCAGTGTTGATGTTTACTTGTGCAAAACTTGGCTGGCATTTTTCTGTCATATTTGAAGAATTGGAGTCTTTAGGTATTAAAAATAGAATAAAGCTTTTTAAACCAAATATCTTTTTTTCAAGACTTTCAAAAAAAAAATTTATTAGTAAAATGGGTTTTAAATCATATAAAAAGATAAAGTTTATATATGATGAACAGTTTAAAAAAATCATCAATACAAAAGAAAATCCTAAAAAAATAGAAAATAAAGTAGTTGATAGCCCTAATAGCCTTTTTACACTTTTTACATCCGGATCAACAGGTGTGCCAAAAGGAATTACCCATTCTACAGGCGGTTATTTGCTTTATTCGAAACTTACATGTCAAAATCAATTTGGTATTAATGAAAATTCTGTTGTTTTGACTGCATCAGATGCTGGTTGGATTAATGGACATACTTACTCACTCTTTGGACCTTTGTCGTTAGGGTCCACAACAATTTTAATTGAAAAACCAATATCCCTAATAGATATTAAACTTTTTAAAAAGATATTAAGTTTAAAAACCAGCGTAATATATCTGCCAGTCACATTGATAAGATTAATTAAATCTTTAAATAAGAATTTTACTATTAATAAAAGATATATCAAAACTCTTGGATCAATGGGTGAACCACTTGCCCCATCTGTGGCTGAATGGTTTTCAAATAAATTTCTAAAAAAAGATAGAGCGATAGTAAATACTTATTTTCAAACAGAGACCGGTGGTATTATAAGCTCTCCAAGATATAATCAAAACACAAATCAGGCTCCCCATGGGTCTGTTGGACAACCATTTTCAGAGTATATTAAAATAAATAAACTTGAAAATACAAAAGTTAAAGAAATTAAAATTATGTCTCCGTGGCCTGGAATGATGAAAAATGTGATAAATGGTAAAATAGAGTGGAATAAATATTGGGATAAAAATAACAATTTTAGGTTATTTGATTTAGCAACTAAAAGAAAAAAAAATGTATTTATTCATGGGAGAAATGATGATGTTGTTAACATAAGAGGTCACAGAGTGGGGTCAGAAGAAATTGAGTCTACTTTATTAAAGATAAAAAAAATAACAGAATGTTGTGTTGTCACATTAAACGATAAATTAGAAGGCTCAAAAATATGTTTATTTGTTGTATCGAATGTGAATTTAGATCTTGAAATCGACAAAATGATTATTTCTAATTTTGGTACATATGCTATACCTAAAAAAGTCTTTTATGTTAAGCAATTACCTAAAACAAGAAGTGGAAAGATTTTAAGAAGACTTTTAAGAAATATACTTATAAATCCTAATTTAAAAAATTATGGAGATACAAGTACAATTTTAAATTTAAGTAGTTTAAAAGATATACAAAAAATGGTCAAATCAGATGAATGATCAAAAAAAAATTAAAATAATAGAAATAATATCTAAAAATATAAAAGTTAGTTCGAAATTAATCAAAGAGTCTTCTTGCATGACTGACTTTGCTAAATGGGATAGTCTTGCTCATGTAAATTTAATGTTAGAATTAGAAAAGCAATTTAAAAAAAAGGTAAGCACAAGTAAAATGAGTGATTTAAACTCGGTAAATAAAATATTACAATTTTTTCAATCAAAATAATTTTAATACATGTTATTTTATACTCTTCCTTATCTACTTTTCTTTTTACCTATAACTCTTGTTCTCTTTTTTTATGGAAAGTTCTTAAAAATTGATCGAAAAATAATATTAATATTGTTAAGTGCTTTTTTTTACTCTTGGTGGAACATCTACTATCTACCACTGATAATCTTTTCAATTTTGATGAATTATTACTTTTATAAAAAAATAACCTCTGGTAAGCCTAATAGAAAAAAAAATCTAATATTTGGTATAACTCTTAATATTTTACTATTAATAATATTTAAATACACTGATTTTATAATTCAAAATATTAATTTATTACTATCTACTAACATTAGTTATTTAAATTTACCATTCCCTCTAGCTATTAGCTTTTTTACCTTTCAAAGTATTACTTTTCTAGTGAATGTATACGATGAAGATTTAATTGATGTAAAAGCCAAAGATTTTTTCTTATTTATCATTTTTTTTCCTCAATTAATTGCAGGACCAATAGTTAGATATCGTCACATGATGCCTCAATTTAATAATGAGTCTAATTGGATATTTAATAAAAGAAATTTTATTATCGGATTAATTATATTGTTTATAGGATTGGTTAAAAAAGTTTATTTTGCTGGTACATTGTCTGAATTTGTAGACATGGGGCATCAAAACCTTGATGAGTTAAGTTTTCTTTCAAGTTGGATATTAAGTCTGAGTTTTACTTTTGAATTTTATTTTGATTTTAGCGGCTATGTTGATATGGCGACAGGATCGGCCCTGATGTTAAATATCGTTTTGCCTCAAAATTTTAACAGTCCGCTTAAGGCAACATCTGTTATTGATTTTTGGCAGAGATGGCACATGACTTTAACTTACTTCTTAACAACCTTCATTTACTACCCTTTATTAAAATCTTTAAAACAGATAAATTTTCTTAGCACAATGATCATTACTTTTTGTGTTTTTTTGATAGCGGGTATTTGGCACGGACCTTCATGGAATTTTATTTTATTTGGTGCATTTCACGGCTTAGGGCTAATAATCAATCATGTTTACAAAAGGTATTTAATTTTTAATATATCAAAATTCGTTTTTTGGTTTTTAACTTTTAATTTTATAAATATTTCTTTTATTTTTTTTAGAACTAGAGAGATTGAGGATATAATTCTAATTTTAAAAAAGATGTTTGATATAAAATCTTTTTTCTATGGTGATTTACAAATAGATAAACTTTCTATGAAATTTTTTAATGATATAAATCTTTTTATTTGTTTTATATTATCTATTATTGTTTGTATGGCTTTTAAAAATTCATATGAGTTAATAAACAAAAGATGACACATAGATATAGATGGGAAATAGATGGATTACGAGCGATTGCTGTTGGCTTTATCATTCTCTATAACGCTCAAATTACAATTCTTGGCCATCAACCTTTCAAAGGCGGTTTTATTGGGATTGATATATTTTTTGTCATCTCTGGTTATTTAATTACTTCAATTATTTTAAAAGAATTAGTCACGACAGGTTCTTTTTCATTTAGACGTTTTTATGAACAAAGAATAAGACGAATATTTCCAGCTTTACTATTAGTGATGATAGTGTCGTTTCCGTTTGCTTGGATGTATTTGATGACAAATAATTTTATCTCTTATGCAAATTCTATTATAACTTCACTTTCATTTAGTTCTAATTTTTTTTATCATTATTCAGCAAATATATTTGGACAAGTTGGAGCTTTACATAAACCATTTCTTCATACTTGGTCATTATCTGTTTTAGGCCAATATTATATTTTATTCCCAATTATATTAATCGCTACTTTTAGATATTTAAGAAAATATATAATCCATATTCTGATTTTAGGTTTTATTATCAGCTTAGGTATAGCAGAATTGGGCAGTAGAAATGATCCTTCTGCAACCTTTTTCTTTATTCACACCAGAATTTGGGAGTTTATGGCGGGATCTATTCTTGCTCATTTTGAAATAGAAAAAAGCTCAAAAAATAGATTAAAAGATAACAATAATTTTTTATCTTTTTTTGGTTTATTGTTAATTTTTTTATCATTTTTTATTTTTTATTATTTCGATAATTTAAATCACCCTTCTTTTGTGACTTTAATACCGGTTATTGGTGTTTGTTTGGTAATTCACTATTCTACAAAAGATACAATTGTAAAAAAGATTTTATCAATAAAAATTTTGAATATTGCTGGTTTGGTATCTTACTCTCTCTACTTATGGCACTACCCCCTTTTTGCATTCGTTAGAACAAGCGGAGTCGTAACTGGCGATATAACCAGAAAAATTTTATTGATGGTTGTGCTCGTTTTATTGTCAGTTTTATCTTACTATTTCGTTGAAAAAAAATTTAGGAACAAAAACTTAAATTTTAAAAAAGTTTTGATAGTTCTCTCTTCAGTTGGGTTGATAGTTTTAATTACAAATTTTCTTATTATTTTTAATAAAGGTTATCCTGATAGGTTTACCAATCTTAAAGATATAAATGAGAATTATGTTGCAGATAATTTTCATTTGTCAAAATTAAGAATACCTGAAGAAAGTAAACAGAAAAAGGAGTTTGATAGAAATAAAATGAAAATTTTAATAATTGGAGATAGTCATGGTGAAGATCTACATAATGCTTTCTTTTTAAATAAAGAAAAATTTAATAAATATGATTTTGCATATCTTCCTTTTGCCGACACACGTAATTCAAATGAAGAAAACGAAAAGAGAAAAAAAAATAATATTTTTCTTCAATCTGATGTTTTAGTATTTTCTTTCAGATGGAACGAAAATAAAATAGATATAATTTCCAAATATATTGAAAAAATTGAAAATAAAAAAATTGTCATTATTTCAAGCACAAATGAATACAAGGTCCATAGTACAGCATACACTTTATTAGATAAGAAGGTTTTATTTGAAAAAGAAAAATTTGATTATTATGGTTTAAAAAGGCTTTATTTTCAAAACAGGTTGCTTCATTCCAATTCAGCAATAAATAAAAAACTGAAAAATTTTTCAAAATCAAATAAATTTTTATTTTTAAATAGAGAAGACTTCATGTGTGATGTTGTTGATCAAGAGTGTGAATATGTTGATAAATCAGGTAATAAAATTTTCTTTGACTATGCTCATTACACTCGCCAAGGTGCAAAATATTTTGGGGAAAAAATTCATAAGATTAATTGGTTTAAACTCGATTAGAAGATCGCATTAGAAACCATAATTGGCGGAGAGAGAGGGATTCGAACCCTCGAAACGGTTTCCCGTTTACACGCTTTCCAAGCGTGCGCCTTCAACCACTCGGCCACCTCTCCAATTAAGATTTTGATATACTTTCATCTAAAGAATTAATAAATTCTTTTTTCAAAGGTAATTTATTTTCATACATACCCTCTAAAATTTTTGGATAATTTGTTTTGATTTGATTAATTAGTTTTACTAAGCTAATTTGGTCTCTCTTTGATACAAATATACCTTTTTTGTCGCCAATTACGTGCTCAATTTCTTTAAAGATAATCACTGGGCGATTTCTAGCCAATGACTCTAATAAAACCATAGGATGTCCTTCCGTGTATGAGGGTAAAATAAAAATATTATGATCATCATAATATTTAATCAAATTTTGTTTATTATTTTCTATCTCATAGACATTTACATTCTTTTGATTAATTTTATCTAAAGAGTTTTTTTCTGCACCAACAATAGTTAATTGAAAATCATTATTGCCTTTTATTAGGTTAATCAAATTAAAAATACCTTTTTCTTTTCTTATTCTGCCAATATAAAGAAGCTTCACCTTATTAAAATTTATTTGCTTTGTATTTTTTAACCATTCTTCATCAAGTTGAGAGGGAGCTATTATATCTCCTTTTTTTCCTCTCAAGATAAGAGGATTACAACTTACCAGCATTGATAAACGGGAAACTATGCTAAACATAATGTGATATATCAACTTACCAATGATGCCTATTATTGATTTATATTCTTCATGGCCGTCACTTCTCAAATAAACTATTGGTTTTTTTCCAAATATCCTTAGAAAAATAATTGCTAAAAATGTATATGGTGAGATAGATATAACTAAATATTTTGCATTTTTACATTTAAGAGATACAAAAATTTTTGCTAAATACGTGAAAATTGAACTAAAAATTTTAATATCATTTATTTTCAAATAATGAGCTCTTACTTTTTTTGATTTTCGAGCAATTATGCTGATCTTATATTTTTGGCTTAAACCCTCCGGGGTCGACTTCATATCTAAGTTATCACAAAAAAAACTTCCATTGTTTTCAAAAATACTTTCATTTGAGATAATGAATAATTTTTCCATTAATTTTCTTTACTAATTTTCAATACCCCAATAAATGCTTCCTGTGGTATCTCTACCTTTCCAAATTGTTTAGCTCTTGCCTTACCTTTTTTTTGTTTTTCAAGAAGTTTTCTTTTTCTATCAAGAGCACCGCCACCATGTATCTTAGTTAAAACATCTTTTTTAAAACCTTTGATGGTCTCTCTAGCAACTATTTTACCACCAATAGCTGCTTGTACGGGAATCATAAAGTTGTGCCTAGGAATTAACTCTTTTAATTTTTCACACACTTGTCTTCCTGTCTTTTGAGCAAAATCTTTATGAATAATCATCGCTAAAGCGTCAACTGGTTCTGCGTTTACTAAAATTCCTAATTTAACCAATTCTCCTTCTCTATGACCTGTGATCTCGTAATCAAAACTTGCATATCCGCTTGAGATAGACTTTAGTCTATCGTAAAAATCAAAAACAACCTCATTTAATGGTAATTCATATGACAGGACCGCTCTTTTACCCGAGTAAGTTAGATTTGTTTGAATACCTCTTTTGTCCTGGCATATCTTAATAATCGATCCAAGATAATCGTCTGGAGTAATAATTGTCGCTTTAATCCATGGCTCCTCTATTTTTTCTATCTGCGTAGGATCAGGCATATTAGAAGGATTTTGCAGGTCAACTATTTTTCCATCTTTTTTCTGAATTTTATAAATGACTCCTGGTGTTGTAGTAATTAAATTAACATCAAACTCTCTTTCTAATCTTTGAGTTATTATTTCCAAATGCAATAGACCAAGAAATCCACATCTAAAACCTAGGCCTAGTGCACTAGATGACTCTGCTTCGTATGAAAAACTAGCATCATTTAATTTAAGTTTAGCTAAACCATCTTTAAGTTTTTGATATTCAGAACTATCAACTGGAAACAGGCCGCAGAATACTACAGGTTTGCTTGGTTTAAATCCTGGTAGTGGAGAAGACAGAGGTTTCGAGTTATCACAAATCGTATCACCTACTTTTGTCTCAGATAATGATTTTATTCCAGTGATTATAAATCCGATCTCCCCTGCTCGGAGTTCCTCTATATCGTTGGGTTTGGGGTTAAAAGTTCCAACTCTTTCAACAGTGTAAGAACTATTATTAGACATAAATTTAATCTTCATGTTCTTTTTTATACTTCCATCTAATATTCTAACTAGAATAACTACTCCTAAATAACTATCATACCAGCTATCAACTAATAAAGATTTTAGCTTACCGGGGGAAGAAGACTTTGGAGCTGGTAAATATTTAACAATGCCTTCAAGTATATCTTCAATGCCCTCGCCTGTTTTACCTGAGCAACTTATAGCTTTTGAAGTCTCTATACCAATTACATCCTCTATTTCTTTTTTTGTTTTATCAATATCTGACGCAGGTAAATCTATTTTATTCAAGATTGGTATTATTTCATGATTAATATCAAGCGCTTGATAAACATTTGCAAGCGTTTGCGCCTCAACTCCTTGGGTGCTATCAACGATTAGTAGTGAACCTTCACAAGCTGATAGGGATCTACTAACTTCATAGCTAAAATCTACATGTCCCGGAGTATCTATGATATTTAAATTGTACACCTTGCCATCTTTGGCTTTATAATTCAATTTAACTGTTTGAGCTTTAATAGTTATTCCTCGCTCTCTTTCTATTTCCATTGAGTCAAGAACTTGCTCTTTCATCTCTCTTTCGGCTAATCCTCCACATTTTTGGATAATACGATCAGCAATAGTTGATTTACCGTGGTCAATGTGTGCAATTATAGAAAAATTACGAATTCTATCTAGATCTGACATTAGGTTCTTATTTTTCCACCAGTTTTGTTTTCAACTTCTTTAATTATTTTTTGACTAATTTGATTTAAATCTGAGTCTGACAGCGTTTTGTCTTGGGCTTGGATGGAAACACTTATCGCGACAGATTTTTTATCTTGAGGTAAATTTTGTCCCTCAAATACATCAAAAATATTTACAGAGCGTATGTTGCTATCGACTACGAGAATTAGTTTTTCTAATTTTCCAACTTGATAATTTTTATCCATTATAAAAGCAAAATCTCTTTCTGATTTTTGGAAATCAGAAAATTTGAAGTTGTCTTTTGAAACTCTAAGTTTTTTCTTAGGCTCAGGAATATCTTTCAAATAAATTTCAAAACCGTAAATATTTTTTTCTTTAAAATCTAGTTTTGAAATAATTGTCGGATGTATTTCGCCAAAAGTAGCAATACATTCGCCGGATTCCGTTTTAAAATTTATTGAACCTGACCTGCCAGGGTGATAATAATTTTTTGATTTATTTGTAATTATTAGATCTTCCTCTTTTATACCTATTTCAATTAAGGTTTTTATAACATCACCTTTAACATCGAATATATCAATACTCCTAGTCTCTTCAGACCAACTCTTTTTAAAAAACTGTCCAGATCTCAAACCTCCAATAACGACTTGTTGATCACCAGGATTTTTACCATGAAATGTTGGCCCTATCTCAAAAAGAGAGATATCTCCGAAGCCTCTGTCTTGATTTTTTTTTAAATAAAAAAGTAAATTTGAAAAAATTGATCTTCTTAGAACATTTAATTCGGTAGAAATGGGATTGTAAATAAAAATTGGTTTTTGATCTTGAACAACTAGTTGCTCTATTTTTTGATCTGTGAAAGACCAAGTTACTGCTTCAAGATAACCTTTATTTGATATAGCTCTTTGAATAAGATGAAATAATTTTTGCTTATAATCTAGTGTGTCATGCTCTCTAGTTTTCTTGGGTTCAATTAGGTCTATTTTGTCAAATCCTTTTATCCTTATTAGTTCTTCAATAAGATCTATGTCCTGCTCAACGTCAGGTCTCCATGACGGGACTTGTGCCTTTATTGATTTTTTCCCCAATTTTAATTTAAATCCTAAAGAAGATAATATTTTTTTACATTCTTGATTTGAAATAGAAAATCCTATTGTTTTTTTAAATTTGTCGTTGTCTAATTCAATTGTTTTATTAATAAAATTTTTTTTTCCAACTATATTAAATTTGCTTGCCTCACCGCCACAAATTTGAAGAATTAAACTTGTGGCTACATTTAAACCTTCAATCACCGAGTTTGGATCAATACCCCGTTCAAATCTGTATTTCGCATCAGTTTCTAAACCGAGTTTTTTTGCAGTTTTTCGTACAGATGACGGTAAAAAATAAGCTGACTCTAATAAAATATTTGAGGTACCAAATTTAGTTCCGGTCTTTGTACCTCCGATTATACCGCCAAGACCGAGAACTCCTTTTCTATCTGATATTACACACATATCTTTTTCAAGCTTATATTCTTTATCGTCCAAAGCCTTGAAGATCTCATTTGCTTTTGAATTTCTTACTATTATTTCACCCTCAATCTTGTCCGCGTCGTAAGCGTGTAACGGTCTATTCAAGTCAAACATTACATAATTTGTTATATCTACAACTGCTGAAATAGGCTTTAATCCTAATGAGATAATTTTTTCACGTAACCATTTTGGACTTTCTTTATTCTGTATGTTTGTAATTAGGCAGCTACCAAAAACAAGACAGCCTTGATTTTTCTCTTTTGTGATCGAAACACTTATTTTTTGAACTTTTTTTTGTTTAAGTTTAATTTTTTTTAAATCTGTAAACTTTCCTAAGCCCGCAGCTGCCAAATCTCTAGCTACTCCTCGTATTCCTAAACAATCAGGTCTATTTGGGGTTATTGAAATATCTATAGACTTTTCACTGCTTGATTTAAAGAAGCTTTTTCCTAGCTTCGATGAACTGTTTTTCAATTCTACTATACCATTGCTATCCTTTGATAAACCTAATTCATACTCTGAACAAAGCATTCCTCTAGACTCAATACCTCTTATTTTTGCAATTTTTAATTTCATTTTTGTTTTAGGTATTACAGCACCTGGCGGAGCGTAAACAGTTATAAGACCACTTCTTGCATTTTGTGCACCGCAAACAACTTTAATATGTTCCTCTCCTCCAATGCTAACTTCACAAAGTTTTAATTTATCGGCATTAGGGTGTTTTTCAGATTTTATTATTTTTGCAATTTTAAATGCGGAGTTTTCCCCCGATCCTTCACTAACACCTTCAACTTCTAAACCAATGTCTGTTAACTTTTCAATTATCTGATTTATGGATGCCGTTGTCTTTAAATGATCTTTAAGCCAAGACAGTGTAAGTATCATCTGCTTAAACCTCTATAATTTGTCGGCACATCTAATGGATCAAATCCATAATGATTCAACCACCTATAATCTGTTTCAAAAAATGCCCTGAGATCGTTAATTCCGTACTTCAACATGGCTAATCGATCTATACCCATTCCAAAAGCATAACCTTGAAATTGTTTTGAATTAACTTTAGCATTTCTTAGGACATTCGGATGAACCATTCCACAACCTAGTATCTCGAGCCATTTATTACCCTCACCGATAACAATTTTGTTATCTTCTAATTTGTAACCTATGTCTACTTCTGCAGAAGGTTCCGTGAATGGAAAATGACTTGGTCTAAATCTCATTTTAATATTTTTAACTTCAAAGAATTCCTTAATGAAATAATTTAAGCATCCCTTCAAATGAGCCATTGTTATATTCTTATCAATATGAAGGCCTTCTAATTGGTGAAACATAGGTGCGTGAGTTTGATCGCTATCACACCTGTAAGTTCTGCCTGGTACTATAATTTTAAAAGGTGGCTTACCATTTAACATTGTTCGGATTTGTACAGGAGAGGTATGGGTCCTTAATAAAGTTTTTTTGTTAGCATCTAAATAAAAAGTATCATGCATGTCTCTCGCTGGATGATTTTCCGGTGTATTTAAAGCTGTAAAATTATTATATTCACTCTCTACATCTGGACCCTCGGCTACAGTGAAACCTATTTCAGAAAATATTGAAGATATCTCATCAATCACTTGTGAAACTGGATGAATTTTTCCACTTGCTTGAGATCTTATCGGGAGAGTTATATCAATCTTTTCATCTACTAGTTTTTGATTTATTTCTTCTTTCTCTATTAATTTAAATTTATTCTCAATTAAATTAGTTAAATCATCTTTTAATAAATTCAATTTTTTGGCAAAATCTTTTCTATGATTTTCATCTAGAGATCCCATTTTTTTAAATTCAGATGAAACTATTCCATTTTTACCGAAATATTCAGACTTCAAGTTTTGTAAGTCATTTTTAGAATTAATTTTTACAAACTTTTCTTCAAACTCTTTTTTTATATAATTAAGATCACTCATTTATTTGATTCTCTCTTTATATATAGGATAAATCAAAGACCTTGATTAGTTAAGGGAGGATTGAACTTTTTTTACAATTGTTTTGAAAACTTCTGGGTTATTATATGCTAATTCAGCCAATACTTTTCGATCTAACTTGATTTTAGACTTTGCTAAGCCGTTAATAAATTTAGAATACGTTAATCCTTCGTCTCGAACACCAGCATTAATTCTTTGTATCCATAAAGATCTAAATTCTCTTTTTTTAGCTTTACGATCTCTATAGGCATACTGCATTGCTTTTTCCATAGCTTGTCTTGCAATACGAATAGTATTTTTTCTTCTTCCGTATTGACCTTTAACTGCTTTAAAGACTTTTTTATGCTTTGCCCTACTTACGACTCCACGTTTTGT
Organism: uncultured Pelagibacteraceae bacterium; assembly: GCA_902563575.1. Classification (GTDB taxonomy): domain Bacteria; phylum Pseudomonadota; class Alphaproteobacteria; order Pelagibacterales; family Pelagibacteraceae; genus Pelagilacustribacter. The sequence goes on from CACEXV010000001.1 coordinate 402,751, forward strand.
TCTAGCCATATTAACCTCTCAAATTATAAGGCATGTAAGATTTTACAATTTTTGTATCTTGCGAAGACATAATTGTTGTGCCTCTTTGTTTACGAATTTGTGAATTAGTTCTTTTAATCATTCCATGCCTTTTGTTTGCTTGAGGCATTTTAATTTTTCCTTTGCCAGTAAATCTAAACCTTTTTTTTGCTGAGCTTTTAGTTTTTAATTTTGGCATAACCCGGATTTTATATATACAATATCTAAAATTTACAAGTTCTTATTAGAATTAATTAATTCGGCTGGATAATCATAACCATTTGTTTTCCCTCAAATTTAGGCTGAGTCTCAACTTTGGCGACATCCTTGGTATCTTCAATAATTCTTTGCATCAAGTTTTTACCTAATTCAATGTGTTGCATCTCTCTACCTTTAAACTTTACCGTAAATTTGACCTTATCACCTTTTGATATAAATTTTTTTGCATTTTTCAATTTAAAATTATAATCATGAATTTCTGTACCGGGTCTCAATTTGATTTCTTTTAAAGAAATAACTTTTTGTTTTTTTTTTGCTTGATTTGCTTTCTTTTGTAAATCGTATTTATATTTACCCATATCCATTATTTTGCATACAGGCGGGTTGGCGTTTGGTGAAATTTCGATCAAATCTAATTCTTCTCCTTTGGCTATATCAATTGCCTTTTTGAGGGGGAGCACTCCCAAGTTTTTACCCTCGCTATCAATTACTTGAACATCAAGTGATCTGATTTTTTCATTGGCTCTTGGACCAAATCTTTTTTCTCTTCTTTGAAAGTAATTGGGTTTAAAGTTTGACACTTAATTTAATGGAAGCTTATTTAAAGATAACATATTTTTGATCAATGCATTTGTTTTTAAAGTTTCTTGTTTTTCTGAACCTAGTTTCCTTATTGTAATTGTTTTATTTTTTTCCTCTTTTTTTCCACAAATTAAAAGATAAGGTACTTTTGCTAAAGAGTGTTCTCTTATTTTATAATTAATTTTTTGATTTTTTAAATCCACTTCACATTTTATACCCTCTTTAAAAAGATCTTCAAATACCTTTTTTGCATATTTATTGTTATCTTCGGATATGGGGAGCACCATAGCTTGTATTGGCGACAACCAGAAAGGTAATTTTCCAGCGTAATGTTCTATCAGTATACCAATAAATCTCTCTAGAGATCCAAATAAAGCTCTATGAAGCATTACTGGAACTTTTTTTCCACCATCTTTATCAACAAAAGTTGCTCCAAGTCTTCCCGGCAGATTAAGGTCAACCTGCAGTGTACCGCATTGCCAATCTCTTCCAATCGCATCTCGTAAAACAAACTCAATTTTAGGTCCGTAAAAGGCTCCTTCACCTTTGTTAACAGTATACTTTAATTTTGATTTTTTAATTGCGGTTAACAAAGCGTTTTCAGATTTATCCCAAACTTTGTCATCTCCAACTCTTTTTTCAGGTCTATCTGAATACTTTAAAATAATATTTTTGAATCCCAAACTTTTATAAATATCTATAATTAGATTCGTTACAGTCAAACACTCTTGAGTAATTTGATCCTCTGAGCAAAATATATGTGCATCATCTTGAGTGAAAGCCCTAACTCTTAATAATCCATGAAGTGCGCCTGAAGGTTCATATCTATGAACTTTACCAAATTCAGAGAGCTTTAAAGGCAGATCTCTGTAGCTTTTTAGACCTTGATTAAAAATTTGCACACAACCTGGACAATTCATAGGTTTTACTGCAAAAACTTTTTCATCAGGTGTTTCAGAAGTAAACATGTGTTCGCCAAACTTCTCCCAGTGTCCTGACTTTTCCCATAAAGTTTTATCTAATAATTCAGGTGTGTTTATTTCTTTATATCCAGCTAGTCTTTGTTTAGTTCTCATATAATCAATGAGTCTTTGAAATAAATTCCACCCTTTTTCGTGCCAAAATACGGATCCGGGGCTTTCTTCTCTAAAGTGAAAAAGATCCATCTCTTTGCCAAGTTTTCTGTGATCTCTTTTTTCTGCCTCCTCGAGTCTATTAAGGTATTCATCTAGATCTTTTTTACTACTCCAGCATGTTCCATAAATTCTTTGGAGCATTTCATTATTTGAATCGCCTCTCCAATAAGCACCTGAAACTTTTGTTAGTTTAAACGCTTTTCCTATTTTGCCTGATGACGCGAGATGAGGCCCTCTACATAAGTCATGCCATGTGTCACCATGGTGGTAAACAGACAATTCCTCATTCTCTGGTATGCTCTCTATTATCTCAGCCTTGTACTTTTCACCAATTTGATTGAAATGATTAATTGCCCTTTCCCTTTCCCATACTTCTCTTCGGGTTTTTACATCCCTATCTATTATTTCTGACATCTTTTTTTCAATTTTTTTTAAATCTTCACTCGTAAATGGCTCTTTTCGAGCAAAATCATAGTAAAAACCGTTTTCAATAACTGGTCCAATTGTAACTTGTGTTCCAGGAAAAATTTCTTGAACTGCCATAGCCATAATATGTGCAGCGTCGTGTCTTAGAACATCTAAGCCCTCTTGATCTTTAGAAGTAATTATTTTTACCTTAGAGTCTTCTAAAATATTATAACTTAAATCCCTTAATTTTCCATTTACTTCCATTATAAGTGCAGACTTCTCAAGGGATTTACTTATTTTCTTGGTTAGTTCAAACCCGCTTATAGATTTTTGAAATGAAATTTTCTTTCCATCTAAAAGTTGTATATTAGGCATCTAAATATTTAAAATTTTTTTATAAGCATTGAATGTTGATTTACACATATTTTCAACGTCAAATTTTTTAGTTACGTTTTTTCTACCCTCGTTTCCAATTGAATTCAATGTTTCTTTATCAATATCCATTAAAGTATTTAATATTTTCCCCAATTCTCTTGGGTCATCATGATTATATAAAAATCCTGATTTTTCATTTAAAATTGTTTCCTTTGATCCTCCAAGATCGCTAGCAACTATTGGTTTTTTCATTGATTGGGCCTCAACAGCGACTCTACCAAAGGCCTCAGGTTTAATCGATGAGGAAACAACAACATCAGAGATTGAATAAGCTACAGGCATATTTCTACATCTGTCAACAAAAGTTATCTTTTTATTCAGATTATATCTCAAAACTAGATCTTTTAGTTTTTTGGAATAAACATTTCTACCTTGATCATCGCCTAAGATTATGCCATGAAAATTTGTTTTATTATAGTCGACCGAGAGAATATTAAGTGCTTCAATAAACTTCTCTTGGCCTTTCCAAGATGTAAGTCTACCGGGAAGCAAAATATTAAAATTTTCTTCTTTTAATTTCCACTCTGATATCAATTTATTTTTTTTAAATTCAGAAATATTTTTGGGGTTATAATAGTCTACATTAATCCCCCTAAAAATCACCATTAATTTATTTTTTGGATTAATATGATCTTTGTAATTTTCATTTATATGATCAAAAATAAAATTTGATCCAGCGATTGTTAATTTTGATTTTAACATAACGCTATTATAAATTTTCTTAAATCTTCCACTTATAGAATAAGTTCCGTGAAAGGTTGTTACAAATTTACGACCTGTAAGTAAGCAACTCAAATAACATGACCATGCTGGTGCTCTACTTCTGGCATGAACAATATTGATATTTAATATTAAGATTAAAAAGAATAATATTATTGAATTGAAAATTATAAGTAATGGATTTTTAGATTGGACGGGCAGCCTTATAATTTTTACTTTATCTTTTTTGACAAACTTTAATAATTCTCCTCCGCTTGTAACGATATAAGACTTGCAGTCGTTCTCGGCAAGAAAATGTGCTAAATCATAGCAACCAGTTTCCGCTCCACCATAACCGAGCTTTGGGATTACCTGTAATACTTTAATATCAGTAGGCATATGATAAGATATAATAGTATCAGATCAGTTACAAAATTTTATATGAAAAAAAATAAGTATCTAAAAATATCTAAAGGGAAAAAACTGAGGTATTTGCACAATTATTACAAAAAAAAACTGTATATAATTTTTCTTCCTGGCTTCATGTCCGACATTAATGGCGAAAAACCAAAATTATTTAAAAAGTATGCTAAAAAAAATAAATTGGGTTTTTTAGCTATAGAATATTCTGGTCATGGTAAATCTTCGGGAAAATTTACTGAAGGTAATATAACTAAATGGTCTCTTGATACGAAAATATCTATAAAAAAAATTGTTAAAAAGAATAACTTCATTTTAATCGGCTCAAGCATGGGGGCATGGATTTCTTTAAATCAATTTAAGTACTTTAAAAAACAAATTAAAGGTTTTATTGGAATTGGTTCAGCACCAGAATTTTTAGACAGATTGATGTGGAAAAAATTCCCAAATAAAATAAAAAATGAGATAAAGAGAAAGGGCGTGAGTATTATAAAACATGGGGACTCAAAATTGCGTCAGAGGCAGTATGAATATCCCATAACCTATCAATTAATAAAAGATGGTAGGGCAAATAAAGTTTTATCTAAAACAATTAATCTCAAAATAAATATAACAATGTTTCATGGTCAAAAAGATGAGGTAGTACCAGTTTCTTTTTCAAGAAAAGTTTTGTCTGTTTTTCCAAATGCAAAAAAGAATTTAATTATCATTAAAAATGGAGATCATAGTTTATCCCAAAAAAAAAATTTAAAGAAAATGACTAAGGAGTTAAGTAATTTAATATCTAAGGTCTCTTAAGCCTTGTTTATAAGTGGAATATTTCAAGTTAACTTTTAAAACTCTCTTTATCTTAGAATTTTTAATTTTTTTGCTATCTTTGTAAAAATTTTTTATCATATTTCCTTTTAAATCTTTTACATCGATCTGTTTTAAGTTTTTTATTTTTAAGATCTTAGCTGCATATTTGTTTAAAATCTCACTAGACGCAGGTAAATCATCGGCTACATTGAAAGTTTCATATTTAACGCTTTTATTTCTAAATACTTTGTAGATCACTTGGGCAATATCTTCTACACGTATCCTTGAAAAAAAATGATTTTTTTTTCTTACAAAAACTTTTGGCCCAAGTTTAAGTCTCTTTAATGCATTTGACTCTCTGGAATAAATACCGGCAATTCTTAAGATATTTAAATTTAATTTATTTTTTTTACAAAATACAGTCCATTGTTTCTCGGCTCTTAGTCTATTTTTACCCTGCTTACTTGTGGGCTTACATTTTGATTTTTCATTTACCCATCTCCCTTTATGATCGCCATAAACATTTGTTGCTGAGAGATAGATTATCTTTTTTATATTTTTACTTTTAAGATCTTTTTTAAAATTTCTTAAAACTAAATCTCCTTTCGTATCTGGTGGTATAGATATCAAAATATAGCTTGTAGATTTTAAAATTTTGGATATTTTTTTATCAAATTTTCGACCATTAAATTTTAATGACAAATAATTTTTATTATTTAGTCTTTTTGATTTGGTGCCAGAGGTTGTGGAAATGTTAAAAGAAAATTTAGTTTTTTTTTTAAATAGGTAGTTTATGTAATATCTTCCTACTTGACCAAAACCAAAAAAAAAATATTTCTCATCCATTAAGCAGACTTCGATCTTAGATTTTTTAATGTGATTGGATTTTTTAATTTATCTAACATTTCCTTAGGACAAACTTGTTTAAAATTCTTAACCTCTTTTTCATAATTATCTATTAATTTTTGGCCAATTATTGAAGATGTATCTTTTACAAATTCTATCAAATTAGATTTTAAATAATCTCTCCAATAATCAGTTTCGGGGATTTGCCAAACGACCGTCTGTGGATTTACATAATTTTCAAATTTGTTTTTAGGATCATAAACAAATGCCATTCCTCCGGTCATACCGGCGGCAAAATTGTCTCCGACATCTCCTAAAATAACTACTGCACCTCCTGTCATGTACTCGCATCCATTTGATCCGCAACCCTCGACAATACCTATTGATCCAGAGTTTCTCACTGCAAACCTCTCTCCAGCCTTACCTGATGCAAACATTTTACCGCTCGTTGATCCATAAAGAACTGTATTTCCAATGATTACGTTATTATTCGATATTAAATTACTTTTTTTAGAAGTCCTGACAATAATCTTTCCACCAGACAAACCTTTACCGACATAATCGTTAGAGTCTCCAAAAACTTTTAATGTGATTCCTTTTGCTAAGAAGGCACCTAATGATTGGCCAGCTGACCCTTCAAGATTAATATTTATTGAGTCATTTGCTAAGGCGTTATTACCAAATTTTTTATATACATAATGAGACAATCTAGTTCCTATCGCTCTTTGTGTATTTTGTACTTTGTAATTAACATCAATTTTTTTATCCTTGTTAAAACTATCTTTAATATCTGCCCAAATTTTTTCATCTAGTGTGTTAGGTACTGGGTTTATAATTTTGTCCTTGCAATATCTTGGATTATCGCCTGGATCAGTTTGAACTAAAAGTGGATTTAAGTCTAGATCGTCAAGATTCGGAGAACCTCTGCTCACTTGAGAAAGTAAATCTGTTCTACCAATAATTTCATTAAGTGATTTATAACCTAAGGAAGCTAGAATTTCTCTCACCTCTCTTGCAACAAACTTAAAAAAGTTTTCTACTTTATCAGGAGTGCCACTAAATTTTTTTCTTAATTCTTCATCTTGAGTGCAAACTCCCACGGGACAAGTATTCGAGTGACACTGTCTTACCATGATACATCCCATGGCAATTAGTGATGAGGTGCCCATACCAAATTCCTCTGCGCCCATCATCGCTGCCATTACAACATCTCTTCCAGTTTTTAAGCCACCATCAGTTCTTAAAGTTACTTTGTGTCTAAGATTATTTAATGTTAAAATCTGGTGCGCCTCAGTCAAACCCATTTCCCAAGGTATACCGGCATACTTAACACTAGTTTGTGGGCTTGCTCCTGTGCCCCCTGAATGTCCTGATATTAGAATTACATCAGCCTTCGCTTTCGCTACACCTGCTGCAATTGTTCCAATACCTGTTGAGGCCACCAATTTTACTCCTATTCTTGCGCCAGGATTTATTTGTTTCAAGTCATATATAAGTTGAGCTAAATCCTCTATTGAATAAATATCATGATGCGGTGGAGGCGAAATCAAAGTTACTCCAGGAGTTGAATGCCTTAATCTTGCTATGTCTTTTGTTACCTTAAACCCTGGAAGCTGACCGCCCTCACCTGGTTTAGCACCCTGAGCGATTTTGATCTCTATCTCATTGCAATTGTTTAAATAATCAACTGTCACTCCGAATCTTGCTGATGCCACTTGTTTCACTCTTGAGTTTGCTGTGTCACCATTTTCTAAAACTTTAAAACGTCTAGCATCTTCACCTCCTTCACCGCTACAAGAGGCTCCTTTTATTCTATTCATTCCAATTGCAAGTGTTTCATGAGCCTCTTCTGACAAAGCTCCGTGTGACATGCTTCCGCTCCCAAAGCGTTTCGTTAACTCCTGAATGGGCTCAACATCTTTTACATCGATTTCTTCTTTATCTTTCCTAAAATCTAAAAGATCCCTAAGATTGATGGGTTTAAGACCATGAATACCGTCAGAATACTTTTTATAAGTTTCGTAAGAACCTGAGCCAACTGCATGCTGTAATGTATGAATAAGTTTTCCTTGAAATTGATGTTCTTCACCAGATTTTCTATATTTATAAATTCCGCCAATAGGCAAAATGTATACATCTTTCTTAAATGCCTTCTCGTGCAATTCTTTAATTTTTTCTTCAATTCCTTTAATCCCGATACCCGAAATTCTTGATACCATTCCTGGAAAATAGTCTGAAACTAGGGCTCGACTTAACCCGACGGTTTCAAAATTACATCCCCCTCTATAAGCGCTGATTACAGATATTCCCATTTTAGACATTATCTTCAGTAATCCGTTTTCAATAGATTTTTTAAATCTCAACACACAGTCATTAAAACTCAATTCCCCGAAAAGTTTTTTTTCAAATCTCTGAAAAATACTATCGATTGTTAAGTAGGGATTAATAGTTGTGGCTCCCACACCAATTAATACTGCAAATGAATGGGTGTCTAATGTTTCAGATGTTTCAACGTTTATAGAACAATATCCTCTTAACCCCAGATTTACCAGATGAGAGTTAATCGCCCCGACAGCTAAAACCATAGGAATATTTGCTCTTGTGGCTCCAATATTTTTGTCACTAAGAACTAAAGTGGTAGAGCCCTCTCTAACTGAAATTTCAGCATCGTTTTTTATTTTTTCCAAACCCTCTTTCAAGGTCTCGGTTGTTTTAAAAGTGCAGTCAATGGTTCTTATTTTGCTCGCAAATAATTTTTTGAATTTCTTAATTTGTGAATTTGATAGTATAGGACTATCCAGCACATATATTGTCTCCTCCGTCAAATTATCAAAATCAAGAATGTTTCCTAAATTGCCAAATCTTGTTTTTAGACTCATAACTTTGTTTTCTCTCAGTGAGTCGATTGGGGGATTGGTAACTTGACTAAAATTCTGCCTAAAATAATGTGAGAGAGGTCTAAAGTGACTCGACAGAACAGCAACTGGGGTATCATCACCCATAGAGCCTGTTGCCTCTTTGCTATCCTCTACCATTGGATGAAGAATTAACTCAAGGTCTTCAATGCTATAACCTGATAAATATTGTCTTCTTCGTAGATCATTTCCGGAAAAAGACGTAACTTCTTTTGATGAGGATAATTTTTTGTCTAAATCGACTATTTGGCTATTAAATTTTTTATATTCGTTAGAAATATAATCTTTAATTTCTTTATCATGATAAAACTTCCCTTCCTTCAAGTCTACCGCAATAAGTTCTCCGGGGCCTAACCTTCCTTTTTTTATTATTTTTTCTTCCGGTAAATCTATCATGCCTGTTTCTGATCCAGCAAAAATAAGATCATCAGAAGTTATCGTATACCTTAATGGTCTCAAACCATTCCTATCAACTGATGCAAGAACCCATTTAGAATCGGTTGCGCAAATTGCTGCTGGTCCATCCCACGGCTCAATAGCACTATTTAAAAAATTAAATAGCTGCTGGTGATTTTGTGGCACTGTCTTACTTCTCTTAGACCACGCGTCTGGGATCATCATTAATTTTATTAAAGGGGCCAATTTTCCTGAATGTGTAAGTAACTCAAATACATTATCTAATGACGCAGAATCTGAATTACCAGGGATAATTACAGGCTTCAAATCTTCAATATTTTCAAAAAGATCATTGGACATATCTTGCTCATGAACCTTCATCCAATTAACATTGCCTTTCAAAGTGTTGATCTCGCCGTTATGAGCTAACGTTCTAAACGGCTGAGCGAGATCCCAACTCGGAAAAGTATTTGTGGAGTATCTTTGATGAAAAATTGCAAATCTCGATTTAAAATTTTTATCTTTCAAATCAGGGTAAAAATCGGCTAAAGCCTCAGCCAAAAACATTCCTTTATAAACGATCGATCTTGAGCTTAAAGAACATAAATAAAGTTCATTTAATTGATTTTCTCTGGCGATTTTTTCAATTTTTTTTCTTGCCTCAAATAGATCTCTCTCTAACGCGTTAGTTTTAATGTCAGTATTTTTTCTAAATAAAACTTGTGCGATTTCGGGCCTATTCGTCTCTGCGGTTGTACCTAAAACTTTTGGGTTTACTGGAACCTGTCTCCATCCATAAATGTAATAATCTTTATTTAGTAAAATAGTTTCAATTATTGATCTACATTTCTCCTGTTTTGCATAGTCGTTTCTCGGCATAAAGACCATGCCTACACAGATTCTTTTTGTATCATCATGAGTATGACCAGTTTTGTTAATTTTATCTTTGAAAAAGTCTGGTGAAATTTCCAATTTTATGCCAGCTCCATCTCCTGACTTGCCGTCAGCGTCTACTGCGCCTCGATGCCATACAGCTTTGAGCGCTTTGATTCCATGTTCAACTACTTCTCTACTTTTTTGACCATTTGTAGTTGCAATCAATCCTACGCCGCAAGCCTCGTGCTCCATACTTGGATCGTATACTTTACCTTCAATAAGTTTTTTTTTATTTTTTTTATAGATTTTCATTACGCAGCAAAGTCTTTTTTTAATTTTTTTCTTTTATCTGAAATAAATTTTTCTATTTGGACCGCTGCATCTCTACCATCTCTTATGGCCCATACAACTAGAGAAGCTCCTCTTACTATATCGCCTGCTGCGAAAACACCCTCAAGATTTGTTTGCATAGAGCGTAAATCGATTTTAATAGTGCCCCATTTAGAAACTGCTAGTTCTTCAGCTCCAAATAAATTTGGAATATCTTCTGGATCAAAACCTAGTGATTTTATAACTAAATCAGCCGGCATTTTAAATTCTGAGCCGTCTTGAGAAATTGGTTTTCTACGACCCGATTGATCTGGTTCACCTAAAATCATTTTATTAACTTCTACTTCTTCGACTTTGTCTTTACCTAAAAACTTTTTTGGACTAGTTAACCAAACAAAATCTACACCTTCTTCTATCGCATTTCCAACTTCTCTTGCTGAACCTGGCATGTTCTCTTTGTCTCTCCTGTATAAACACTTTACAGATTTAGCTTTCTGTCTAACAGCTGTTCTAACACAATCCATAGCAGTGTCACCTCCACCTATAACAACTATATCTTTCCCCTCCGCATTAAGTGTACCGTTGTCAAAAAGATCGACTTTATCTCCCAGTCCTTTTTTATTTGATGCAGTTAAAAAATCCATAGCTGGAAAAATATTTTTTAAATTTGATCCTGGGACCTCAATCTCTCTCGCCTTATATACCCCGGTCGCAATTAGTATGGCATCGTGTTTTTTCTTAAGTTCATATAAACTTTTGTTTTTCCCGACTTCAAAATTAAGAACAAAATTGATACCTGAGTCTTTTAACAATTTCGTTCTCCGTTCAACAATGTTTTTCTCTAGTTTAAAATTAGGAATACCGTAAATTAGTAAGCCACCTGGCCTATCGTATCTGTCATAAATCGTTACTTGAAAACCAAATTTTCTTAACTCTTCTGCGCATGCAAGTCCTGCTGGTCCAGATCCAATTATCCCGACTGACTCTTTAAGTTCTTTTTTTACAACAACCGGTTTCACCCATCCCTTTTCCCAGGCAGTATCAGTAATGTATTTTTCTATAGATCCAATAGTAACAGTACCGTGACCAGATTGTTCAATAACGCAATTGCCCTCGCAGAGTCTATCTTGCGGACAAATCCTTCCACAAACTTCCGGCATGTTATTTGTACTTTGAGATAACTTATATGCATCCTCCAAACGCCCCTCGGCAGTAAGTTTTAACCAATCAGGAATATTGTTGCTCAATGGACAGTGTATTTGGCAAAAAGGTACGCCGCATTGCGAACACCTACTAGATTGCTCTTTAGCTTTGGTTTCGATGTACTCATCATAAATTTCTGAGAAATCCTTTTTCCTTTTAATGGTCTCTCTCTTCGGCGGAGTCTCTTGACTTATATCGGTAAATTTTAACATTTTATCTGTCATAATCTGACTGACTTAAATCAAATTTTATAACAAATAAAGTAAAAATAGGTAATTATTATTTACCTAAATGTGAAAAACTCCACAAAGTTTGACATTTCTTGGAGCATATCAGATATGCAAAAATATAATATCTTTGGAAATCAACTTAAAGTTTTATAAAAAGATTATATGGTTGAAGTTATTGTTCTATCTTTAATTCAAGGAATTACAGAATTCATACCCGTTTCATCCTCCTCGCATTTGATAATATTCACAAAATTAAGCTCATACAATGAGGGCGGGCTTTTACTTGATGTAAGCCTACATATCGGATCTTTTCTGGCAGTGGTATTATTTTTTAGAAAAGAATTAATTATGTTTATTCTGGATAAAAGAATATTTTGTCTTTTATTGTTAGCTTCAATTCCAATATTGATTTCAGGTTACTATTTAACAAAAACAAATTTAATAAATGATTTAAGAACCTTGAGGATTATTGGTTGGATGACGATAATCTTTGCGTTATATTTATATTTTTCGGACAAAAATAAAGGTAATTTTATTATCAAAAATCATTTAAATTTACGCTATTCACTCATTATAGGTTTAATTCATATAATTGCTCTGATACCAGGAGTAAGTCGATCAGGTATCGTAATATCGATATCGAGAAATCTTGGATTTAGCAGAGTAGACTCAGCTAAGATTTCATTTTTGCTTTCTATACCAGTTTTAGCTGGAGTAAGTTTTTATGGATTATATGAAACTTTGCATATTTCTTCAGAAAGGATTACAAGTTTGAATTTAATGAGTGTAGGTTTTTCTTTTATTGTATCTTATTTAACTATAAAATTTTTTTTAATATATATTCAGAGGTTTAATATGAATATTTTTGTTATCTATAGGTTAATACTCGGAATATTAATTCTTTTATATGCTTACTAAAATATTTAAAAATAATTATGATATAATAAATATTTTAATCGCATTAATTCCTATTTCTTATGCATTAGGTAATCTTATTTTAAGTTTAAACACGTTATTAATTGTGGTAATAGGAATTTTTTTATTCAAATTTGAAGTATTTGCAACAAAACAGAAGATTTTAAATTATCTTATTTATTTTTTCTTTTTTTACATAATTTTTGTAACAATTTTCAATAATATTGACTCTATAAGTGAAAATGAACTTTATAAGAAGCATATAATTAAATCTTTTCTTTATTTAAGATACTTATTATTATTTTTAGTGGTTGCTAAATTAACTGAAACTGGAAACTTTAACGTAAAATATTTATTTTTTACATCAGCGTTTATGTCATTATTTTTAGCAATTGATATAATAGTTCAGTATTCTTTCGGGCAAGATTTATTTGGTATAGTTTCAGTAGATGAGATTAGAAGAGCCGGATTTTTTGGTGACGAATTTATTGCAGGAGGTTATCTCCAAATTTTTTCTTTCTTCTTAATTTTTTCTTCAGTTTTATTTTCAAAAAACAGAAAAATATTTGTTCTTACTTTTTTACTTTCTTGTGTTTTATTATTAAGCTCAATAATTCTAACAGGAAATAGAATGCCGCTCATGCTTTTCTTGATGGGATTAGTGCTTTTTGCTTTTTTAGAAAGAAGATTTAGAAAACATATAATCACACTCTCATTTATTTTTTTAGTAATATCCGCTGTTTTAATTAATAATTATAAACCTGCAAAAAATTTTGTAAAACTTTATTACACGCATTCTTACGAAATAGTTTTTACCTCAATGGATTTGTTTAATAATAAAATCGACTATGAGGTAAAAAGTCATCACCTTAAAACTTTTAACGCGGGAATTGACCTGTGGAAACAAAAAAAGGTTTTTGGTTCAGGTCTCAAGTCTTTTAGAATTAATTGTGAATTTGATTTTAACAAATTGTGTAATACACATCCACACAACTATTATATAGAATTATTACTTGATATCGGCTTAGTTGGAACTTTTAGTATGATTTTAATCTTTTTAATTCCAATAGTTTCTTTTATAAAAAACAACTACATTTCTTATAATAAAAATTTATTTGAAAGAATTACCGTTTTACCCTTTTTCTTAACTACTTTCGCCTATGCTTTTCCAATTAAAAGCTCTGGAAGCTTTTTTACAACGACAGTATCTACTTTTATTTTTTTATTCTTGGCTATTTTAATTAATTCTGAAAAAATAAAGTTAAATAAAAATTGAAATTAAAAATAATATAAAAAAAACTACAATAAAGAAGACTGGTACAGCTTTAGAAAGAGATATATTAAACATTATTACTTGTATCAAATTTTTGGTGCGCCTGCTAGGATTTGAACCCAGAGCCTCCTGGTCCGTAGCCAAGCGCTCTATCCAGTTGAGCTACAGGCGCATAATTACCAATTATCAAAGAAAATGTTGTATTTAAAGACTTAACATCTATATATTATATTTATGTCAAATAAGTCAGTAGTAATTACATCTGCAGTAAGAACTGCAGTAGGTTCATTAAATAAAAGCTTAAAAAATGTTCCGGGATATGAACTGGGATCAGCTGTGATTAAAGGTTCATTAGACCAATCAAAAATAAAAAAAGAAGATATTGATGAAATTATTATGGGACAAGTTTTAACTGGTGGAGCTGGTCAAAACCCAGCCAGACAAGCATCTATTCACTCTGGTATCCCAAAAGAAAAACCGGCCTACGTTGTCAATCAAGTTTGTGGTTCTGGAATAAGGTCAGTGGCCTCTGGCTATCAAAGCATTAAGTCTGGGGATAGTAAAATTATTATTGCTGGTGGGCAAGAGAGTATGTCTCTTGCACCTCATGCAATTCATCTACGGGATGGAAAAAAACTTGGTGATACAGAAATGACTGACACAATGATTAAAGATGGATTGTGGGACGCCTTTCATGGATACCATATGGGTGTAACTGCTGAGAATGTAGCAACAAAATTTCAAGTCACAAGAGATCAGCAAGATAAATTTGCTCTCAACTCTCAAGAAAAAGCTTTAAATGCGCAAAAAGGAAATAAATTTAAAGACGAAATAATTAATTTTAAAATTAAATCAAAAAAAGCAGAAGTTGACTTTAAAATTGATGAACATCCAAGAGAAGGTATTAATTTAGATGCACTGAAAAGATTAAAACCAGTTTTTAAAAAAGACGGTACTGTTACAGCAGGAAATGCTTCAGGTATCAATGATGGAGCTGCAGCTGTAACGCTAATGTCCTCTGATGAGGCTGAAAAAAGAAATCTAAAAAAATTGGCAACTATTAAATCTTGGGCTAGTTGTGGAGTTGATCCTGCGCTTATGGGCACAGGTCCTATACCTTCTTCAAAAAAAGCTTTGGATCTTGCAGGCTGGACTGTAAAAGATTTAGATTTACTTGAGATTAATGAAGCTTTTGCAGCGCAAAGCATTGCAGTAATAAAAACTCTTGGAGTTCCCCAAGAAAAGGTAAATGTCAATGGTGGTGCAATAGCAATTGGTCATCCAATAGGAGCATCCGGTACGAGAATACTAGTAACGCTAATACATGAAATGATTAAAAGAGACTCAAAAAAAGGCTTAGCAACATTATGTATAGGTGGTGGCATGGGGATTGCCATGTGTATTGAAAGATAATGGAAATATCAAAACCATATAAGGGAAAAGGTAAAAGAAAACTTAAAAAGATGCCTTTTACCGTAAAAGGGTATTTATATTATTATTTGTTTTTTTGGATTTTGATACTCTGTATTTATTTTTCCTATAATTAAAATTTCTTTGAAAGTGATTATCATTCTCTAAATATGGAACTTCCAATAATAAATCATCCAGATTACGTAGCAAAAATAAATGATGACAATAAATTTCCGATTAAGAAATTTGGCGCTCTAGCAAATCATTTATTAGAAAAAAGAGTTGTTAAAACTTTTTATGTTCCCGAACCATGTTCTGTTGAAACTATGAAAACATCTCATTCGCTTGAATATATTAACCATATAAAGAATAAGACTCTTGATCTTAAATATCAAAAAAAAATCGGCTTTCCAATCAATGATAGTGTTGTTAGAAGATCATTTGTTGCAACTGGTGGAACCGTTCTCGCTAGTAAATTAGCTTTAGATGCCAAGTTGGCTTGTAATACTGCAGGTGGTAGTCATCATGCAACCTTTGAAATGGGAGCAGGTTATTGTGTATTTAATGACGTAGCTGTAGCGGCAAATTATTTAAAGAATAAAAAATATGCAAAAAAGATACTAATTCTTGATTTAGACGTTCATCAAGGTAATGGAAATTCTGAAATATTTAAAAAAGATCGAGACGTATTAACTTTTAGTATGCACTGTGCCTCAAATTATCCAGCAAAAAAATCAAAAAGTGATATTGATATTGAGCTCAAAGATAATACTGAAGATACAGAATACCTTAAGATATTAAATGGAAATCTTAAAGAACTTAACAAAAACAGTTATGATTTTGTGTTCTACGTTGCTGGAGTTGATATTCATCACGAAGATAGATTAGGTAAACTTAAGATTACTGATGAAGGAATAAATATCAGAGATAAAACAGTAATTGAAAATTTTTATTCTAAAAAAATTCCATTATGTGGAGTTTTAGGCGGAGGGTACAACAAAAGTTTCGATAAGCTCATAGAATTGCATTCAATGCTTCATAAGAATTGTGCATCATATTTTTAATTCTGGTAAATTTTCAAAATACTTTAGACTTTCGGGATTAGATATTGCTTCTTTATTATTTATTTTGTCTCCATTAATTATTTTTTTAACTGCTAATTCAACAATTTTTCCACTTTTAGTTTTTGGTATCTCGGGAACTTTGATTATAATATTGGGTACGTGTTTTGGAGAACAATTTTTTCTGATTTTTGATTTAATCAATTTTATTTTTTCTTCATCCAATTTTTGATTTTTTTTAGTCGTAACAAATAATATTATTCTTACATCGTCGTTAAAGTCTTGTCCTACTACTAAGCCTTCAGTAATAAAATCAATATCTTCAACTTGTTGATAAATTTCAGCTGTTCCTATTCTTACGCCGCCGGGATTTAATGTGGCATCTGATCTACCTCGCATGATAAATCCATTATTTTTAGTTTTTTCTATAAAATCGCCATGATGCCAAATATTTTTAAATCGATTGAAGTATGCATTATGATACTTTTCACCATTCTTATCACCCCAAAACTTTATTGGCATTGATGGAAATGGTTTTTTTACAACAAGTTCACCTTTTTCGTTATGTAAGGCACTTTTTCCCTCATCAGTGAAGACATCAACTTCAATCCCTAAGCTTTGTCCTTGTATTTCTCCTTTATGAACTTTAGAAAATAAGTTTCCTAACACTAAGCAACCAACAAGATCTGTCCCTCCCGCAATAGATGCTAGGTGCACGTCTTCTTTAATATTTTGATAAACATATCTAAAACTTTCCTCTGCTAGCGGTGAGCCTGTTGAAGTAATAATTTTTATAAAGCTTAAATCTAAATTAGTGTTTTTATAATTTTCATTTTTCAAATGATCAATATATTTTGCGCTAACACCAAAAAGATTTATTCTTTTATTTTGGCAGTATTCTAAAAGCACATCTATTTTTGGATAAACTGGAGCTCCATCAAAAAGAAAAATTGTAGCGCCTGTTGCAAGTCCACCAACTAACCAATTCCACATCATCCATCCAGTTGTTGTATAATAAAATATTTTTTCATTATCCCTAATATCACAATGCAACATAAATTCTTTATTGTGCTCGATGAGAACATTACCAGCACCATGCGTTATACATTTTGGTTTCCCGGTTGTACCACTTGAATAAAGAATATAAAGAGGATAATCAAATTCAAACCTTTCAAAAATTTCGTCTAATTCGGTTTGAAGTGCTTCTTTGAAATTAATAAAATTTTCAGCTTCTGTTGAATTTTTTAAGTCATAATTAAAGAAAATAATTTTTTCTATAGTTGGTATGTTTTTCTTAATTTCTTTTACTTTTTCTAAAATATCTATTTTTTTTCCATTATAAAAATAGTAATCACAGGTTATTAAGATCTTTGGTTCAATTTGTTTAAAGCGATCAACCACTCCTTGAATACCAAAATCAGGTGAACACGAAGACCAAATGAGTCCATTTTTAGCACATGCGAGAAAACAAATAACAGACTCAATTTTATTTGGAACATAAGCTGCAACTCTGTCGCCTTTTTTCAAATTTAATTTTTTAAGGTATGCGGAAAAACGACAAACCTTTTCGTAAAGATCTTCCCAGCAGATTTTTTCTTCAAAACCCTTTTCTGAAAGAAAATTAATAGCAATATCTTTGGTTCTTTTTTTTATCAGATTTTCTGAGTAATTGATTTTAGAATTGGGGAAGAATTTTGTTTTATTAAAAATTTTATCTTTTCTTATTACTTCGTTCCCTTTGTCCCCAACTATTTTAGAAAAATCCCAAAATTTAGACCAAAAAATTTGAGGATTTTTAACACTCCATTCCCAAAGTTTTTTAAAATCATAATTAAAGTCTTTACCTATATATTTGGTAAATTCATTTAATTTAGATTCCTCTGCTAATTTAGTCGACGGTTTCCAAAGAAAATTCATAAAGCTTAAGCTTTAAGAACTTATCTCAATAGATATTTTTTTAATAGGATTTTTTGAACTATAGGATCGTTATCTAGTTTTAGTTCTTTCTTCTTGAAAATTAAGTTTATTAACCAATTCATAATCTCTATTATTAATTTTTAGATGTCCAAAAATAGGGATAAATATGTCTAAAATTGAGCTTATTAGAGCAAATTGCTTCATTTTTAACATTTATTAATGAATGAATTTTTAATAAATTCCATTCCAGTTTATAATAAGAAATTATGGCTCAAAACATTTCAGTCCCGGACATAGGTGATTTTAAGGACGTAGAAGTTATTGAAATTTTGGTAAAGCCTGGAGACAAAATCAAAAAGAACGATCCGATCGTAACGATTGAAAGCGATAAATCAAGTGTTGAAATACCTTCACCCTCTGAAGGTCAGATAAAGGATTTAAAAGTGAAAATTGGTGATAAAGTATCAGAGGGAAGTGTACTTGCGACTATTGAAAATGGCCAAGCAGCAAGTTCTGAAAAATTAACAGAAAAGAAAGTGGTAGAGAAAGAAATACCCCAAAAGAAAATAGAGGAGCCTAAAAAAAATGGTAATTTAAGTAATGGGGCTGGAATTCAACAAGTTAAGAAAGTTTTTGCAGAACCAGCTTCAAAAGATGACATTGATCCGATCGAAACAAATGAATGGATAGAATCGTTAAATTCAGTGATTGAGTCTGATGGAGCACCAAGAGCAAGTTACCTACTAAATAAAGTAATTGATCAAGCTTATAAATCAGGACTAGTTTTGCCTGATACTAGAACAACTCCATATATAAATACTATTCCGCCAGAAGCAGAAGCTAAATCCCCAGGGGACCAAAATATTGAAAAAAAATTAAGAGCAATCATTAGATGGAATGCGGCTGCAATGGTCGTTAAAGCGAACAAGAAAAGTTCTGAACTAGGTGGGCACATAGGTACTTTTGCATCCGCAGCAACGCTATATGACATTGGTATGAATCATTTTTGGAGAGCAAAAAATAATAAGTTTGGAGGGGACTTAATTTATTTTCAAGGTCACTCAGCTCCAGGTATGTACGCAAGAGCTTTTTTAGAAGGAAGACTTTCAGCCAAACAATTGGATGGTTTCAGACAAGAAGTTGGTAAAGATGGACTTTCCTCTTATCCTCACCCTTGGTTGATGCCTGACTTTTGGCAGTTTCCAACTGTATCAATGGGTCTTGGTCCTATCATGGCAATTTATCAGGCACGGTTCTTAAAATATTTAATCAACAGAGGTTTAGTCAAAGATGAAGGAAGGAAGATTTGGGTATTCTTAGGAGACGGAGAAATGGATGAGCCAGAGTCTATGGGAGCAATCGGTTTAGCTGCAAGAGAAAAATTAGATAACTTGATATTTGTAATTAATTGTAATCTTCAAAGGCTTGATGGGCCTGTAAGAGGTAATGGGAAAATTATTCAAGAACTCGAAGGAAGTTTTAGAGGAACCGGGTGGAACGTAATTAAAGTTATTTGGGGATCTTATTGGGATAAACTTCTGATGAAAGATAAGTCTGGCCTTCTTGTGAAAAGAATGAATGAATGTGTTGATGGAGAGTACCAAGCTTTTAAAGCGAAGGATGGTTTGTATGTAAGAGAAAAATTCTTTGGTAAATATCCTGAACTAAAAGAAATGGTATCTACTATGACAGACAAAGATATTTGGAGACTAAATAGAGGTGGTCACGATCCACATAAAGTTTATGCTGCCTACCATTCAGCAATGCAACATACTGGTTCTCCGACTGTTATTCTAGCAAAAACAATAAAAGGTTACGGTATGGGAAAATCTGGTGAAAGTATAAATACAACTCACCAACAAAAAAAATTAGATGAGGAGGATTTACTCTATTACAGAGATCGTTTCGGTGTGCCTCTTACCGATAAACAAGTAAAAAATATTGAGTATTACAAACCAGATGAAAACTCTGAAGAAATTAAATATCTAAAAGCTCAAAGAATAAAACTTGGTGGTTTTATTCCAGAGAGAACCTCACTTGCAAAGCAAATCAAAGCTCCGCCTAAAGAAATTTTCGATAATTTTATGAAATCTACAGGAGATAAAGAAATGTCAACTACGATGGCGTTAGTTAGAATGCTTACTGCACTACTAAGAGATAAAAATATATCACCAAGATTAGTTCCTATTATTCCAGACGAAGCAAGAACTTTTGGTATGGAGGGATTCTTTCAAAAGATAGGAATATATGCGCATGAAGGTCAAAAATATGAGCCTGTGGACTCAGAACAATTAAGTTCTTACAGGGAAGATAAAAGTGGTCAAGTTTTAGAAGAGGGTATAAACGAGTCGGGAGCAATGTCATCTTGGATTGCAGCTGGTACATCTTACACAAATCATGATTTAGAAATGATACCTATTTATATCTTTTACTCTATGTTTGGTTTTCAGAGAGTTGGTGACTTAGCCTGGGCTGCTGGAGACTCACAAGCAAGAGGTTTTTTAATCGGAGCTACTGCTGGTAGAACAACTTTAGCAGGTGAAGGCCTTCAACACCAAGATGGTCATAGTCATTTATTAGCTTCAAATATTCCTAACTGTATAAGTTATGATCCTACTTTTGCTTATGAGATGGCTGTAATATTTAGAGATGGACTAAAAAGAATGCATGAGAAAAAAGAAAATATTTTCTACTACATCACTGCAATGAATGAAAATTACTCTCACCCAGAAAAGCCAAAGGGTTCCGATGAAGGAATTCTAAAGGGAATGTATTTATTGAAAGAAAACAATAACAAGAATAAAACTAAAGTGCAGCTTTTAGGTTCGGGGACAATTTTAAGAGAAATAATTGCTGCTGCAGAAATTCTATCTAAAGATTACGGTATCGACTCTGATGTTTGGAGCGTTACAAGTTTTAATGAATTAAGAAGAGACGGAATGGAGACAGAAAGATGGAATCTTCTTAATCCAGATGAAAAAAGAAAAAAATCTTATGTGCAAAAATGTCTATCAAAAAGAGATGGTCCTATTGTTGCTGCATCTGATTATACAAGATCATTTTCTGATCAGATAAGACCATATGTTGAAAAACCGTTTTACTCTTTAGGTACAGATGGTTATGGAAGAAGTGACACGAGAAAAAATCTAAGAAAATTCTTCGAAGTAGATAAAGAACACATAGTTGCTTATACTTTAAGCGCCTTAGCAAAAGAACAATTAATTGAAACTAAAAAAGCGGAGAAAGCGATAAAAAAATTTCAGATTGATAAAGATAGAGATTTTCCATCTAATTTATAAATATGGCTAGTACAAAAATTTTAGTTCCAGATATGGGTGACTTCAAGGATGTAGAGATTATTGAAGTTCTAGTCAAAGAGGGTCAACAAATAAAAAAAAATGATTCTCTTATTACATTGGAGAGTGACAAATCAAGTGTTGAGGTACCCTCCACTCACGAAGGAGTTATTGAAAAAATAAATATTAAAGTAGGCGATAAAGTTAACAAGGGAGACTTAATTCTTAGTCTGAATGCAGAGAGTGCTACTGAGAAAAAAAAAGAAGTAGTCAGTGAGCAAAAAAAAGTAGAAAAGACAGAAATAAAAGAAATAAAAACTCAGAAACCAAAAGAAATAATTCCTATAGCGCCTACATCACAATCAGGTAGTAAGTCAGCTAGTCCAAAAGTTAGGAAATTTGCTCGAGAGGTTGGAGCCAATATCAAAAATATTTCTGGTTCTCAGAGAGCGGGACGGGTAACTGAGGAAGATATAAAAAAACATATAAAAGACAAGTTGACTTCTGACACTGTTAAAAAAGAAACTCAGAAAAAATATAAAGACGAATATGATCACGCCGAATTTGGTAAAGTGGAGGTAAAAGATATTCCTAGGGTAAAGAGATTATCTGGTCCACAATTAGTTAGGTCTTGGACTGAAATTCCTCATGTAACTCAACATGATGAAATAGATATAACTGAAATGGAAATATTCAGAAAATCTTTAAGGGATGTTTTTACAGGGGAAAAAATTGCGATTACTCCATTAGCTTTTATAACAAGAGCGGTGGTAAATGCTCTAAAAACATATCCTAATTTTAATAGTTCTATTGATACAGAGTCAAATAAAATTACTTATAAAAAATATTTTCACATTGGTTTTGCAGTAGATACACCTCATGGCTTAATGGTACCTAAAATAAGAAATGTAGAGACAATGGGAATAAAAAAAATTTCAGATGAACTAAGAAAGGTTAGCAAATTATGTAGAGAGTTAAAAATCGATAAAAAGGAATTTTTTGGTGGATCTATGACGATTTCCAGTCTTGGGGGGATCGGAGGAAATTTTTTCACACCGATAATTAATCCGCCTGAAGTAGCTATCCTTGGTGTGGGAAAGGCCTTTGATAAAATATCTCGAATAGACGGTAAGTTTATTATTCGTAAAATGCTACCTATTTCATTATCTTACGATCATCGAATAATTGATGGAGCAGAAGCAGCGAGATTTTGTGTTCATCTCGGTCAAAGTCTAGGTGAAGATTTTGCTTTCAAGCTTGCTGTTTAAATAATTTTCAATTAACTAATCTAATGAATAAAAAAGTATTTTCCTTAATTTGTGCTATTTCCTGTTCCTTCATTTGGGGAACCGCATTTGTTGCTCAAGATATGGGTATGGATCACATTGGTCCTTTCACATTCACTGCGGTAAGATTATTTTTAGGATTTCTAACTTTACTTCCAATTATGTTGATACAGGGTCATCATTTAAAGAAAATAAATTTAAATCAAAATGCAAAAATTTTTTATTACCTTATTTTAGTAGGTTTCATGTTGTCTTTTGGTAATTCTTTTCAACAGTTAGCTTTGTTATACACCGATGTTGCTAACACTGCAGTGTTTACTGCTTTTTATGTAATATTAGTGCCTATGATAGCTTATTATTATTTTTCAAAAAATATTCACTGGTCTATATGGCCTTCGGCTCTTTTTTGTTTATTAGGCGGATTTCTTCTGACTAATCTTGAGAGTTTAAGTGTTAAAATTGGAGACAGTATCGCTGTCCTGAATGCATTTATGTGGGCTTTTCATATTGTGTTCATTTCGAAACTAATAAAAATTTATAATTATCCGGTTATAGTTGCTTGCTTACAATGTTTAATTGGATCTTTTTTTGCTTTCATTCCAGCTATAATTTTTGAAACAATTATTTTTTCTAATATTCTTTTAGAATATAAAGAACTATTGTATGCTGGCGTACTGTCAAGTGGATTGGCATTTTTACTCCAAGTATATAGTCAACAAAATCTTCCGCCTGCACCGGTAACAATAATATTTTCTTTGGAAGGTGTTTTTGCATCCATATTTGGATGGATTATTTTAGACCAATTTTTAACGGAAATTAAAATTTTTGGCATAATTATAATACTTTCATCTGTAATTTTTTCACAACTAGTTCCAATTTATGGTAAAAAAAAATATGGATGAGTCAAAAAAAGGATTTATAAAACATCTCGGAGGTTTGTCGTTTAGAAAAATCGACGACAATAATTATGAATTTTCTGGAAAAATTCAAGATATGCACTTAAATACTGGAGGTATTGCTCATGGCGGTTACCTTGCGACTATAGCAGATGCTGGGATGGGAACTGCCGCACATATGATAGCTTCTGGTAAAAGATGTGTAACAATCAATTTAGATTTAAAATTTATCTCTGCAGGCAAACCTGGAGATTTATTAGTTGGTAAAGTAAAAATATTAAAGAAAACAAAAACATTAGTATTCATAACTTGTGAAATAAATAGTTCCACAGAAATTGTAGTATCTGCAAATGGTACATGGAAAATTTTGAATTAGTTAGGAATAAAAATTAAACACAAACCGTTGTTACAATATCTTTTCCCACTTTTACCTGGACCATCATTAAATACGTGACCATGGTGGGCTCCACACTTTGCGCAGTGATATTCAGTTCTTTTCATGCCAAAAGAGTAATCGATCTTGGTTTTAAAAGCTCCTGGCAAAGCTTCTGTGAACGATGGCCAGCCAGTCCCGCTATCGAATTTAGCAGTAGAGTCAAATAATTTAGCGTTACAATTTGCACAATGATATGACCCATCTCTTTTTTCATAATTCAATATGCTGCTACCTGCTCGCTCAGTCCCCTCCTTAAACATGATATCTTTTTGTTCTTCGGTAAGATTTGGATTAATTATCTTTTTTTCAATAGCTAATATTTTGAATGGAAATACTAGGTAGAGTATCCCATATAGAAATGCTTTTATAAATTTTCTTTTACTCATTTATTTTTTTTGTCTTATCTTAGTTATACCACAATCTTTACACTTTACAGTCTCGGTAGAACCAGCTGCTCCGAAACCAAACTTCGTATCAATTATATCGTATCTATGTAAACCAATATAGCAGAACCATTTATAAATCTGCTTCAGCATAATAATTACTCAAATTTTCTTCTGTAATTATTATATCCAAAAATGAAAATTAACAAAAAAGAAAAAGGATAAATTATTGCTTTATTTGGCCTGTCTACGTTTTCAATTTTAAATTCTGTAATAACATCGTCAGTTTCAATGCCGGCTTTTTTTGCTAGACCATTCCATTTTAAAGTATCCACTGTTAATCTTCCTTCTTTATCAACTAAATTAATACCGTATTCCTCTAGGTTATATTTTTTAATAAAGCTATCCTTTTTAATAACAAATAATTTATATCTATCTCCATACTCTGTTCGTCTTGTTACTTTAATATGTACCTCTTTATCAGGATTAAATTGAAGATTAATTATTTTATCTGCCTGAAGGGATTGTTTTTCAAATTTAGGGTAGAACTTATCTAGAATATAACCGGGTCTAAATAGCGACATAGAAATTAAAAGGAAAACGACTATCTCGTACCATTTTAGTTTATTTACAAACCATCCTTGTGTTGCTGCAGTAAATATTAAAATTGCGGCCAAGGACGTTAGGACAACGGTTATACCATGCCAAAAATTTTCGATACCAATCAATAAAAGTTCTGGGTTAAAAATAAATACGATAGGCAAGATTCCAGTTCTTAAACTATACCAAAAAGCCTGAACGCCTGTTTTAATTGGATCTGCCTTTGAAATTGCAGCGGCTGCATATGAAGCAAGCCCTACTGGAGGAGTAACATCTGCCATTAAACCGTAATAGAAAACATATAAATGAATAGCTATAAGAGGAAAAACGTAACCAGAGGCACTTCCCACTTCTACAACAACTTGAGCCATCAAAGCCGCAACTACGAGATAATTGGCTGTCGTCGGTAACCCCATTCCTAATATAATACAAAGCACAGCGGTTAATAAAAGAAGTGTAATTACATTTCCTCCAGAAATTGCCTCAACAATTACAATTAGATTATTACTTAAACCAGTTGATGCTACCGCTCCTACTATTATTCCAGCAGTCGCAATTGCTATCGCGACACTGATCATATTTAGAGCTCCCTTTTCTAATCCGGTTATAACTTTGTTGTATCCCCCACGTAATCCATTTAAAAAACCCTCATTTAATTGAATGGCAGTAAGAACTTCTTTGACAATGATGATCAAAAATAAAGATAAAATTGAGTAAAATACTGCGGATGCTGCAGTCCAACGCTCTACTAATAATAAGTATACTAAAATAAATATTGGTATTAAAAAGTGGATACCACTTAAAAATGTTTTTCCAAGTGGTGGTATTTGATCTTCTGGTAATCCCTTTATGTTTAATTTTACAGATTCTAAATGTGAAATATAAAATAAAGCAATATAGGAGATAATAGCTGGTAAAAATGCATGGGTTATAACCGTAAAATATGAGATCCCTAGCAATTCAGCCATTACAAATGCAGCAGCACCCATAATTGGCGGCATGATCTGACCGTTAACTGATGCAGCAACTTCAATGGCACCGGCTTTAGTAGGCGTAAGACCAGTTCTTTTCATTATCGGAATTGTGAAAGTTCCAGTGGTAACAGTATTTGCGACTGAAGATCCAGAAATCAATCCAGTTAATCCAGAAGCTAAAATTGCAGCTTTAGCGGGACCCCCTCTCATTTTACCGACTAATGCAAAAGCTAAATTTAGGAAATACTTTCCACCTCCTGCTGCATCTAGAGTAGCACCAAACAAAACAAAAAGAAAAATAAAACTTACTGATACACTTATAGGTATTCCAAAAATTGCTTCCCCGCCAAACCAATGGTAGCCAACAAGTCTTGTTATCGATAAACCTTGGTGGGAGATTAAATCAGGCATTTTCTGACCAAAAACAGAAAAGAATAAAAATATTAAAGCTATTGCAACTAAAGGGAGCCCAATAGCTCTTCTAGTGGCCTCTAAAAGAAGTAATATGCCAAAACTTCCAAGTATTAACTCATAAGGAATCCTCAATCCAAAAAAATCAAATGATGCAAGTATACCTTGCCTATAAACTAAACCTTCATACTCTATTACAAGATAAAACGTAGCTACAAGAGAAATTAAAGCTAAAACAAAGTCATAACTATTTATAGGGGAATTTCTTTTTGATTTTAAAGTAGGGTAAGCTAAAAAGCAAAGACCCATACCAAATGCAAGATGGATTGCTCTTGCGGGTACATCAATAAACTTTCCGAAGTCTAATAAAAATGGTAACGGCGAAGCATACCATAACTGGAACAATGACCATGAAATTGCTAATAATCCGACTAGTTTAAGATTCCAACTTTTTAGTATTCTTCTAGAACCACCTTCTTCATCGTGTTGTTTAAAAAAACTTTCATTTACTTGTGACATTTAAAGAGCATAAAAAAAAAGGCCCAGTTTTTCAACTGGGCCTTAAATTTATTAAGCTTACATTAAGCCTTTTTCTTTATAATATTTAACTGCACCTGGGTGTAACGGGGCAGAAAGACCGTCAACGATCATTTTTTTAGGATCTAAGTTAGCAAATGCAGGGTGTTGTTTTCTAAAATCATCAAGATTTTCAAAAACAGCTTTTGTTACTGCATAAACTAAGTCTTCAGAAACATCTGCACTTGTTACAAATGATGCCATAACACCAAAAGTAGTTACATCTTTTTTTGAAGTTTTGTAAGTACCTTTTGGAATCGTCGCGAATGCATAAAAAGGATTATCAGCCACTAGCTTCTTAACTGCATCTGTATTCAAGTTTATTATACTTGCGCCGCATCCATCAGTAGATTGTGCAACTCCAGCATTTGGTACACCAACTGTGTAACCAAAAGCATCGATTTTTTTATCACAAAGAGCACCTGATTGTTCAGACGAAGTTAGCTCAGACGTTGATCCAAAATATCCAGTGTCAACCCCGTGTGCTTCCATTAGAACTTCAAAAGTTCCTCTTTGTCCTGATCCAGGGTTACCAATATTTACTTTTTTACCTTTCAAAGACTTCCAATCTTTTATTTTGGAACCTTTTCTAGCTATAATTTGAAATGGCTCTGGATGAGCAGAGAAAACTGCTCTTAATTTATCGTAAGGTTTTACTTTATCAGGTCTTGTTCCATTATATGCATGGTATTGCCAGTCTGACTGAGCTACACCAAATTGTAACTCAC
Organism: uncultured Pelagibacteraceae bacterium; assembly: GCA_902563575.1. GTDB lineage: Bacteria > Pseudomonadota > Alphaproteobacteria > Pelagibacterales > Pelagibacteraceae > Pelagilacustribacter. Next base: position 430,424 of record CACEXV010000001.1, read on the forward strand.
CTTGCATGATCTGTCCTATGTTGTAAGTAGAACCTCCAGTTGAAGGAGCAGAGCATCTTAATGCCTTATCTGTTCCTTTTTTTCTTCCATGCTCCGCAGATTGTATTTTTGCAACCATTTTACATACAGCATTTCCTACTTGAAAATAAACACCAGTAGGTCCACCAGTTCCTATTGAAAAAAACTCAGCAGATTTTGCTATTGAAGTAATTGGGCTTGATATCGCAAATAATACTAATGCAGCAGAGATTGTTGATATTAGTTTTTTCATCGTATCCCCCTTGTTTAAGTTTTAAGATTTAACTACTTTGTTAGTTCAAGGTCAAAGGGATTCTTTATAATTTTTTTGCCCAATTTGATAGCTTTTCAACTCCCTCAACTACATTTGGTGCATATTTCATTATCAAGGTGTCGTCGATTACAGTATTAACATTTGTATTATTAAGAAATTCCGATCCGTCAAAATCTGTATAACTTAGTCTTGCTAACATTTTTTTAGGCTTGAAACCAAAATCTGAACCAGGCAATAAAGCAACACCAGTATCCTCTAAAATCTTCTGACACAATTGTGATGAAGATTTAAATTTTTTGTTTGTAAACTCTGGCATTAAATAAAATCCACCTTGAGGTTTATTTATTAAAATTTTATTAGATTTTAACTTGTTGTAAACGTAATCGCCTATTGATCCTAAAATATTTGTAGTTTTATGTAAATAATCTTTGTGGTCTCCTTGATAAGCTTCGACAGCTGCATACTGAGTTGGAGTATTCACTGTACTATAAGTTTCACTAGCAAGAGTTTTTAAATTTTTCAAAAACTCTTCATATTTATTAGGCACTGCAAAAAAGCCTAATCTCCATCCACCTGCACCACACCATTTACTGAGGCCGCTGCTAATAAATGTTCCTTCAGGATAATACTTGGAAATTGACTCATAAGAATTTTTAAAAGTTAAATCTGTATAAATTTCATCAGATAAAATCAATATATCTTTCTTTTTCGCAATATCGGCTATTTCTTTTAAATTTTTACAAGTTGTTCCTGACGGATTGTTTGGAGAATTTAATATTAAAATTAATTTCTTCTTATTTATACCTTGTATTTTTTTCTTTAGCTCAGTAGCAGTTGGAAACCAGTTATTATCCCTAGATGTCTGGATCCAATGTACTTTGTTGTCTGCAATCTCTGCCTGTGGTGAGTAGGAGACCCAGCTTGGTGCTGGCAATATTATATCTCCATCAAAGGCGACATGCATCAAGTACATTGCCTCTTTAGATCCTGGCGTAATTATAATATTATTCTTAGAGTAACTCACACCAGTTTTTTTTGTTAAATATTTTGAGATTGCTTCCCTCAATTCAGGAAGGCCCTGCATAGGTAAATAATTTTTTCTGTTAGCATTATTTTTTAAACAATTAACAATACTTTGTGGTATCGGAAATGGAGATTGGCCAAATCCAAATTTGTAAATTTTTTTACCAGATGCGGTGAGTTCTTTGCATTTTTCATTTATTGCTAAAGTGGATGACGGTTTTAAACTAGCTAACTTTTTTTTTACTGGAATTTTTTTCATATTGAAAATTAAACACTTTCATTGATTTAAATCACAAAATTAGAACATTTGACATATTGATTCGGTCATGTTTTAATCATACTTTGTTCTCAATGGTTATCTATATATAGTATTAGAAAAAAAATCTGGCACAATTATGGAAAATTCAGAAATTAAAATCAAAGCTCTTTTAGGTCCAACAAACACAGGTAAAACGTATCTTGCAATTGAAGAAATGTTAAAACATGATTCTGGTATATTTGGGCTACCGTTAAGACTTTTAGCAAAAGAAGTTTATGACAAGTGTGTTAAAAAAGTTGGAGTAAATTCAGTTGCTCTTATCACAGGTGAAGAAAAAATAATTCCAGGAAATGCGCATTACTTTATATGCACGGTTGAGTCTATGCCTTTAGACAAAAAGGTTGATTTTGTTGCCGTTGATGAAATCCAAATGTGCGGGGATAAAGAGAGAGGACATATATTTACTGATAGACTTTTAAATTTTAGAGGTCAAAAAATGACAATATTTCTTGGATCTCAAGTTATGAAAAATATAATTTCACAGTTAATTAATGAAGTTGAATACGTGAAAAAAGAGAGATTTTCAAAAATAAGCTATGGAGGATATAAAAAGATTTCAAGATTAGATAGAAAAGTAGCAATAATAGCTTTTTCTATTGAAGAAGTTTACGCTTTAGCTGAACTTGTAAGAAGGCAAAAAGGTGGGGCTGCTGTGATTATGGGTTCACTGAGTCCAAAAACCCGAAATTCACAAGTTGACTTATATCAGTCTGGTGATGTTGATTATCTTGTTGCTACTGATGCTATTGGTATGGGGCTTAATATGGATATCAATGAAATTTATTTTTCAAATTTAAAAAAATTTGATGGAAAAAAAACTAGAAGACTTAATACTATTGAAATTTCACAGATAGCAGGAAGAGCAGGGAGATACAAAAATGATGGAATATTTGGAACTACTGGAGACTGCAGTAATTTAAATTCAGATGAAATAGAAAATATTGAGTCACACAACTTGCCGGAAAGTAAGATAATTTATTGGAGGAATAATAATTTAGATTTTACAAACCCTGAAAAATTAATAAATTCTTTGGAGTTGAAGCCTAAAAAAAGTTGTTTGATTAGAACACAAGACTCTTTAGATGAAAACGTACTAAGACATTTTTTAAAAAAAGGTGCTAATAATTTACTATATTATAAAAATCTTGAACTTTTATGGGAGTGTTGTCAAATACCTGACTTTGAAAAAAAAGCATATGGTCAACACTTAAATATTGTAGATAAAGTTTTTAAATTTTTAACTACAAGAAAAAGAAGAATACCTAATGATTATATGAAAGAGCAACTAAAAGGTTTGGAGAGAGAGCATGGAAACATTGATGTTCTTTCTCATAGAATTTCAAACGTAAGAACTTGGTCATACGTTGCAAATAAAAAAAATTGGGTTGAAAACTCTGATTACTGGGTCCAAATTACCAAAAATATTGAAGATAAATTGTCAGATAAATTACACGAAGAACTCACTAGAAGCTTTATTGATAAAAAGATTAGTCTCCTCTCTAGAAGTCTTAAACAAGATCTAATACTTAATACTGAAATAAATTCGGAAAATCAGATTATAATTGATGGGCAATTAATTGGGGAACTCAAAGGGCTTAAATTTAACATTGCACTAACGCCCAAAACTTTAGACAGCGATATAAAATCCATTAAAAAAGCTACACGAAAAGGAATAAATAATGAATTAACTAAAAGAGTAAATGAAATAATTGAAAAAAAAGAAATTGAACTAGGTGAAAAAAATAGCATAATTTGGAAAGGAAACTCAATTGCTAGATTAAAAAAAGGGTATGATTATTTAAATCCTCTTATTGAAATTATAGCTGATGACTCCTTAGAAATAGGTTTAAAAAATAAGTTAGAGTTTTTCCTTAAAGATTGGTTTTACAGCTACACAAATGAGGTCCTTGGTGATTTGATAAACCTAAAAAAGGTCAAAATTGAAAATCAATACCTTAGAGCTCTGGCTTTTCGATTATTTGAGAATAATGGTGTTCTTAAAAGAGAGAATGTGAATGATATTATAAAAATGGTACCTGATAACGAGAGGAAAAAATTATGGGGTATGGGAATTAAAATTGGCAGGTATCATGTTTATCTGCCTAAAATGTTAAAACCTAAAGCAGTGACTTTTAGAATAAAGCTCTGGGGCATTTACAACAGTCTTTTAAAAGATAATGGCATTCCAAAATTTGGGTTAAACTTCATCTCTAATAAGCAACTAGACCAAAAGTTTTTACTATTATGTGGTTTTGAAAAATTTAAAGAGTTTTTTGTAAGAATTGATATTTTAGAAAAATTATTTATAAAAATACTTGAAAAAACAAAAGATAGAAAATTTGAAGTTGACTCTGAAATGATGAATTTACTAGGTTGTTCAAAAGATAATTTTTTAAAATTGATGTTATATATGAATTATAAAAAAGATAAGACAGAGAATACTTACATTTTTAAGGGTGATAGGAAGAGCAAGTTAAAAAAGGTGCAAATTAAAGAAAACCCATTTAGCAAACTTTTAACAATGAAATTAAATAGATGAAATCTTTCATTGAAGATAGCGAAATAGTTGGAGTTGTTGCATTACTTGTGCATGCTTCAAAGTTAGATGAAAATTACACTAATGATGAAAAAATAATTATTAAAAACTTCATTAGTAACATCTCAAAAGACAATGATCCTGAAAAAATACTAAATGATGCTGAAAAATTAGAGGGAAACTCTAACCAAATTTTGAATTTTACCAAATTAATTAAAAATAAGCCTATTGAATTTAAAAAAAAAATAATTAAAGAGTTATGGAAACTGTTAATATCTGATAAGAACATTGATCAATACGAAGCAAACTTAATGAGAAGAATATCTGGACTTATTTACATTGATGATAAAACTACTGGAGAGCTTAAACTTCAAGTGCTTAAAACTAATTAATGACTTATATAGTTAAAGATGAATGTATAAAATGCAAACTTACCGATTGTGTAGAAGTATGCCCGGTTGATTGTTTTTATGAGGGAGAAAATATGTTAGTTATAAATCCAGATGAATGTATTGATTGTGGAGTTTGTGAGCCTGAGTGTCCGATTGATGCGATTAAACCGGACACAGACGAAAGTCCTGATAAAGACAAATGGGTTGAATTAAATAAAAAGTATTCAGCCATTTGGCCAAATATATCAAAAAAAAAGGAGCCAATGGTAGATCATGAAAAATTTAAAAACATGAAAAACAAGCTCGAAGAGCATTTTTCAGAAAAACCCGGAGATTAAATTTATGCCAAAAAGAAAGAAAAAAGTAAAAAAAGTCAAAAAAGTAAAAAAAGTTAAAAAAGTAAAAAAAAATAAATCTAATACAAAATCTTTTGTAAATGAGACAAACTTTAAATCTACAGGCTCATCACAAGATGAAAAGCCAGAAATCAAAAAAATTAAAAAACAACCTACTGAAAAAAGAGTTTACAATTTAAAAGATTATGTGGTTTATCCAAAGCACGGTGTAGGAAAAATTGTATCTATTGAAAAGGCAACTATTGGACAAATCGATATTCAGTTTTATAAGATTTTGGTTGAAAAAGAAAAATTGACTCTTACTGTTCCAATCAATCAACAATCTAACTTGAGACCAATTTCCACTATAAATCAAATAAATAAATGTGTTTCAATTCTAAAATCTAAACCAAAAATAAAAAGAACTATGTGGAGTAGAAGAGCTCAGGAATATGACCAAAAAATAAATTCTGGAAAAATTTATGAATTAGCTGAAGTTGTAAAAGATTTAAATAAAAACACTGATATCATAGCGGATCAATCCTATTCAGAACGCCAACTTTTTGAAAAAGCTTATGAGAGGCTAAAATCTGAATTCGAGGCAGTCTTGAAAGTCAGTCCAGAGGAAGTTAAGAAAAAAATGGATAAAGCTCTTGGTCGAAATCAAGTTACAGAATTGCAATAAAAAAACGCCCTTTTTAGGGTTATTAAAAAGGGCGTTTAAATAAAAGAATTTAAAGAACTATCTTCTTCTTCTTCTTTTTTTAGCTTTTTTTTTCTTTTTAGCTTTTTTTCTTCTTTTAGCCATCTTATCTCCCTGTTTATAAACAAATCTTTATGATTCGTTTGTTAATTAAACATTAAATATTAAAAGTTTCATGTCAAACATAAATTAATTTGCAAATTTGATTCAAAATTTAATTTTTTTAATTATTTTTTAATTTTTTTATAAAATTTAAAAAAGTTAGTAATATCAATGTTTTTTTAAGCAAATTAATTAAGTTTATATTTGATTATTAGTAAAGATTTTCAAGTTGTTGTTTATAATTTTTAATTATTTCTTTTCTTTTTAACTTTAAAGTTGGTGTAAGCATTCCGTTTTCAATTGTAAATTCTTCGTTAATCAAAACGAATTTTTTTATTTTTTCTATTAAAGTTAAACTTTTATTTATATTTTCAATTATAAGTTTAATTTTTTCTTTATTATTTTCTTTTTCACTGACAATTAATGCAACTAAATAATTTTTTTTGTCTCCGTAAACAAATGATTGTTTAATATTTTCATCCAAACATAAAATATTTTCTATTTTGCTAGGAGAAATATTATCTCCGCCGAGATTTACAATAATATCTTTTTTTCTATCAGTAATTTTTAAATAATTATTATTATCAAATTCTCCTATGTCCCCAGTATGAAGCCATCCATCTTTAATTACTTTTTCGGTGTCCTCTTTCAAATTCCAATATCCCAACATAATGTTTTCACCCTTGATGAGAATTTCTCCATCTTCTGCTATTCTAACTTTATTAGTCCTAAAGGGAGGTCCTACTGTTTCGACTTTAACTAAATCTGGTAAATTACAGCTGACGACTGGAGAAGCTTCGGTTAAGCCATATCCTTGTAGCGTAGGTAAGCCGACAGCATTTAAAAATTCTCCAATATTTTGATCTAAAGCCCCTCCTCCAGATACGAAGGCTTGAAGATTACCGCCGAACTGATTTCTAATTTTTTTTCTGACTAATTTTTCACACAAAAAATTTGTGATTTTTTCACTAAATTTCAACTCCTCTTTTTTGAGTATTTTTTTACCTAGGTTTAAAGTCTGATTTATTATTTTTCGTTTTAACCCAGATTGTTTTTCAAAATTCATATTTATTTTTGTAAAAAGATTTTGATAAAATCTTGGAACAGCCGTCATGATTGTAGGTTTTGCAATTCCCATATTAGAAATCAGTTTTTCTAAACTTTCTGCATAAAAAACTTTTGCTCCAACTATAATTTGTATAAATTGAACTGTATGTTCATAAGAATGCGATAAAGGTAACCAAGTTAAAAAAACTGGACTCTTTTTTCTTGTTAAGGTTTCTAATAGTTCAACTGCACCCTCGCAGTTAGATAAAATACCACCATGACTCAAGATGACTCCTTTAGGATTTCCTGATGTACCTGAAGTATAAATTATACAAGCAGGCATATTCCTTTTTAAATCTTTATTTACTATTTTTTCATTAATTTCTTCATCTAATATTTCTTCAATTAATAAACTTTCTGATTCTATTTTTTCAAAGGATATTATTTTTTTTACATCACTTTTAATAAACTTTTTAATTTTATTGAATTGATCTTGATTTGAAACAAATATTAATGAGGGCTTACAATCATTTAAAATATATTCATAATCGTTTTCAGAATAAGTTGTGAAAATTGGCACTGAAATACCTCCAGCATTCATAATGGCGATATCGGTCATCAACCAGTAAGGTCTGTTTTCAGATAAGATTAAACATCTATCCCCTTGTCTAATTAACGATTTGATTTTTGTGGTTAGTTTATAAATTCTTTCAGTAACATCTTCCCAATTATAAGTTTGTTTACCAGGTTTTAACCACTTTAAAAATGATCTTTTACCGTCAACCTCTTCTGTTTTTTTAAAATAAAGATCAACTAAACTATTTAATTTTCTTATATCCATAACTTGGTGGGCGAAGAGAGACTCGAACTCTCAAGGTATTGCTACCACCGGATTTTGAGTCCGGCGCGTCTACCAGTTCCACCATTCGCCCTTAAATTAAATATAATATATTTTATAGAAAAAAATAAAGAACTATTTCGCTTGCGGTAATTGAGCTTTATTCTTGTAAAGTTCAAAGAAGGTTCCAATAAATTTATATGTCCTTTGCTGAATTGTTGAGGCAATTTTTGCAAATTCTTTCATTTTCACCGGAGAAAGTTTTTTAATCACGTAAAGTTGATTTTTATCACGTGCCAGCAAACCAAATTTCGATGCGTATTTTAATTTTCTTATAACGGTTGCTCTGGGTATACCAGTGATTTCTGCTATTGAAGATGCATTAACACCTACTATTTTGTCACTATTTGAAAATATAAACTCGTATACGCTCTTAAATTTATCTTCATTGGTCATCGTATTTAAATCCAAAGTAATTCCTTTTCCTTTGAAAAGGTCTCTTAATTTCAACGATTGATGAACTAATACTACTCCGGTAACCACCCAAGTCTCTAAATCTCCATAATACCTTCTCCATTCTATCATGGTAGGTATTTGTGTTTTAAAGTAAAATCTCCAAATTAAAGTAAAATGTGATCTTATGAAAGACTCGATATTTTCTTTTGATACCGAGGTTAATAAATTACTTTCACTCGATATCAAATTAGAACATATTGCAAGAAAAGAGGCCAATGTCTTCACTGTTTTAACCGGTCTTTGTTTTTGAAAAGCATTAACTTTTAAAATTATTCTTTTACCTAAACGCTCAAGTATACCATCTTTATTTAATTCGTTTATTTTTCGTCTAACCGTTTCTTTTGGAATGCCTAATTCTTCTGATATTTCTATTAAATTGATTTTATCGATTTCAAATGTGTCTTGGGCGTACATTGTTTCTTCTGATATAATTACCATTAAGTCAGTATAATGAATAAATGTCTTTTGAATTAAGTAAACAAGAATTAAATATTTATCTAAGTCTTTCATAGATTGATAAGCGTTATAAGTCCATTCGGATTGAAATCTAAACCAAGCTGATTGAACCTGAGGTATATTATTAATTAATATATTCTCAATGTCAGCACTATTTATAAACTTATCTGAAAAGCCTCTGTTTACTTTTAAATTATCAAAATTTATCTCTTTTATATTTGTTACTTTTTTTTCAGACATCTATTTATTCCAAGTCACTGATTGGTTGATTAATATAGCCATTAAAATCCATATAATAAAAGTTTCTGCTGGAGAAAAACCGTAATTAGCACCGAATATGCCAGCAACTATAACGATAGCGTATATGGCGACAGTGGATAATATTAAACTTGCCAGATACCTTAGGATTGTGCATTTTAAATTCATGATTTTAAGAAAATTATATGACAGATGTGTCGAGCTGGCTAGACATAAATTTTCTAAGCATTTTTTAGGTTTTATCTCATTTATTGAGAGTTCTTTCTTTCCCATTCCGCCAGATGTAATGATAGTGCCAATGGTCGTAGCTAAAAGGCGTGATTATCTGGTTATTGCTTCAGTTGCTACAATTTTTTCTGCGTTAGGAGCCTTGTTTGGTTATATGATAGGTGTCTTGTTTTTTAATGAAGTTGGCATAAAGATTTTTGAGCTCTATGGATATGAAAATCTTAATTTTATCAAAGATAAGTTTTCTGAAGGAAGGGGGATGTTTCCATTTATTGTAACTCTATTTATCGCCGGCTTTACACCTGTCCCTTTCAAATTACTAACAATCACCAGCGGCTTTATACAGTTTAATTTAGTAGTATTTATTATAACATGTGTGTTTACTAGAGGTTTGAGATTTTTTTTAGTAGCTTATCTTACTAACAAATTTGGAGCTGCTATTGGCCCATTCATTGAAAGAAAAGGTGCTAAGTACTCAATAATACTTGCGGCAATTATCATAATATTTGCACTAATCATTTATCTTATAATTAAGAACTATGTTTAACGTTAAAAATTATTTTTTTTTTTTAATTAGTATTAGTCTTATTTCGTTATTCGGAGCTTATTTTATTGAATTTATCTTGGGTCATAAGCCATGCAATCTCTGTTTAATACAAAGGTTGCCTTTTTTTCTTTGCTTAATAGTATCGTCAATTTTTCTTATAACTAATAAAAATGAAAAAATTTTTATGATTTTGAATTTATTTATTTTTGTTTTCGCTTTTATCCTGTCTGCTTATCATGTCGGTATAGAGAATGAAATATTTAAAGAATCGTCTCTATGCTCAACATCTACTAAATCTTTTGATAGTACAACTGAGCTATTAGATAATCTCGATTTACTTCAAATCAGCTGCAAAACCGTAAATTTTAAACTATTTGGCCTCTCACTTGCTACAATTAATCTTATTTTTTCGCTATTAATAATTGCTATAACGAGTGTGTTAATAAAAAAGAATGAAGAAAACAAATAAAAATGAGCTCGAAGAGATTATCAGAGTAGATCATGCTGGTGAAAGAGGCGCTATCAAGATCTATGAAGGTCAACTTTTAGCGCTCAAAACATTTAAGCAAGATGAAGAGCTGAAAAGAAAAATAGAAGACATGAAGGTTCATGAAACTGAGCATTATGAATTCTTTGATAGTGAAATAAAAAAAAGAAATATTAAACCAACTAGGTTCCTACCTGTATGGGATTTATTAGGAATAACGTTAGGTTTTGGAACCGCAATGTTAGGTAAAAAAGCTGCAATGTTATGTACTGCATCCGTAGAGGAAGTAATTGATGATCATTACAAGAGCCAAACTTATAAATTAGGTGATGATGAAAAAGATTTAAAATCAAAAATAGTTAAGTTTAGACAGGATGAGTTAGACCACAAGGATATTGCTTATGAGGAAGGTGCCACTAAAAAAGGAGTTTACAAAGTTTTAGATAAGGTAATTAAAACATCTTCCAGGATCGCAATAGCGATCTCAGAAAAGTACTAATTAAGGTTCAAGTTCTATATCCCAATAAAGATAATCCATCCAACTTTCATGTAAAAAATTCGGAGGAAAATTTCTGCCATTTCTATGAAGGTCATCCACTGTTGGTCTGTAAGGTTTATTAGAAAGCTTCATTCCACTCTTTTCATAAAGCTTTCCACCTTTTTTTACGTTGCAAGTTGAACAAGCTGTTACAACATTCTCCCAATCAGTTATACCTCCTTTAGACTTCGGCAATAAGTGATCGAAAGTTAAATCTTTTTTATCTCCACAATATTGGCATGCAAACTTATCTCTTAAAAAAACGTTGAACCTTGTAAAATTCGGATTATCTGAAGGTTTTATAAAATTTTTTAATGCTATAACACTCGGTAAATTCATTTCAAAGGATGGGCTTCTGATTTTTCTTTTGTAGTTTGAAACAATACTTACTCGATCTAAAAAAACTGACTTAACAGCATCCTGCCAACACCACAATGAAAGTGGGTAGTAACTTAAAGGTCTAAAGTCCGCATTCAATACTAAAGCGGGACATTTTTCTAAAGGTACTCGATCATTAGAAGAAATAATCATAATTAAAAGTTATCTGAAACTTAAAACTATATCAAGATGTAATTTTGGCAATTAATATAAATTTTTTTTTATAAACTCCAACCCTAAGCTTGATCCTTCTTGAGGTATCCTATGTTCGCAATTTTTAAAGGATTTTAGCTCAACTGGATAATTATTTTTAATGAAAAATTCTTTTGCCTCTAGAAAAAAATTTATTGGTACAATTTCGTCTTTATCCCCATGCATCAAAATGACTTTTGGTCTTGATACAATATTTTTAGATAAGTGCTCAGTATCAATTATTTTTCCTGAATAACCTATTATAGAATTAATTTTATCTTTTCTTTTGATGCCTGTCTGTAAAGATATCATACATCCTTGACTGAATCCTCCTAATATTATTTTGTTAGCATCTAAATTATTTCTAACTTTCACTTCATCAATTAATTCATTAAGTTTCATCTCCGCAACAAGAGATTTAGTTAAAATTTGTTGTTTGCTCTGATCCATTAAATCAAACCATTGATAACCGACTGAACTGACAGCACACTTTTCTGGAGCATTAGGGCATAGAAATATAGTATCCGGTAAATAATTTTTCCAATAATTCGCCAATATTGAAATATCGTTACCATCACCACCATAACCATGACAAAGTATCACTGCATTTTTTGGTTTTTGTTTTGAAATAGGATTAATAATTGTTGTATTCAACGAGTAGCTCATGATAGTAAGCTTATTATGTCGGAGTTTATTTTTAATCTAATTGGTTTCACATTATTAGGTGCTGTTGCCATTGTTTTAATTTTGGGTATTTATACTTTATTTAAAGGTGGAAGTACCAGCAAAAAATACTCAAATAAGTTAATGCAATTAAGGGTGCTTTTACAATTTATAGCAATAATTATTCTTGTAATTTTGGCTTATTTTTTCAAAGATTAATTTTTTTTTCTAGCAACTCAATTAATTTTTTAGAATTAAAATCAATTTCTCCGATAGCTCTTGCAAACTCATTTCCAGATTTGTCTATAAAAATAGTTGTTGGAAGACCTCGCATTCTAAATTTTTTTGCTAAATTAAATTCGGGATCAAAGTAAATTTTGATATTATTAATTTTCAAATCATTATAAAAATTTTGCACCTTTTTAATATTCGGTTTTTCCATATTTATTGCATATACTTTTAAATTAGGTAATTTTCTTGATAATTCGCTTAAAGATGGCATTTCTTTTTTGCATGGAGCACACCAAGTAGCCCAAAAATTTAATACCACGATGTTGCCTTTATTTTGATTTAGATCCACGTCTTGGAGATTGAAATCTTTGAATTTTATATTCTTAATAAGAATAGGACTTTCGTGAACACTAAAATTCTTGATAATTTGTTGATCTGCATACGAATAAGAGCAGATAAATGTAATTAACAAAGTGTGAATATAGGCTTTAAAAGATTTACTAATTTTCATATTAATTTAAATTGAATAACATACTAAAATGAAAAATAAAAATAAAACCGTATGGTCAAAAAGACTTAAAGGATCACCTTCAAAGTTATTTGAAAGAATAGGTGCGTCAGTTCATATTGATAAAAGGTTGTATAAGCAAGATATTTTTGCTTCAAAAGTGCATACTCAAATGCTTATAAAACAAAAAATTATTCCGATTAAAGATGGAAATAAAATTATAGCTGGATTAAAAAAAATTGAAAAACTTATTGATAATAAAAAATTTCAGTTTGAAGCTAAGTATGAAGATATTCATTTAAATATTGAAAAAAAACTTTTTGAAATTATTGGCCCCTCTGCAGGCTTTCTTCATACCGCTAGATCCAGAAATGATCAAGTAGTAACAGATTTTAAATTATGGGTTAAAAAGTCAACTAACGAAATTATTTATGAGATTAGTAAATTAATGAAATCTATTCTTTTAAAATCAGAAAAGAATATAGATACTGTAATGCCAGGGTTTACTCATTTGAAAAATGCTCAGCCAGTGTCTTTTGCTCATTATCTCTTAGCTTATTTTGAAATGTTAAAAAGAGATAGAAAGAGATTTAATAATAATTTAGATTTATTAGATGAGTCACCGCTAGGAGTCGCGGCATTATCAGGTACATCTTACAACATAGATAGATTTTATACCTCCCAAAAACTTGGTTTTAAGCAACCGACTTCTAATTCTATTGATACGGTTTCGGATAGGGATTTTGCTATAGATTTTCTTTATGCTTGTGCAGTTTGTGCGATGCATTTATCTAGGTTGGCAGAAGACTTTATCATATTGAATTCAGACGCTTATAAATTAATTGATTTTAATGATAAAATGTTAACTGGATCATCAATTATGCCACAAAAAAAGAACCCTGATCCAGCTGAATTAATCAGAGGAAGAACCGGGATTAATTACGGAAAACTTAATTCTATGCTTACTATTATGAAAGGTTTGCCAATATCTTATTTCAAAGATTTGCAAGATGACAAATCTTTGGTTTTCGATGGATTTGACACATTGAAAGATACCCTTTCATTAAGTTCTGAATTAATTAAAAATCTTAAACCCAATAAAAAAAGAATGTTAAATATGGCAAATAGTGGTTTTACTACTGCAACCGATTTTGCAGATTATTTAGTAAAACAAAAAAAGATTCCGTTCAGGGAATCATACAACATTTCCTCAAAATTAGTAAACTACGCAGAAAAAAAAGATAAGAATCTGAGCGAACTTAGTTTTGATGAAGTAAAAAAGTTTTATAAGAATTTAGATAAAAAGATATTACAAATATTTGAGGTAAAAAATTCAATGAACTCCAAAAAATCATATGGAGGAACTTCGAGCAAAAATGTAAGAAACATGATCAAAAGATATAAAAAAGATCTATGAAAAATTTAATATTGTCCATAATTATTTTTTTTCTTTTTATTTCTTCATGTGGAAAAAAGTCAGATCCAAAGTTTAGTGAAAAAAAAGAAAAATATAACTATATTGAGCTACAATTATGATTAATTATAAAAGAAATAAATTATCAGTTGAAAATAAATATGTTTTGAAAATTGCAAAAAATAATCAAACACCATTTTATTTATATTCCGCTAAAGCTATAAAAGATAATTTTGAACAGTTTTGTAGAGTATTTAAAAAAATAAATCCTTTGATTTGCTTCTCAGTCAAATCGAATTCTAACCCAAAAATATTGAGAATGCTTAAAGGTCTCGGCGCTGGAGCTGATGTTGTCTCTGGTGGGGAGTTATTAAAAGTTTTAAATGCTGGAATAAGCCCTAAAAAGATAGTTTTTTCTGGTGTTGGAAAAAGCACTGATGAATTAAAGATGGCAATTAAAAGAAAAATTTTGTTGATTAATGCAGAGTCATATAGTGAAATTGCTTTGATAAATAAATTATCTAAATCAAGTAAAAGAAAAACATCTATTGGTTTAAGATTAAACCCTGATATAGACGCAAAAACTCTTGGAAAAATTTCAACAGGCAGAGCAGAGGATAAGTTCGGGTTATCGAGAAAAAAACTATTAGAAGTATGTAAAAATTTAAAAGAATTTAAACATATTGAATTAAATTCTTTGAGTGTACATATTGGTAGTCAAATACTAACAGATGTTCCTTTTAAAAAAACTTTAAAAGTAATAGAGGAAATAATTAGAAAAACAAAAACTCATTTTAAATTTATTGATTTAGGTGGCGGTTTTGGTATTTCCTATAGTTCTAAAGAAAAAAGGATTAAATTAGATAAATATTCTAATCTAGTTGATAAGTTTAAGAAAAAGTATAATTGCAATATCATTTTTGAGCCCGGTAGAGCAATTATCGGGAATACAGGTATATTGGTTTCAAAAATACAATACATCAAAAATTCTAATTCAAAATCTTTTGTTATTATTGATGCCGGAATGAATGATTTTATGCGGCCAGCACTTTACGGCGCATATCATTCTATAGTTCCTTTAATAAAATCGAAAGGTCGAAGCATGAAAAATTTAGAATTTGTTGGTCCAATATGCGAAACAAGCTGTAAATTTTCAAGTTACAAAAAATATTATAAAATAAAAGAAGAAGATTATGTGGCTATATTGGATGTTGGTGCATATGGGTCAGTATTATCTTCTAATTACAATACAAAACCACTTCCCGCTGAAATCTTAATCGATAACAATCATGTGAAAATAATCAGGAAGAGACAAACTTTATCTGAAATTATAAAAAACTAATGCAGTTTTTAAAATCATTGATATTCAATTTTTTTTTGTTCTTTGGTATTGCCTTAGTTTTAATAATTGCGTTCCCCACTTTAGCACTCCCAAAAAAAAGCACCTTATCGTTTGGAAAGTTTTTAGCTCACTATGTAATATTTCTTGTGGAAAATATTTTGAGATCAAAAGTAATTTTTAATGGTTTAGAAAATTTAAAAAAAAAGGAAAAATTCTTCATTGCTTCTGCACACCAATCCATGTTCGAAACATTCGCACTTCAAGCGCCAATAAATTATCCAATTTTTATCTTGAAGAGGGAACTTCTTAGAATTCCTTTATTTGGTTGGTATTTAAGAAAAATTAATTCAATTGAAATAATAAGAGATACAACTACAAAAGAAAATTTAGGTTTCTTTGAAAAAATTAAAAATACTTTATCTGTAGAGAAAAGGCCATTACTGATCTTTCCTCAGGGAACAAGAGTCAAATTAGGTGAAAGAGTTCCATTTAAAAAAGGTGTCGGTAAAATTTATGAAACTTTAAATATGGCCTGTGTGCCGGTAGCTTTAAACTCTGGCAAAGTGTGGCCAAAAAATAGTTTCCTAAAATATAATGGAGATATTATAATCACCTTCTTAGAGCCTATCGAACCTGGGAAAGACCGCAAAGAATTTATGGAAGAATTGGAAAACAAAATCTATATGGAGTCAGAAAAATTAATTTAACTTTTTTTTCTGCCAAAATCTGGTTTATCAGTATCCTGCCCAGCTTTAATAATATCTTCCCTTACAGTTTTTGTTAATTTAAAAATATTAAGTAATTTCGTACTATCTCCTCTACGAATTGCATTTTTAAATTTATTTATATTTTTAACAAACAAGCTTAGAATCTTAACCATATTGTCTGAATTATCCAAAAATATATCCTTCCACATTATTGGATTAGACGAAGCTATTCTGGTAAAATCTCTTAAGCCGCCAGCGCTATATTTTACAATTTCTTTTTTAGATTTATTGTCATTTTGAATTGCAGTAATTACTAAATTATATGCTATCGCATGAGGTAAATGACTTGTCAGAGATAAGATGTGGTCATGTTCTGAGAAGCTCATAATTTTAACTTTGCTTCCTAATTTCATCCAAAATTTTTCTAATTTTATAAGGTCATTCTTTTTTGATTTTTTTGATGGAGATAAAACGCACCATCGTCCCTTAAAAAGATTTAGGTCACCAGCTTCTGGTCCACTCTCCTCAGTTCCTGCAATTGGATGGGAAGCGATCCAGGATACGTTCTTAATTTTTAGTTTTTTTGTGACATCGTTAATTTTTCTTTTAACTGACCCTGTGTCTGTAAGTATTGTACCCACTTTGAGATTATCTTTTATCGCCCTTAATATTCCATCATATGCACTTAATGGAGAGGCGATAATAACTAAATCCGCTCCAATAACTGATTTTTTTAAATTTGCTGAAATATTATTGCATAAATTTTTTCTTTTTAAATACCTTCTAACAGATATTGACTTATCAAAGACAGTTATTTTCTTTGATAATTTCTTTTTTTTTACAGACCTTAAAATTGAAGAGCCAATTAATCCGCAACCTATTATGCAAATATTTTTAAACATTTACTGCCTTTTTAAGAGCTTTTAAAAATTTAATATTTTCTTTAGAACTTCCAATGGTTACACGTAATGAGTTTTTAATTTTATAAACTTCCATCTTTCTAACTAAAATACCGGCGTTAGCTAATCTAAGAAAAATTTTTTTCGAGTTTTTTTTAACCTTGTCAAAATTTATTAGCATAAAATTCGCGTGACCATAGTTAGTCTCTATATTTAGGCTTTGAAATATTTTAAAAAACTTTTTTGCCCACTTACTGACGTGTTTAATTTCTTTTCTTAACCATTTGGTATCTTTAACAGATGCTGATGCAGCGAATAATGCAGCCCTATTTACATTAAAAGGAGGTTTTAACATATTTAAAGATTTAATGATTTCATTCGAGGAATATCCCCAACCTACTCGTAATCCAGCCAAGCCATATATTTTGGAAAAAGTTCTAGTAACTAAAACATTTTTATAATTTTTGAAAAGATTAAGACCGGACTCAAAGTTTTTATTAATTTGAGCATATTCGAAGTATGCATCGTCAACCACAAGCAAAATATTTTTTCTTAATTTTTTTCTTAGTTTTAAAATATCTTTCTTTGAAATATAAGTTCCCGTTGGGTTATTAGGATTTGCCAAAAATACTAGCTTAGTTTTATTTGTTACTTTAGCTAAGATATTTGCAACAGATACCTTTAAATCTTTTTCTTTAGCATAAACAATTTTGCTCCGTTTATTTTACTGTAAATTCTATATATTATAAAACTAAATTGAGGAACAATTACTTCATCTCCTTTTCTAATAAAAGCTTTGCATATTAATTCAAATATTTGATCTGATCCTGAACCTAAAATAATTCTTTTGAAATCTAAATGAAACTTTTTTGCTAATAATTTTCTCAAAAACGTACCGTCAGAATCTGGGTATCTTTTAAAATTATTTGCTACTTTTTTATACTCTTGGATTGCTTTTGGGCTTGGTCCTAAAGCAGACTCGTTGGCTGACAATTTTACTTTGGCTACCTTTTGCTTAAATAAGCTTAACCCAGCCACGTATTTTTCTGCATTTATCTTGTTTGCTTTTGGAAAACTCATAATTAGTATTTTTTTATATAAAAAATATCAATATTGCTATAACTCTTTGCATACTAATTTGACAAGTTTAAGACGATTTAGTACTAATTCGAAGCGCTGATTTAACCAAATTGCAAGCGCAGAATAAATTTTGCTAAAAAGGGTAGATGCCCAGTTTAGCTGGGCTTTTTTTTTGGATGAATATAAAACTTGAAAATATTAGAAAACTTGAAGTTTCAAAACCACTAAAACTAGATTGTGGAAAAACAATAAATAATTTTCCTCTTGCATATGAAACCTATGGAAAATTAAACGCAGACAAAAATAATGCGATACTCGTTTTCCATGCTCTTACTGGTGATCAATATGTTACAGGAACCAACCCTATTACCAATAAAGAAGGATGGTGGGTTACTGCCGTGGGTCCTGGCAAAGCAATAGATACAAACAAATATTTTGTTATTTGTGCTAATGTAATAGGAGGCTGTATGGGTTCACTAGGTCCCAGAAATATTAACCCTGAAACTAATCAGCCTTATGGATTAAATTTTCCAGTAATTACTATAAGAGACATGGTCAGAGCGCAAGAAACTTTACTTGAAAATCTTGGTATTAAAAAACTACTTTGTGCTACAGGTGGCTCTATGGGCGGGATGCAATTACTTCAATTCTGCTCAACTTTTCCTGATAAAACTTTTTCAGCTATTCCAATTGCTTGTAGCGCAAGTCATAGTGCACAAAACATTGCCTTAAATGAATTGGCTCGTCAATCAATAATGGCTGACCCTGTGTGGGATAACGGAAAATATTTTCTTAAGAATGTTCAGCCAAAGAATGGTTTAGCGGTAGCAAGGATGGTTGGGCATATAAGTTATTTATCCGAAAAAGGTATGCAGGAAAAATTTGGACGTAAACTACAAGAAAAGGCTGATTACGAATTTAGTTTTAATGCAGATTTCCAAGTCGAAAGCTATTTGAGACATCAGGGTTACGCATTTGTTGAAAGGTTCGATGCAAATTCAATTTTGTATATAACCAGAGCCATGGATTATTTTGATCTATCAAAACAATTTAAGGGAGGCTTAGTTGAAGCTTTCAAAAATCAGAGAACAAAATTTTTGGTAATATCTTTCTCGTCTGATTGGCTTTACACAACTAAGGATAATAAAGATATAGTTATTGCCTTAAATGCATCTGGTGCAGATGTCTCATATTCTGAGATAGTTACAGATAAAGGGCACGACTCTTTCTTACTAGATGAACCAGATTTTTTAAAAACATTGAAGGGTTTTATAGACTCTATGTATGAGAAATTTAAAAATGAAAAGTGAATTTAAAGTAATCGCAAATTTGTTGCCTGACAATACTAGAGTATTAGATGTAGGTTGTGGGGACGGATCCTTAATGAGTTTGCTTAGGAAAGATAAAAACATAGAAGTTAGAGGTTTAGAGCTTAATCAAAATAATGTACAGCAATGTATTCATAAAGGTCTACCTGTTATTCAAGGTGATGCAGAAACAGAACTTCACCAATTTCCTAATCAATCTTTTGATTACGTAATTTTGAGTCAAACACTTCAAGCTTTTTATGATCCGAACAAAGTTATGAGGGAACTTTTGAGAATTGGCAAATCAGTTATAGTTTCAATACCAAATTTTGGATTCTGGAAAGTAAGAATAAATCTTCTTTTTTTTGGAAAAATGCCAGTAACAAAAACTTTACCAAACACTTGGTATAATACTCCCAATTTGCATATGTGCACCATTAAAGATTTATTTAATTATTGCGAGGAGAAAAAAATAAAAATAAAAAAAGTTATAGGTATAAATAATGATAAAACTTCTCTCATAAAAAATAGCAACCTGGAAATTAAGAATCTTTTTTCAGAAATAGGAATTTTTTTAATTGGATAATATGAAAATAGAAATTATTTCTTGCTTAAGTGACAATTATAGTTATTTAATTCATGAAGAAAAATCAAATATTGTTTCTATAGTTGATCCATCAGAATTTAATGCTTGCGACAAAGTTATAAAAAAATATAAAAAATTAGATAATATTTTAAATACCCATCATCACGCAGATCATGTTGATGGGAACTTAAGATTAAAGGAAAAATACAATTCAAAAATATTTGGCTTTGAAAAAGATAAAAATCGTATACCAGGAATTGATATTCTTTTATCCGACAATGGTTTCTATAAAATAGGAAATTTAGTATTTAAAGTAATCTTCGTTCCTGGTCACACTAGTGGGCATATAGCTTTTCATTTTGAAAAGGAAAAAATCGTTTTCACAGGAGATACCTTATTTTCTTTGGGTTGCGGTAGAGTTTTTGAGGGTACACATGAGCAGATGTTTAATTCTATAAATAAACTCAAAAATCTCAATCCAGAAACAAGTCTATACTGTGGTCATGAATATACAAAAAAAAATTTAGAATTTTGTTTAGATATTGATACTCATAACTCTTTTTTAAAGGAAAAAGCGCTAATGATAAATTCTAAATTAAGTAATCGCCAACCAACTGTACCTACAACTATAGAAGAAGAATTAAAAACTAATATCTTTTTGAGATGTAATGATACAATAATAAAAAAAGCTTTAAAACTTGAGAATTCTTCAGATCAGGAAATATTTAGTAAATTAAGGGATTTAAAGGATAATTTTTAACGTCAATAATCTTGACTTGATGTAATTGAGAGCTATATTGCCTCAAAACTTAAGAAAGAAATTTTATGTCATTTGCTATAATTGAGACTGGTGGAAAACAATACAAAGTTTCTACAAGTAAAATACTAGAGGTCGAAAAACTCGATGCAAAAAAAGGTGAAACAATTAAGTTTGAAAAAGTTTTGCTTTTGAATGATAACCAGAACACTGAAATTGGAAACCCAAGTATTGAAGGTGCATCTGTGGAAGCCAAACTTTTAGACAATGTAAAGGATAGAACAATTTTAGTTTTCCATAAAAGAAGAAGAAAACATTCTAGAAAAAAAAATGGCCATCGGCAAAGGCATTCAAAAATTCAAATAACAAAAATTTTAGCAAAAAACGGTAAAGTTATTGATGAAGCTAATATAATTAATGAAAAGAAGACTGTGAAAACAGAAAAAAAAGAGATAAAAAAGAAAGTAAAAAAATAGGATAACAAGATGGCAACAAAAAAAGCAGGTGGATCATCGCGAAACGGCCGAGATAGTAAGGGTCGTAGGCTTGGAGTTAAAAAATTTGGTGATCAATTTGTTATACCTGGCAATATAATAGTAAGGCAAAGAGGCACAAAAATTCATCCAGGAAATAACGTTGGGATGGGAAGAGATCACTCAATTTTTTCTCTTATCAAAGGTAAAGTTAAGTTCAAAAAATCAAAATTAAACAGAACTTTTGTTTCTGTAATCCCCAATTAAGTTTATAAATAACTTAAGTTATTTAAAATTATTAAAATGAAATTCTTGGATCAAGCAAAAATATTTATAAAAGCAGGCAATGGTGGCTCTGGATCAGCTAGCTTTCGTCGAGAAAAGTTTGTTGAATTTGGAGGGCCAGATGGTGGTGATGGTGGTGATGGAGGATCAATAGTTTTTGAGTCAGATAGAAATTTAAATACATTAATTGATTACAGATATACGCAACACTTTAAAGCAAGCCATGGGTCGCCTGGAAGTAAAAGAAATAAATCGGGTGCCAAAGGCAAAGATCTAATTCTTAAGGTGCCAGTAGGTACTCAAATATACGAAGAGGACAACAACACTTTAATATATGATTTTACAAAGACCAAAGATAGATTTTTAGTAGCCAGTGGAGGTGAAGGTGGTTTAGGAAATGTAAGATTTAAGAGCTCAGTTAATAGAGCGCCAAGAAAAAAAACTAATGGGAGGGTTGGTGAAGAGTTTTGGATTTGGTTACAACTTAAAGTAATTGCTGATATTGGTATTGTTGGTTTGCCGAATGCTGGTAAATCAAGTTTGCTAGCAGCCTTAACGAGAGCAAAACCTAAAATTGCGGATTATCCATTTACAACCTTAAATCCAAATCTAGGAGTTTGTTTTTATAAGAATAGGGAGGTTACTTTAGCGGATATACCTGGTTTAATTGAGGGAGCTCATAAAGGAGTGGGATTAGGAGACAAATTTCTAAGACATATAGAAAGATGTAAGGTTCTTATCCACTTAATAGATTTGACTGCAGACAATCTATTTTCAAACTACAAAAAAATAAGGTCTGAACTAGCATCTTATGATAAATCTTTGGTAAAAAAAAAGGAGATTATATTTTTTAATAAATCAGATTGTATGGATAAAAAGACAGTTGATGTAAAATTACGAAATTTTAAATTTAAAAATAAATCAAATTATTCAATAATATCTACCTACAACAAGACAGACTTGGATAAAGTAAAAAAAATTTTATTAAAAAATGTTAGTTAAAAACTCAAAAAAAATAGTAATAAAACTAGGTTCATCAACTGTTGTTGATAAAAATGGAAAATTCAAATCTGATTGGGTAAATAGTTTGATAAAAGACATAAAGAAATATTATAAAAATCTCTCTATCGTTATAGTTTCATCGGGGGCGATAGCTTTGGGGCAGAGCTACTTAAAAATAAAACAAAAAAAAATAAAAATCGACATGAGTCAAGCTATTGCAGCAGTTGGCCAGATTCATTTGGCTGAAAAATTCCAAAAAATTTTTCGTAAAAATAATTTCGAAACAGCTCAAATATTAATTTCATTATCTGACACAGAACAAAGGCGTAGAGCACTTAATGTTAGAAGAACATTTGAAAATTTATTTAAAATGGGCGTAATTCCTGTGGTAAATGAAAACGATACTACAGCAACTACTGAAATTAAATATGGAGACAATGATAGATTAGCGGCTAGAGTAGCGCAAATTATTGGAGCGGACACTCTAATATTGTACTCTGATACAGATGGCTTATACGATAAATCAAAAAAATTAATATCTAAAATTGATAATATCGATGATAAAGTTTTAAGTTTAGCGGGAAAAAACACTAATAGTTACGGATCTGGGGGTATGATTACTAAAATTGAAGCTGCAAAGATTTGTATGAATGCGGGATGCAATATGTTCATCGCAAATGGAAAGAAAAAAAATCCCATAAAAAGAATGATTAACACCGGTTTATACACAAGGTTTAATCCAAAAATTTCAACTTTAGACGCAAGAAAAAAATGGATAGTGAGTTCTCTTTCATCCTCAGGTAAAATTTGCATAGACACTGGCGCCATGGTTGCAATATCGAATGGGAAAAGTTTACTTGCGGCAGGTGTTAAAAAAGTTGTTGGAACATTTTCAAAAGGTGAAAATGTATTAGTAATTAATGAAAACAATAAGGAATTAGCAAGAGGATTATCCTCATTTTCGTCGGATGAAATAAATAAAATTAAAGGTAAACAGAGCAGTGACATTGAAAAAATTTTAGGCTATCCAAGTAAGTCTGAAATAATTCATAAAGATGATATGGTAGATATATAATGATTTATTTAAAAAAAATTGGGGCCAGAGCAAAAAAATCTTTTGAAAAACTCAAGAAAGTTGACCATAAAATTATTAAAAAAGTTTTAGAGGATTACAATAAAAAGCTTCGAGATAATAAATTTTTGATAATAAAAAACAATCAAAGAGATGTTAAAAATGTAATTAGAAAAAGTCTGGTTGATAGGTTGGTGCTAAATGAGGGTAGATTAGAAGCTATTAGGTCTTCTATTAATCAAATAGCAAAATTTGAGAATCCGGTAGGAAAAACTTTAGCTAAATGGAAACAGCCTAATAAATTGTTGATAAAAAGAGTCACTACACCGATTGGGGTTATTGGTGTAATTTATGAGAGCAGGCCAAATGTTACAGCTGATGTTGCAGCTCTTTGTCTTAAATCTGGTAATTGTGCAATCTTGAGAGGTGGAAGCGAAGCATTTTACTCAAACAAAATTCTATCAGATCTGTTTAGAGAGAGTCTAAGATCAAAAAATATAGATCAAAATTGTGTCCAGTTTATTGAAAAAAAGAATAGATCAATTGTAGACTACATGCTCTCAAGCATGAATAATTATATTGATGTTATAGTGCCTAGAGGTGGGAAAGGTCTAGTAAAAAAAGTTCAAGAAATTTCAAAAGTTCATGTCATTGGTCATTTGGAGGGACTTTGCCATACGTATGTTGAAAAATCCTCGAAAATTCAAATGGCCAAAAGTCTAGTCTTGAATTCTAAATTGAGAAGAACAAGCATTTGTGGGGCTTTGGAGACACTCTTAATTCAAGAGTCAGCGCTTCAATCACATGGTATCCCAATAATTGAGTCTTTGATCAAAAAAGGATGTGAAGTTAGAGTTGATAAAAAGATAAATAAAATATTTAAAGGTGAACTTAAATTAGCTAGTAACAAGGATTGGAGCACTGAGTATTTGGATAAAATTTTATCTGTAAAATCTGTTGCCAACGTTAAAGAAGCTGTAGAACATATTCTCAAATATGGAACTATGCATACCGACTCTATTATTACAAAGAGTCAAAGCTCTTCTGATTATTTTTTAAAAAATGTTAATAGCTCAATTGCAATGCATAATGTCTCTACACAATTTGCGGATGGAGGTGAATTCGGATTTGGTGGTGAGATCGGAATATCAACAAATAAACTACCGCCAAGAGGGCCGGTTGGAATAAATCAGCTTACATCTTATAAATATGAAGTTTATGGTAAAGGAATTACTAGATCTTAGGTAATGAGAATTCCAAAAACTTATTCAATTGCACTATTAGGAGGTTCATTTGATCCTCCCCATATAGGACACTTAAAAATTTCTAAACAGGCTCTTAAAATTCTACCAATAAAGAAATTGTATTGGGTAGTAACAAAAAAAAATCCGTTTAAAAATAGACCTTTTTACAATTTGAAAAATCGAATTAGAAAATGCGTTAAAATAGTTAAGAAAGTAAAAAAGATCGAAGTGGTATACTTGGATGAAAAAATAAAATCTTCTAGAACTGTAAATGTAATTACTTTTTTTAAAAGTAGAGTAAGATCAAACAAAATTTTTTTTATAATGGGTTCGGATACTTTAATAAACTTTCATAAATGGCAAAATTACAGAAAAATTATAAATAATTGTAAATTGGTAGTTTTTTCCCGTACCGGATATGACCAAAAAGCTTTAAAATCTTTTGTAGCAAAAAAATGGGAGAAAAATATTATTTTTTTGAAAAATAAGAGGTTTAATATATCTTCTACTATGATAAGAAATAAGTTATCTGACTAATGGAAATTTTAAAAATTAAGAAACTAATAGAGAAAATACTAGACAATAATAAAGCGATAAACATTATTTCAATAGATTTGAAAAACAAAACGTATATTGCGGATTATATGATTGTTGCATCAGGCACCTCATCGAGACATATACAATCTTTGTCAGAAATCTTATGCGCCGAATTAAAAAAAAGTGGCATAAATGATTGTAAAATTGAGGGAAAAGACAGTCCAGACTGGAAACTGGTTGATGCTTTAGACGTAATTGTTCATATTTTTCACCCAGAAAAAAGAAGTTTCTATGACTTAGAAAAAATGTGGCAAGAGCAAATACCCAAAGAAAAGGCACAAATATGATAAAAAAAATTTTTCTTATAATATTAATTTTAAACTTTCAAAATTTTGCTAATGCTAACAAGTATGATGAGCTCTATGGTAAAATAGATCTATTTGGAGAAGTTTTAGAAAAAATTGATAAAGAATATATTGATGAAATAGATCAAGCAGATGTGATGGACTCTGCAATAAACGGAGTTCTGCAATCATTAGACCCTTACTCCTCTTACATGAGCCCGGAACTTTTTAGGGACATGCAAACCGATACTCGGGGAGAGTTCGGTGGTCTTGGGATAGAGATAGGAATGGAGGCTGGAGTTGTAAAAGTAATAAGCCCTATCGATGGAACGCCCGCTGATGAAGCTGGCATAAAAGCCGGAGATTTCATTGTTAAAATTGATGGTGAACAAGTTCAAGGCAAAACTCTTATGGAGTCTGTAAAACTAATGCGGGGCCCAGTAGGAACTTCAATAAAACTCACCATTAGAAGAAAAAATGTAAAAAAAGCTTTAGAATTTGAAGTGGAGAGAAAAATCATTGAAGTAAAGTCGGTAAAAGCAAAATTGATAGGTAAGAGAAAGAACATTGCATATGTCAGGCTTAAGTCTTTTAATGAGAATAGTGATAATCAACTCATCGACAATATTAAGATATTTGAAAATAAAAATAATCCATTAGGTTATGTGATTGATGTGAGAAACAACCCTGGAGGATTATTAGCGCAGGCAATTAGAATCACAGACTTTTTTTTAGATGACGGTGAAATTGTTTCAACAAAAGGAAGAAAAAGATCAGAGACAAGAAAATTTTTTGCAAAATCTGGTGACGGCATCTCTGGCAAACCAATAATAATATTAATAAATAATGGGTCAGCGTCTGCTTCAGAAATTTTAGCTGGAGCATTAAAAGATCACAAAAGAGCTATTTTAATCGGAGAAACTTCATATGGAAAAGGGTCAGTCCAATCAATTATACCACTTAAAAATGGTGGTGGAATGAGATTAACAATTTCAAAATATTATCTTCCGTCTGGAAAATCTATTTCCGAAGTAGGTGTAGAACCAGATATTTTCGTTGAAGAGGTGGAGTCGAATTTTAAGATTGATACTGAAACTGATAATCAGCTCGATTATGCAATTAAATTGCTTCAATCGTAAATGAGTAAAAAGACTCTTCCTTTAAGAATTGGGGTAGGCGCAGTATTATTAAATAGAAATAATCAGGTATTTGTGGGTAAGAGAAAAGATAATCCAATAAATAAATGGCAAATGCCACAAGGAGGAGTTGATAATAAGGAAAAGCTGGTTGATGCGCTAAAACGAGAACTATACGAGGAAACGAGTGTAAAAAGTTACAAAATTATTCATGAATTAGACAGATGGCTGACATATGAACTGCCTGAAAACTTGTTAGGGAAAATATGGAGAGGAAAATATAGAGGTCAAAAACAAAAGTGGTTCATACTAAGATTTTCTGGAGAAGAAAGTGAAATAAACGTTAATACAAAAAAACCTGAATTTTTAGAATGGAAATGGGTCGATATTGAAAGTCTACCAGATATAATCGTTGATTTTAAAAAAAAAGTTTACGAAGAATTATTAATAGAAATTAAAAAAACTATTTTCTAATCGCCTCTAAAGCATCTGCTTTATGAGACAATATGTATTTCTCTTTATCACTTAAATTTGATTTGCCTAGTCCCACATTTACTTCTTTTAGTAAAGCCGCTATTTCATTGTTACTAAATTCCTTTAAGTTCCTTGCTGAAGTTGTAAGTATCAAAAGAATGTTATCTGAGAACTCTACAATTCCATCATCCAAGTAAAAATTTTCTAAATCTTTCTCCCCGATTTTAATTATTCCTGGTCTTAAAAAGGTGACTAAAGCAATATGATCTTTTAAGATTGTCATTTCCCCTTCATAAGATGGTATAGTTACTTGATCAACTTCTGAGGTAAAA
This sequence comes from uncultured Pelagibacteraceae bacterium, assembly GCA_902563575.1. Classification (GTDB taxonomy): domain Bacteria; phylum Pseudomonadota; class Alphaproteobacteria; order Pelagibacterales; family Pelagibacteraceae; genus Pelagilacustribacter. The sequence continues at coordinate 458,004 of CACEXV010000001.1, forward strand.
ATAGTTTTTTCTGGAGTGACAATTTCTAATTTAAAATTTGAAGCCATTTACTATTTATCTTTTTCTAATTTTTCAGCTTTTTGTACAACTTCCTCTATGGAGCCCACCATATAAAAGGCTGCCTCGGGCAAATGATCGTATTCACCTTTGCATATGGCGTCAAAACCTTTTATTGTCGACTCAAGGTCTACAAGCTTTCCTGGTGATCCAGTGAAAACCTCAGCGACAAAAAATGGTTGAGACAAAAATCTTTGTATTTTTCTAGCTCTAGCAACTGTTAATTTATCTTCTTCAGAAAGTTCATCCATGCCTAGAATTGCAATAATATCCTGTAAGGATTTATAGGCTTGAAGAATTTTCTGAACGTCTCTAGCTACCCTGTAATGATTATCCCCTACTATTCTTGGGTCCAATATTCGGGAAGTTGAGTCTAAGGGGTCAACTGCAGGATAAATACCCAACTCCGCAATTTGCCTAGATAAAACTGTAGTAGCGTCTAAATGTGAAAACGATGTTGCTGGGGCTGGGTCCGTTAAGTCATCAGCAGGCACATAAATAGCCTGGACCGATGTGATTGAACCTTTACCTGTAGATGTAATTCTCTCCTGCAAATTTCCCATATCTGTTGCCAAAGTAGGTTGGTAACCCACAGCCGAAGGTATTCTGCCTAACAAAGCGGATACTTCAGATCCAGCTTGAGTAAATCTAAAAATATTATCAACAAAAAATAAAACATCCTGACCTTCTTTATCTCTAAAATACTCTGCAACAGTTAAACCTGTTAGAGCAACTCTTGCTCTCGCTCCAGGTGGTTCATTCATTTGTCCATAAACTAAGGCGGCCTTCGATCCCTTGCCATCTTTTTTAATTACACCAGACTCTATCATTTCATGATAAAGGTCATTTCCCTCACGAGTTCTTTCACCTACGCCTGCAAATACTGAGAAGCCCCCGTGTGCTTTTGCAATATTATTAATCAATTCCATTATTGTTACAGTTTTACCCACTCCAGCACCGCCGAATAAACCAATTTTTCCCCCTTTGGCATATGGTGCTAGTAAATCTATTACCTTTATACCAGTAACTAAAATTTCTGTCTCAGTAGATTGATCGGTAAATTTTGGAGCCTGCCTGTGTATTGGCCATTTTTCTTTAGTGCTAACTTTGCCTTTCTCATCAATCGGATCCCCTATAACATTAATAATTCTTCCAAGTGTCTCTGGACCAACGGGTACACTTATCGGAGCTTCGGTGTTAATTACTTTATCTCCTCTTTTTAGGCCTTCAGTTGCATCCATAGCGATAGTCCTAACGCTACTTTCTCCTAGGTGTTGAGCAACTTCCAATATTAACCTATTTCCATTATTGTTTGCTTCTAGCGCAGTATATATCTCAGGCAATTCGCCATCGAATTTTACATCTACTACTGCTCCAATTAATTGTGTTATGATCCCTTCTTTGTTCATATTATAAACTTTCTGCTCCAGATATTATTTCTATTAATTCTTTTGTAATTGATGCTTGTCTGCTTCTATTATAATTAATTGTAAGTTTGTCAACCAGATCTCCAGCATTACGGGTAGCATTATCCATCGCTGTCATTCTAGATCCTTGTTCGCTAGCTGAATTTTCAAGAAATGCCTTAAAAATTTGAGTTGAAATATTTTTTGGCAATAAATCTTCAAGTATTTCATCCTCTTCTGGCTCAAATTCATAAAACTCTTCTTTTTCCGCAGACTTCGTTTCAACTCTATCTATTTTAGCAGGGATTATTTGTTGTGCTTGAGGTATTTGAGTAATCACATTTTTAAAATTATTATAAAAGATTATACACTTATCAAATTCATTTTTCTCGAATAATTCAACTATTCTTTTTCCTATTAAAGCAGCATCATTAAAAGATATCTTTTTTTTATCCTTAAGAGATTTTTTTTCGATTATGAATTTGTTGAACTCTTTTTTAAGCTGGTCGTATCCTTTTGATCCAACAGTAATAATCTTTATCTTTTTGCCGTTACTTAAAAACTCTCTCATTTTCTTTTTTGCAAGTTTACATATATTAGTATTAAATCCTCCACATAGACCTCTATCTGCTGTCATTATTACGCAAAGATATGTGCTGTCCTCACCCGAGCCTATAAGTAACTTCGGTGCATTAGAATTTTCCTTAAATGATTTTGTTAAATTTAATATTATATTTTGCATCTTATCACTGTAAGGTCTCCCTTTTTCTGCACTTTCTTGAGCCTTTTTTAATTTAGCGGCCGCAACCATTTTCATAGCTTTTGTAATCTTTTGTGTAGACTTAACGCTTTTTATTCTCTTTTTTAAATCGTCTAAACTTGGCATGATCTATTTTTTTAAATCCTCAATTATTTTTGTCAAAATTATTTCATTGTTTTCATCAAGTTTACCTGTAGTATCAATTGAATTTAATAGTTCCATATTATCTGCCTTTATTTTATCTAAAAGTTTATTTTCAAATTCCTTAATTTTATTTAGGTCTATATTGTCCAAAAATCCTTTCACACCTGAAAAAATAACGACCACTTGTTCAGCAACGGTTAGGGGAGAATATTGATTTTGTTTCAATAATTCAGTTAGTTTTGAACCTCTATTTAGTAATTTTTGTGTCGATGCGTCCAAGTCAGATCCGAATTGTGCAAAAGCTGCCATTTCTCTATACTGAGCTAATTCAAGCTTGATAGATCCTGCGACTTTTTTCATTGCTTTAGTCTGTGCAGCAGAGCCAACTCTCGAAACAGATAAACCAACGTTCACAGCTGGTCTGATACCTTGATTGAAAAGTTCGGTCTCTAAAAAAATTTGACCATCAGTAATTGAAATTACATTTGTAGGAATATATGCTGATACGTCACCAGCTTGTGTTTCAATAATTGGAAGAGCCGTTAAAGAGCCGCCGCCTTCATTTTCGTTAAGTTTAGCCGCTCTTTCCAAAAGTCGACTATGTAAGTAAAATACGTCACCTGGATAAGCTTCCCTTCCTGGTGGTCTCCTTAATAAAAGGGACATCTGTCTGTAAGCAACTGCTTGCTTGGATAAATCGTCGTATATTATTAAAGCATGCATTCCATTATCTCTGAAATATTCACCAATAGTACACCCAGTATATGGCGCTAAAAATTGAAGTGGAGCTGAGTCTGACGCCGTAGCTGAAACGACAGTTGTATATTTCATGGCGCCGGCATCTTCAAGTGTTTTTACTATTTGTGCAACCGTTGATCTTTTTTGCCCGATGGCCACATAAACACAGTAAAGTTTCTTTTTTTCATCATTAGTTTCATTAATTTTTTTTTGATTAATTATAGTATCAACTGCTACAGCAGTTTTCCCGGTTTGTCTGTCGCCAATAATTAACTCCCTCTGTCCTCTACCAATTGGGATCAAACTATCAATAGCTTTCAATCCTGTTTGCATAGGTTCATTAACTGATTTTCTTGGTATTATTCCTGGAGCTTTTACTTCAACTCTTTTCCTCTTAATTGATTTATCCAAACTTCCTTTGCCATCAATCGGATTGCCAAGCCCGTCCAAAACCCTACCTAATAATTCTTTGCCTACTGGCACGTCAACAATTGCTTTTGTTCTTTTTACAGTGTCACCTTCTTTGATTTGCCTATCATCTCCAAATATCACTATACCAACATTGTCATTTTCCAAATTCAGAGCCATTCCTTTAGAGCCATCATTAAATTCAACCATCTCACCGGCTTGAACATGGTCCAATCCGTAAACTCTTGCGATACCGTCACCTACTGATAAAACTTTACCAACTTCAGATACTTCAGCAGATTTACCAAAGTTTTTTATTTGTTCTTTCAATATTTTAGTAATTTCAGAGGGATTGATTTCCATTATTGCTCCATCATTGCTTTTTCATATTTTTTTAATTTGTTTTTTATTGACGTATCTATCATCAAGCTACCAAGTTGTATCTTCAAGCCTCCTATTAAACTTTCATCGACTTTATATTTGAATTTTATAGTGCTTTTTAAAACTTGAGACAGTTCTGTGTTGATATTGTTTATCTCATTGTCATCGAGTTTCTTTGCTGAAGTTAACGATGCATCAATCTCGTTTTTATCTTTAGATAGCAATTTGAAGAAACTATCTATTATCTTTCGTAAATAAAATAATCTACTTTTTTTTATCAATAATAAAAGAAAGTTTTTTAAGGTTAAATCGAATTTCATCAGATCTGATAAACTATTTACAATTTCATTTTGTTGATTTTTTAAATAAGTTGGATTTTTAACGAAACTTACAAAGTCGGTATTGGTATCATATAAACTTTTTACTAACGTAAGATTTTTTGATAATTTTTCCAAA